>JBKJHG010000237.1:0-41708 GCA_046599115.1 Gemmatimonadaceae bacterium
CGCCAAGCGCTTCGGTTTGACCGGGCAGGAGGCGCGCGTCGCGGTCATGCTCGCTGACCACCGCTCGAACCGGGACATCGCGGCCGCGCTCGGCGTCAGCGTCCACACAGCACGGCATCATACCGAGCGAGTGTTGGCGAAGCTGCACATCCACTCCCGCTACGACGTCAAGCGCGTGGTCGAATAGCAGGTCATTGCCCAGGCCTGACTAGTCAGGCCTGGTCGGCGACCAAAGACAGTCACTTCCAGCCGTCGATTTTCGTCATCGCGATGACGTCCCGGTACGTGTAGATGGTGCCCAGCTGGTGTTGCGCCATCGTGAGCCGGATCGACGCGACGCCTGAAGTCAACGAGCTGCCGCCCATCACCATGGTCGGGCGCGCAGCGGAGAAGGGAATCGGCACGGTGCCCGGGGCGAGCCGGCGAGTGAGGCTGTCTTGCCGCGCCGCCATTGCCCGGAGCTGGTTCAGGAGCAGCGTGTCGGGTTGCTGCAGTGCCGCCGCGCGTGTCGGCCTGACGTCTGTGCTCATGAGGATCATGCTGCCCGCGCTATCGCGATAGGTCCGTGTGACAGTTTGCCCAGCGGTGTCCTGCGAGATGCGCATCTGCCGATACCCAGCCGTATCGGTGATCATGACGCTCGTGTAGCTGCCGGAGTAGCTGCCGACCACCCCGCGGTAGGCGCTGATCACCCCGCCGTTGAAGTTGTTGATCGCGCCGTTGCGTGATGTCACGGAAAAGGAGCCGCCAACGCCGCCGCCCCCCGGGACTGACCGGATGAACGTGCTCATCGTATCGATCGGCAGCGTCGCCACGTTCTCGTAGAATTTGTCCGCAACGCCATTCTGAAAGAGGTATTGCTCGACATTCGAGAGATAGAAGGCCGACACCGTCATGCGGCGCTGCTTGAGGTATTCAGCGACCGAGCGAATCGCTTTCGGCCCAGCGAAATCGCCGACGACCGGGATGATCATGTTGCGCAGGTGCATCCCGCGCACGGTCTGGTAGTTCTGCTCGTTCGCGAGAAACGCCATCGGCACACTGTCGACGCTCGTCTGCGTCTGGATCGTCCCATAAGTCGGATATGTCGAGTACGATGTGCCGGTGCGCCCGGGTCGATACCCGTAGTTGATGTCGGGGCCGGCCTCGTAAAACACTTCGAGCAGGTGCTCGATCGCGACGCTGTCGCCCGGGGTCAGCGCGAACCGATGTGTGTCGACGAGCGTCGAGAAAATCGCGCGTTGGTTCGCCTTGTACGCCGAATCATTGCGCGCCGCGGCGGTGGCGACGGCAAACAGGTCGTTCACTTTCGCCGAGACCGCCACTCGCCCGGCAAGCGGTCGCGAGAACAACCGGCTGACGAACTCACCGCGTGTCGGCGACAGCTCGAAGACCGCCTTGTACATCAGATGCGCCATCGCGTTCTGGCGGCGAATGTCGAAGATCACCGCCATGCGCGGCTTCAAGTTCGCGATATAGGTGAAGTTCTGCTCCGGGCCGACGCCGAGGTACACGCCGTCGGGCGGCACCGTGCGCTGGAGAGTCGGGATCACGTGCTGGAACGTCATCTCGTTCGAAACGAAATTCTCGGAGGCAAACGAGCCGCCTTGCTCCGACATCGACATGAAGAAGTCCCAGAACTCGGCGTCACTGAGTGCGACGGGCCGGTCGCGCCGCAACTGCGACGACGCAACCGCTGGCGCGAGAACCAGCGCCGCGAGACAGAAAGCAAATGTGACGCGGCGGAGAAGCAGTGAGGTGTCTGAACGCATGGTATCGGTGGGCGCGGGACCGACTGCGGTTTCGGGACGTCTCGTTGGACCATCAACCATGGAAAAAGGTTCACCAGGCCCGGTCAAATGAAAACACGTGGCGTCGCCGCGCGGCGCTCACACATCAGCCTTCGATCTTGTAGATCTCGCGCTTGCCGTACTCGATGAGGTCGTGATAGCCCTCCATCAATTTCTCCATCTTCTTCCCCATCTCCTCGGTCATTCCCTTTCCCTTCATCATCTCTTCGAATGCCTGAAGGCTCTCGACTTCGAAATCGGCGATGATGGTCCAATAGCGCTCGCCGGCAAAATCCGTCATGACGCGCATTTTCCCGAGTCCCGCCTCCTCGTTCATCTTCGCCATCGCGAGGAACTTCTCGACCATCGGGCGCACCTTGCCCGGCTTGCAGTACATCACTTCGCGAATCAGCAGCATGGGAGTGGGTGTGGAGTGGGAATAAGTTACTCGTAGCGTAGCGCGTCGATCGGGTCCATGCGGGCGGCGCGCCGGGCGGGCAACAGACCGAACACCAAGCCTATCCCCACCGATACAGCGACTGCAAGCAGCGTGAGGTCGAGCGGTGGGCGTCCATTCACGCCCATGGCGAGATTCGCCAGTTGACCGAGCGTGAGGCCGAACGCGATGCCGATCACGCCCCCGATGCCGGTCAGTGTTGCCGCTTCGATCAGGAATTGCTGCATGATGTCGGTGCGTGACGCCCCCACCGCCTTCCGGATCCCGATCTCTCGCGTGCGATCCGTCACGCTGATCATCATCACCGCCATCACGCCGATGCCGCCGACGAGCAGTCCGACCCCCGACAGCACGATCATCACCAGAAAGAACACCCCGGTGATCTTGTTGAACGTGTCGAGAATCTGATCCTGCGTCATCATGTCGAAGGTGTTGCCCTCGCCGGGCCGTGACCGGCGCGCCTCACGCATCGCGACGATCACCGCGCTCTGCGCGTCGGTGACGCTGACCCCGTCGCGCGGCTTTACCGGAATGAACGCCGCGTTCGTCTTGTCGATGGTGAACTGATGGTCGAGCATCAGGAACGGAACGATCGCGTGCGTCGACTGACCCGGCGGCTGGAAGATGTTCGCCGACGGCGAATAGATCCCGACGACTCGCGCCGGCCGGCCGCCGACATGCACGAGCTTCTCGAGCGGAGAGATGTTGCCGAATAATCTGCCCGCGGCGTCGGCGTCGAGCACGACCACCGCTTCGCCCCGCTCCATTTCGTGGCGCGTGAACCAGCGTCCTTCCGTCAACTCTCCGCCATAGATCTCGGTGTAGCCCGCGTCAGCTCCGATGATGGCGCCGGGCTGCGTGCGAGTCCCCTCGTATTCGACGCGCCCGAAGACCTGCCCCCACATCGACGCGTACTTCACCTCGGGCAGCATCTGGATGCGCTCGGCCTCCGACGGTTGAAGATCGGGGCGGATGCGCACCCAGCGCGGCAGGTCCTCCGGATTCAGTGGCGTTTGCGAGAACACCTTCATCACGTAGAACGTCGTCGGTCCGGCAATCTCGAGCGTTGCCACGATCTGGGTGCGAATGCCGGAGACGACGGAACCCATCGCCATCACCGTCGCGACGCCAATGACGACCCCGAGGATCGTGAGCGCCGATCGCGCCTTTGCGACCCTGATCGAATCGAACGCAAGAACGACGTTCTCGCTGAACTCCGAGAGTCGCCGCCCGAGCGAACGCAGGAAGTGGAGCGGGTTCATTCGGCGCGCAACGCGGTGACGGGATCGAGTCGCGCGGCCCGGGTCGCGGGATAGACTCCGAAGATGATCCCGACGCTGGTGCCGAGCGCCAGCGCGGCGAGCACCGACCAGGTTGTCACTCGCGCCGGGAGCGGCGATGCCGCCGAAATGCCCATCGCGAAGAGCCAGCCGGCGGTCGTGCCCACGGCGCCGCCGAGCGAGGCAAGCATCACCGCCTCGGTGAGGAACTGCCGGCGGATATCCCCCCGCGTCGCGCCGACCGCCTTTCGAAGTCCGATTTCATAAGTACGTTCGTTCACCGACATCATCATGATGTTCATGATGACGATTCCGCCGACGACGATGCCGATCGCCACGACCACGGGCACCACGGCGAACAACACCGAGGTGAGCTGCTTCCAGAATGCGATGAGCGCGTCGGCGGTCTCCACGCTGAAGTCGTTGCTCGCACCCGGGCGCAGGCGGTGCGCCAGCCGCATCGCCTCCTCGGCGCGGCGCATTCCGTCGGCAACCGCGGTCGCGGTTGCCATCTTCACCGAAATCGTCGTCGTCTGCCGCTTGCCGAACACCGTCTCATAGACCGGGAGCGGCACGATCACGAATCCGTCGAAGGACTGCCCGAGCATGCGGCCCTTGGGCCCCACCACCCCGACGACGGTGAACCGCCGCCCGCGCACACGGATCTCCTTTTCGACGGGATCGACCGATTCAAAGAGATCCTTGGCGATGTCGGCGCCGATGATCGCCACCGGTCGCCGCTCGCTGACGTCAATGTCGTTGAGCGGCCGCCCGGCCGTGAACCGATAGTCCTGAACCACCTGATAGCCCGGCGTCACGCCGAAGATCAGCACGTCGCCAAGTGTCCGGCCCTCCCACACGACGTCGGCGCGCGGCGTCGGCCAGCCCGACTGAATCGACACCGCCTTGGCGTCCGGCAGCGCGGTGGCGACGACGGCGGCATCGCGCTCGGTGACCCGCGGTCGACGCGACATCCGGCGGATCTTTTCGTCCTCGACCAGGCCGACGTTGATCGGCGTGCGGCGGACCTGGAACGCGTTCGACCCGACCATCGCATTGGCGATGTTCTCCGATACGTACGCGTTCATCCCCTGGATCACGGCGACCACCGCCACGAGGAAGGCGACGCTCACGATAATGCCAAGTAGTGTGAAGACCGACCGAAGCAGATTGGCGCGAATCTGTCCGAAGGCGGTGCGGAGGACGTCCGAAAAGAGCAAGGAATTGTGGGCGTCTGGAAGGCGGCGGAGGTCCTGCTCCCTAATTCTACGAGGGTGGCGGCCATCGCGTGGGGGAGTGGCCAGTTGCTAAGTTCAGTGCCGATGCCCAGCCGAAGAAACGACTCTCCATATCAGAATCCATCCCCGGCGAAGGGGAGCGGCCGGAAGCGACGCCGCAAGGGCGGCGGCGGGGCGGTGAAGCCGGAGCTCACCTCGCACCCGACCAGCCGCAACGCGCAGGTGACCACGCGCGCCTGGCTGTTGAAGGAATACGGCCCCGTCTGCGCCTATTGCGGAACGAAGCACGCGGCGCGGGTCATGACGCTCGACCACGTGGCGCCACGCCGGGGCCAGATCGCCTACGACCGTCGTGACAATCTCGTGCTAGCCTGCCGCGCCTGCAATGCACTGAAGCGCGACATGGCCCCGCTCGCCTTCCTCCTCTCGGTGAAGACGCGCGCGCGCTTCCTGATGAGATATGGCAAGCACCTCAGCGACGGCCTGCTCAACATGGTCCGTCCGCTCGTGCGCGAGATAACGAACGAAGCGCCCGACCGCGAGTTCTACGGAGCCGGCGATGATGACGAGGAGTCGCCGTACCGGGATTAGCCCCCGTTGCCGTCGGGTTGAACTTCGGTAAACCCGATCACCCGATCACCTGGTCGCTAATTTCTTGTAGATGGGAACCGCCATCGCGACCTCGCCGGCCGACCTCGCCGAGCTACACGGGCAGATTCGGGAGCTCGCGCGCGTTCGAAACGCCTGCATTCTCGCTCACAATTACGAACGCCCCGAAGTCCAGGACGTCGCCCATTTCGTTGGCGATTCGCTCGGGCTGTCACGAGAAGCGGCCAAGACGAACGCCGACATCATCGTCTTCTGCGGCGTGCATTTCATGGCCGAGACGGCGGCGATTCTCTCGCCGCAGAAAACGATTCTGCTCCCCGATCTCGCCGCGGGCTGTTCACTGGCCTCGACGATCGATGCCGATCAGGTTCGCGACTGGAAGGCCGAGCATCCCGGCGCCGTCGTCGTGGCGTATGTGAACACGACCGCGGAGGTGAAGGCGGAGAGCGACTACTGCTGCACGTCGGGCAACGCCGTCGAAGTCGTCAACTCCATCGCGCCTGACAAGGAGATCCTCTTTCTCCCCGACATGTTCCTCGGTGCCCACGTGCGCAGAGTGAGCGGACGAAAGAACATCCACGTCTGGATGGGCGAGTGTCACGTCCACGCGGGGATTGATTCGGAAGACCTTGCGGCGAAGCGCGCGGCGCATCCGGGAGCGGAGTTGCTGATCCATCCTGAATGCGGGTGCGCGATGAGCGTTGTCGAGGCGATGAGCGCCGGCGATGTGGATCCGCGCGGAGTGCAGATTCTTTCCACGGAGGGAATGATCAAGCGGCCACAGATCTCTGGCTCTGACGAGTTCATCGTAGCGACGGAAGTTGGCATTCTTCACAGGCTTCGTCGTGAAAACCCGAGCAAGACGTTTTATGCCGCGAATGAAGACGCGGTGTGCGCCTTTATGAAGGTGACGACGCTGCCGAAGGTTCTCCATTCGCTGCAAAAAATGCAGCATCGCATCACAGTCGAGCCGGCCGTTGCCGCCCGGGCGAGGCTCGCGATCGAGCGGATGATATCCATCGGCGGAAACGCGCCGCTGTCACCCGTGCCGGAAGCGGCGGACGATCCGGGGGAATGAGTACGCGCACGCCGGCAGATCTCGCAGCGCGTGGCTTCGCCCCTGAAGAGGGGCTTGGGTTTCCGCTCACGAAGACGGAGCTCGCGGCCGTTGTAGCGGCGGCCCTCGAAGAGGACGACACGAAGCACGATCTCACCAGCGTGGCCACGGTACTTTCAGACCGCCGCGCCGGATGCAGGATGGTAGCCAGGGGAGAGGGAGTGATTGCCGGGCTCGTGCTCGCGCGCGAAGCATTCTGCCAGGTGGATGACGCAGTGCACATCCGCTCCGAAGTCGAAGATGGCAGTCACGTCGCTCCGGGAACACCTATGATGTTCCTTAGCGGGGATGCCAGAGGTCTGCTTTCGGCCGAGCGTGTAGCGCTGAATTTCGTACAACGGTTATCCGGCATAGCGACACTGACTGCGCGTTATGTCGATGCGGTCAAAGGAACGAAAGCGAAGATTCTCGACACGAGAAAGACCACGCCCGGTTGGCGGAAGCTGGAGCGCTATGCAGTCCGTGCGGGAGGAGGAATGAATCATCGCTTCAACCTCGCCTCCGCCGTCCTCATCAAGGACAATCATCTGGCCGCGGTTGACGGCGATGTGGCCGTGGCGGTCAAACGCGCGAGGGCGACCTCACCGGAGGGAACGAGGGTCGAGGTGGAATGTGAGACGCTCAAGCAGGTCGAGGCTTCGCTCGCCGCCGGCGCAGACGTGATATTGCTCGACAATATGATGACCCCGATGATGTCCGACGCGGTCAAACTCGTCGCGGGGAGAGCGGTGACGGAAGCTTCAGGCGGGGTCAATCTTCCAACCGTTCGCGGGATTGCCGAAACCGGAGTTGATTGGATATCGATCGGTGCGTTGACGCACTCCGCGCCGGCGCTCGATGTTGCGCTGGACTTCGACTGACAAACCCACAGAGGTAGCCACTAATGGATCGTCGCGATTTCATCAGAAACGGAGCTCTTTCGGCGGCGGTGATCGCCGGCGCGAAAACGGTGAAGGCGCTGCCGGTCGGCGCCCCCGACGCTTCGGCGGAATCGTCACTCGCCTTCGATCTCGAGGAGAAGACGATCGCCGATCTCCAGCAGATGATGACATCAGGCAAGCGGACGTCGCGGCAGATCACGCAGGAGTACCTCTCCAGGATCGATCGGCTAAACAAAAATGGTCCGGCGCTGCACGCGGTAATCGAGACTAACCCGGATGCGCTTTCGATCGCTTCCGCGCTCGACGCGGAGCGAAAGACAAAGGGTCCACGCGGACCACTGCACGGAGTTCCAGTCCTGCTCAAGGACAACATAGACACCCACGACCGAATGACGACGACAGCCGGGTCGCTCGCTCTCGAAGGTTCGATCCCGCTCAAGGATTCGTTCATCGCGGCGCGCCTTCGCGAGGCCGGCGCCGTGCTGCTTGGCAAGACAAACCTCAGCGAGTGGGCGAACTTCAGGTCGTCGCACGCATCTAGCGGATGGACGGGGCGCGGCGGCCAGGCGAAAAACCCCTACGTTCTCGACAGGAACCCCAGCGGATCGAGCTCCGGCTCCGCGATCGCGGTCGCCGCGAATATGTGCGCGGTAGCCGTCGGCACCGAGACCGATGGCTCGATCGTCAGTCCATCATCTGCCTGCGGGATTGTCGGCATCAAGCCGACGCTCGGATTGCTGAGCCGCAGCGGAATCATCCCCATCGCGCACAGTCAGGACACGGCAGGCCCGATGGCGCGCACCGTTCGCGACGCAGCGATCCTGCTCGGCGCGATGGCAGGAGAAGACACATCAGACCCGGCGACATCGGGATCGAGCGCTCACTCAGTAAGAGACTACACGAAGTATCTCGATTTGAACGGACTGCGTGGCGCGCGCATTGGAGTCGTGCGCGCCAAGTACTCGGGCTTCAACGACGACGTGGACAAGCTTGTTGCCGAAGCGATCGAGGCGATGAAGAGGGGCGGAGCGATCATCGTGGACCCCGCCGATATTCCAACTGCGGGAAAGTTCGACGACTCCGAGTTTGACGTCCTGCTCTATGAATTCAAGGCCGATCTCAACAAGTATCTGGCCTCGCTCGGCCCGACTGCGCCCGTGAAAACCCTTGCCGACATCATTGCCTTCAACGAGAAGCATCGCGAGACATCGATGCGCTGGTTCGGGCAGGACATAATGGTCAAGGCTCAGGCAAAGGGGCCGCTCACGGAGCAAAAGTATCTCGACGCGCTCGCACAGGATCTGAAGATGTCGCGCGAGCAGGGGATAGACGCAGTGATGAACGAGCACAAGCTCGACGCCCTCATCGCGCCGACGGGTGGTCCCGCGTGGCTGACGGACCTTCTCAATGGTGATCACTACACCGGCGGCTATTCCACACCGTCAGCCGTAGCCGGTTACCCGAACATCAACGTTCCGATCGGCTTCATCTCCGGACTCCCTGTCGGACTGTCAATCTTCGGGAGAGCGTGGAGCGAGCCGACACTGCTTCGCATCGCATACTCATACGAGCAGGCGACGAAGTATCGCCGTCCGCCGAAGTTCATTCCTACTCTCGGTGCGTGAGCGACAGCGAGGGGGGCAAGCCGCGGCCGTCACCGGCGTTTCCGCAGGCACGAGTACAATCGCCGCCGGAAGTATGCGACGTCTGTGGATCAGCCGACACCCGCGAGAGAAACTGCAAAGTCATATGCGGTAACTGCCGAACGATCCTGAAGAGCTGTGCTGATCTGTACTGAAGCTGGTTTGACAGCAACAATCGGATGGGCAGGGGATCGGCAATCCGGCAACTTCATCTCCGACACTGATTGGAGAGGAAGATGGGACACTATGAAGCAATCGATGGACGCACAGAAATGCTGAAGCGAGTTGGCGACGTCTTGCCGCCGGACTCCGCCTGGAATGCGGTTTCGGCCCGCGACCGTGCAGCGGACGGCACGTTTGTCTTCGCTGTGCGCACGACCGGAATCTTCTGCCGGCCGTCGTGTCCAGCCAAACGCCCGAATCGCCACAACGTCGAATTCTTCCTCTCCGCAGAGGAAGCGCTCGCCGCCGGTTACCGCGCGTGCAAGCGCTGCGATCCCGAGGGAACGGTTCGCACGCTCGGCGAAAAGCGTATTCGCGAAGCGGCGAAGTACATCGAGAAACACGCCGGTGAGACGATCTCGCTCGACGCGCTCGGTGCACAAGTGAAGCTCAGCCCGTTCCACCTCCAGCGGGAATTCAAGAAGATCTTCGGCCTCACTCCTCGCGCGTACCAGTCGGCGCTGCGATTGGGGCATATGAAATCGCGTCTCGCGGGCGGTGAAAGCGTTAGCCGGGCGACGTATGAAGCCGGATTCGGATCGAGCAGAGCGGCGTACGAGGCGGCGTCGAAATCAATGGGGATGACGCCGGGAGAATATCGTCGCGCCGGAGCCGGGAAGCACATCCGCTTCATCGTCGGAGAAAGCACGGTGGGAACGATTCTCCTTGCCGCAACCGATCGCGGAATTTGCTGGGTTGCGATCGGCGACGATTCGCAATCACTCGAGACCGAACTCGCGAAAACATTTTCCGGAGCGGCGATCAGCCGCGCGAGGGCGGGCGATAGGCAGATACTCGGCTGGCTCTCATCCGTCACGGCAATCGCGGCTGGAAGAAAAACCGTCGCGCCGCCGCTCGATGTGGCCGGCACCGCGTTTCAGCTTAAGGTTTGGGAAGCGCTGCAGAAAATTCCCGTCGGAGTTACGCGAACGTACTCTGAAATAGCGGCCGCAATTGGCTCGGGGAGCTCTACGCGAGCGGTCGGGTCCGCGTGCGGACGGAACCCGGCCTCGCTGGTAATACCCTGCCACCGCGTGCTTCGCGCCGATGGAGAGCTCGGCGGATACCGCTGGGGAATCGAGCGGAAAGAAAAGCTTCTCGCAGCGGAGAAGAAGCTGAAGCGCGGCTAGAGAGTGGCTGCTCCGTGCTTTTTATGACGGTACTCGAGGTTGCGCTTCACGTCCGGCCACTCGTGCTTGAGAACGCTGTACATCACCGAATCCCGAGCGCTGCCGTCGCGTCTCGGCAGGTGATGGCGAATGACACCGTCCTTCTTCGCGCCGAGCGCTTCGATCGCGCGCTGTGATGTGAAGTTGAAGTTGTCGGTGCGGAGCCCGACGACGGCGCAGCCGGCCTGCTCGAACGCGTGTGTGAAGAGGAGCAGCTTGCACGCGGTGTTGACAGGAGACCGCTGCGCTCTCTTCGCGTACCAGGTATAGCCGATCTCCACGCGATCTATAGGTGCGACGATGTCGTGGTAGCGCGTGCTGCCGACGATGTCACCGCTCTCAAGGTCGCGCACCGCCCAGGGAAGCATCGTCCCCGCCTTTTGGCCGGCAAATGCGTCGCTGATGTACTTCTGCATCTGGTCCGGCTCGGGGACAGTGGTAAACCAAAGCTCCCAGAGCTTGCCGTCGCTCGATGCGGCGACGAGATCGTCGTGATGGGATTCGGACAGCGGCTCGAGCCGGACGCCATGCCCTTCGAGGGTTATTGGCTGTGGATTGATCAAGCGGGAAAGCTACGAGACGACAAAGGCTCTCGCAGCGTCAGCTGCGCCTCGATGGGCGTAACTGTCAGACGTCCGCCATCCCCATCTGTTTCCCAGGTTTCTTGATGATTGGAAAACGAGGCCCGCGCCGTACGCGCACTGATTTTGCGATCCTGCGTGTTCAGGGAAGCAATTGATTTGCAGGACTCGTCTCTGGGAGGGGGCGAGTTTGGGTGAAGGCAGGTGCGATTTCTCGGATTAGCGTCTGTTTGAGCCCAAAAAAAGAAGGCGACTCGAAAGAGCCGCCTTCTCTTTTTTACGGGTGCCGCAAAGTGTTGTTATACCGCGTCGGAGAGACTGGTGAAGTTGAAATCGTGAACCTTGATCGGCGGCATCACTACCGCGCCGCCCTGCTCGGTCCCGGCGAGACGCATCGCCGGTCCGATCGCGTCGAGGTTGTTGAGCATAAAGAGCGGCGACTCGTTGAAGCGGAAGTTCTTGATCGCTTTTGAGATTTTGCCGTTCTCGATCAGGAACGTGCCGTCGCGGGTGAGTCCGGTGTAGAGAATCGTGCGCGGATCTACTTCGCGCAGGTACCAGAGCCGGGTCACGAGCACGCCGCGCTGGGTTGACTTGATCATCTCGTCGAGCGACGCCGAGCCCCCCTGCATCTTGAGCGATGTCGGGTTGCCGGTCGGGATATTCCCCTGTTTCTTCGCCCAGAAGCGCGAATAGGCGAGCTGCTTGAGGTTGCCATTCTCGATCCACACCTGGCGCGAGAGCGGAAGGCCCTGGAAGTCGAATGGCTGCGAGAGGAGCTGCGGGTCGGCGGGATCGGAGAAGAGCGTCACTCTGCTATCCGCGATTTTCTCCCCGACTTTGTTTCCGCCACCCGTCTTCGAGAAGGGGCTGCGCCCTTCGTCGGCCTGCCGCGCGGCTCCGTAGTTGGTGACCAGCTGCACGAGATCGCCGACCGCCTGCGGCTCCAGAATCACTGTGTACCTGCCCGGCTCGATGGCGACCGGGTTCCGCGACAACCGCGCTTTCTCGATCGCGTGTGTGCTGAGCGCGTTGAAGTCGAGCTGATTCCAATCGGGGTGTTCGGCGCCCGCCCATCCTGAGCCCGTGCCGTCGGCGCTGCGAACGGTCAGCGTGTAATTCGCGTTGGTGGCGCGGTGGAAGGCAAACATACCGCTGCTGTTCCCCAGTCCGCCCGATTGCGCACTGACGATGATGAAGCCGGCGGCGCGAAGATCGCCCGATTTCCGCGCCGGATCGAGTGCGGTGAGCGCCGCCTTCGCTCTGTCGCCGGCGGAAAGATTCGCAGTTGATTCAAACCACGCGTTGACCGGCGTATAAGTCTGCGGCCCGAGCTGCGGCATAGTTTCCGGATCTTCAGGCGAAAGCTTCGCCAGCGCCTCCGACTGCGCAACTGCTCGGCGGAGCGATTCGTCCGAAGCGTCGTTGACGGAGACGACGGCGTGCTTGTTCCCATATGAGCTCTGGACGTTGATCTGTCCGTCGGTGACGGCGCCTGAAGTTGACATCTGGTTCGCCGCGAAGCGGACGTTCGTCGTGTAGCTGCTGCCGACATTCACCGAGATGCTGTCGGCCTTGGACATCTTCACCGCGCGCTCGATGATGTTCTGCGTCTGCTCGCGAGTGAGAATCGCGCCGGCGGGAATCGCGGACGCCTCGCTGTTCAGCAGACGCACCGGAGCGCGCCTCCCTTCGATAGTTGCGCGGCTCACGCTTTCCTCCCGGTGTTGATGACGTTGATCTGCTTGAACTTCGCCGGCACACAACCGTGGCTGACGGCATTGATCTGTCCCGGCTGCCCCTTGCCGTCGAAGAAGCTGGCTCCGTTGGAGTAACTCTTCTTGCCCCCAATCATCTGCATCGAGTTCCAGAAATCGGGCGTCCGCATCTGGTACGCAACATCCTTGAGCGGCTGCCCGAGCTTGCCGTTTTTGATCTCGTAGAACACCTGTCCGCCGAACTGCGCGTTGTAGCGCTGCTGGTCGATGGAGAACGAGCCGTCGCCGATAATCGCGATGCCGTTGTCCGTGGACGCGATGATGTCATCCCAGCTTATGTCCTTGTCGCCGGGGAGAAGCGAAACGTTCGGCATCCGCTGGAACTGGACGTCGTTCCACGAATCCGAGTTGCTGTTCCCGTGCGACCGCGTTGGGCGTCCCTGCGAGTCGTACCACCACTTGAGCCAGTTCGCCTGCTCGCGCGTCTGTTGGTAGTCGTTCACGATTCCGTTCTTGATCAACAGATATTCTTCGGGCTTCACGCCTTCGTCGTCCCATCCGATCGTGGCGCAGTATCCCTCCTGCGAGCGGTCGGCCTGGATATTCATGAAGTCGGGGCCGTAGCGGAACTTGCCGAGCATTTTCTCAGGCGGCGCGAGGAAGCTCGTGCCGGCGTAGTTGGCCTCGTAGCCCATCGCGCGGTCGAGCTCGGTCGGGTGCGCGATCGATTCGTGGATGGTGAGCCAGAGATGGCTCGGATGCAGAACGAGATCGTACTTGCCGACCTCGACCGATTTCGCCGTCAGCTTCTGCACTGCTTCGCCCGCCCACTTCTGTGCGTTGCCGACGATGTCCTGCTCGAGGATGTACTCGTATCCGCGACCGGCGGGCATCACGACGTTGGTGCGGTTCTGGAAGTCGGAGAAGTCGGGAGCGACGGCGGCGATCTGCATTGGGAGCCAGCTTCTGATCGCCGTCTGCGTGATCACCGAGCCCTCGGTAGAGGCGAAGTTGCGCTCTTCCTTCACGAAAAACATCGCCGATGTGACGAAGCGCACTCCTTTCACCTTCATCGCTTCCGTGTTCGCTTTGATGAGGAGGTCCGCTTTCTGCTCGATGGGGACGTCCCACGGATCGGTGGTGTAGGCGCTCTTCCACGTTGCGTTTGGATACGCCTGCACCGGCGTGAGCTGAACGGGCTGGTCGGAAGCAACGCGGTTCGCCTTGGCGATCGTCGTCGCTTCTCGCGCCGCGGCGACGACGCCTTCGCGCGTCAGCGTTCGCGTGGCGGCAAATCCCCACGTTCCATTTACGAGCACACGCACTCCGCATCCGAGCGAGTCGGTGTCAACGGTGTTGATGATTTGCTTCTCGCGGGTAATGACGAAGTTCTGGCGGAATCTGCCGATGCGAGCGTCGGCGTAGTTCGCACCGGCCATTTTCGCTGCGTTGAGCGCGTCTGCCATCAGCGCCTTTATCTCGCTGTCGGAGGGGACTTCTGTCGGAGGCATCGCGGCGGCGCGCTTCATAACCTGGGCGATTGCGTCAGTCGGCGAAAAAGCACCGACGGCGGCGAGAGCGGCCGCTGTCAGCGAGCCGTCTTTGAGAAAATCACGCCTTGTCTTCACGTGTGGGTGGGTTGGAGATGAGTGTGGGGAGTGCGCGAAAACGCGAACGCCTCAGCTACAATACAGAACGGACTGGCTGAGCCGCAATCCGTACGGCGGCCGGATGGGGATGGTTTCCGATGCATTCATTGGTCTGACACCGGAGGAGGCTAAAGCGTTTGGTGCACTGGTTCGGCGTTTGTGCGTCTGATCCACCGCCAGTGGAGCAGGAACATCGTCGTCGCAAGGACGAGGAACACGATTCCGGATACGAGTGAGCGGAGGGCGCGAAACCTGGCTCCCTTCTGCTGCTGTATCATTTCCTCATCGTACTGTGCGCGCAACTGGGTGTCGCTGGCCTGAGCACTCGTCGCGACGCTGGCGTCAGCTGGTTTGCCGGGCGCCTGTCGCGCCTGAATCCGGTACGCTTCGAAGGTGGACATCGGTCCGAAACGACCGTATACAACGTCGGCCCCCATCGGGTTCGCGTAGTTAAATGCCGCATCTATCACCGAATGAGTCGAGATCAGGATCACAATGACGCAGATAAGGCACACTGCGTATCCGTATGTCTGCGCGATCCTGCTGTTGATTCTATCCGCCACTATTCCTCCCGTGTTGAAGCCAACTGCGCAATGAGATCCGCCGCGGTGGTGACGGGCGCGCTGCACGCATAATTACGGCAGACATACGCTGTCGCGGTTTCACCGGTCGCGGTACGGTCCCGCATCAGCGCGATATCCGAAGTCCCTGCATCAGCTGACGCTGCCATTACCAACGACGGAACGTAGGTCGAGGCGATGACCCGTTGCAATACGCTAAATGACTTGGAGTCTGGCGACCCCGCCAAAGCGACCTCGGTCGCGCCGTAAACTTGCGAGTCGATGACTCCGAGCAGATGGCCGAATGCCGCCGGATACTGCGCCAGTAGAGCCGCGGCGGAAGCAACTATAGATGTTGCGATGTCGCGGTAGGGCGCGAGGTCGTACAGGTCGGCAAGGTGAAAGAACATCTCGGCGGCGAGCGAACTGCCGGAGGGCATCGCGTTGTCGGTGATGTCCCGGGGGCGGACGATCAACCGCTCCGCGTCGCTCGCTGTGTCGTAAATCATTTTTGCGTCCGCATCCCAGAACGCCGCGATCGTCGCGTCGGCGATGCGCCGGGCGATGCGGAGCCATTGCTCGTCGAAAGTCATCTCGTAAACCGCGATGAATCCGAGGGCAACGGAGGCGTGATCCTCGAGAAATCCGGGGATGCGCGCTTCGCCGTTCTTGTAGATCCGCATCACTCGCCCGTCTCTCAACATCCGATCGCGGAGAAGCGATGCATTGGCGAGCGCGAAATCGCGCCAGTCACTGCGATCGAAGACGCGCGCGGCGAGGGCAATCGCACGGAGCATCAATCCGTTCCAGCCGGCGAGGATCTTGTCGTCGAGTCCCGGCCAAACGCGTTTGGCGCGCGCTTCGTATAGAATGCGCTGCGCCCGCTCGAGGCGGGAATGCATTTCTTCAATGCCGATACCCGTGCGTGACGCTGTCACGGCGGGCGCGTCGCCGACGAACAGGATGCTCTTTCCCTCGAAATTGCCCGCCGCGGTAACTCCGTAAAATGACTTCACGAGTTGGGCGTCGTCGCCGAGGAGGGCGTCGAGCTCCGCTTCGGTCCAGAGGTAGAAGAGGCCTTCGTGACCTTCGCTGTCGGCATCGAGCGAGGAGTAAAAACCGCCTTCCGGCGAAGTCATCTCGCGTTTCACCCATTCGATGGAGCGAGCGGTAGCGAGGCTGACCTCGTTGTCTTTGGTTGCTTGCCAGAGGTTCGCGCCCAGCCGGACTAGCAGCGCGTTGTCGTAGAGCATCTTCTCGAAATGGGGAACGAGCCACGCCGCGTCCACGGAGTAGCGCGCCATCCCGCCGCCTATCTGATCGTAAACTCCGCCGCGCACCATCGCGCGGAATGTGTCGTGCGTCATCTCGAGTGCGTAGTTCTCGCCGGTCCGGCGCCAATGGCGAAGGAGAAAGTCGAGCGCCATCGTCGGGGGGAATTTCGGCGCGGTACCGAACCCCGAATGCTGCACGTCGTAGCTCCGGGCGAGCCCTCGATACGCGAGCTCGAGAGTCCGCTTGTCAGGTGCCGCAGATCCCGGCCCGGTGATCGCCGCGGAGCGGAGGGCGGTGGTGATTTGCGCCGCTGTCTCTGAGATGTTCTCGCGTTTATCGCGGTACGCGTCGGCGACGCTTGCGAGGAGCTTTCGAAATGCGGGAAGTCCGTGCTTGTCTTCGGGAGGGAAATACGTCCCGCCGTAAAACGGCGCGCCATCGGGAAGCAGAAACATCGTCATCGGCCAGCCGCCGTGTCCGGACATCGACTGCAGGGCTTGCATATAGATGCTGTCGATGTCGGGGCGCTCCTCGCGATCCACTTTGATGTTGACGAAGCGCTCGTTCATCAGCGCGGCGGTCGGCTCGCTTTCGAACGATTCGTGCGCCATCACGTGGCACCAGTGACAGGCCGCGTATCCGATGCTGAGCAGGATCGGCTTGTCTTCCGCGCGCGCTCTCTCGAGCGCCTCCGCGCCCCAGGGGTACCAATCCACGGGATTAGACGCGTGCTGAAGGAGGTAAGGGCTGGTTTCGCCCGCTAGCCGGTTTGTTTTCAGAGAGGGGCCGTTAGGCGCTGGGTGTGCATAAAGAGGGTTAGTTAATGTATGCGCCGAGGGGCGGAGTTGAGGGAGTGCCTTATTTAGAACGGGTTATGGATGGATCTGAAAAGCGGAAGGAAAACTGGAATCGCAAGCGTTGCGGCAATCGCTTTCGTTGCGGTCTCGTCGGCCGCGTCTTCTCTGGAAGAACTCGCGATAGCGGGAAGCGATAGCGCCGTTTCCGCAGTAGTTTTTCCCATATGGTTCTCCTCTATATCGCACTAGGCGGCGCGCTCGGATCTGTCCTCCGCTATTTGCTCGGCGGCGCAATACAGCGGATGACGCACGCCGGATTCCCTTATGGAACGCTGGCGGTGAATATCATCGGCTGTTTTCTGATCGGTGTGTTGATCAAGCTGTTCATCAACGTCGAACCGGCGCCGTCTCTGCGGGCGCTGCTCGTCGTAGGTTTCTGCGGCGGCTTCACCACTTTTTCCACCTTTACGTCGGAGACGATCGGCCTCGCGCAGTCGGGAGCTTACGTGAGAGCGTCGGCATACGTGGTGGCGAGCGTCGCACTTTGCCTCGCGGCGACAGGCGCGGGAATGGCGGCGGTTCGCGTGTCCGGTTACGGTATCCATGGCGGGTGATCCACCCTGCTGGTCGCACCTATTCAATGACTTTGATTCGGGAAACGAAATGAGCGATAAGACAAACGGCAGCGATCTCGAAAATTTCTTCACCGCCAACCAGGCGCGGATGGAAGAGGAGCTGTTCGATTTCCTCCGCATCCCAAGCGTGAGCGCGAAGTCCGAGCGTAACGCCGACACTGCGCGTTGCGCCGACTGGTTGAAGCAGGCGCTCGACAAGATCGGCGTACCGGCGAAAATATATCCGACGAAAGGCCATCCGATCGTCGTTGGAGAATGGAAGAAAGCACCGGGCGCGCCGACGGTGCTCATCTACGGCCACTACGACGTGCAGCCGCCGGAGCCGCTGGACCTGTGGACGTCGCCGGCATTCGAGCCGACGGTGCGCGAGGGAAAGATTTTCGCGCGCGGATCGGTGGACGACAAAGGCCAGGTCTTTCTGCACATCAAGGCGCTCGAGGCCCATCTGGCCACGCGAGGGAAGCTTCCCGTCAACATCGTTTTCATCATCGAAGGAGAGGAGGAGGTCGGCAGCGACAACCTCTGCGAGTTCATCGAAGGCCACAAGGAGCTGCTGCAGGCGGACGCAGTGGTGATCTCCGATTCGGCGATGTTCGCGGAAGGTCAGCCTTCGATTCTGTCATCGCTGCGGGGGCTCGCCTATTTCGAGATCAAAGTCCAAGGGCCGGCGGGAGATCTCCATTCCGGGAGCTACGGCGGCGCGGTGCAGAATCCGGCGACGGCATTGGCGAGAATCATCGCAACATTTCACGATGAGAACGGGCACGTAGCGATCAAGGGTTTCTACGACAAGGTGGACGAGTGGAATCCGAAGGTGCGCGAGGGGATGAGAAAACTGCCCTTCGACGATGCGGCGATGATGAAGGAAGTCTCCGTGAGCGCGCTCGGCGGAGAGACGGGATATACGACACTGGAGAAGCTATGGATCCGGCCGACCTGCGAGATCAATGGGCTGTTGAGCGGATACACCGGTGAAGGGGCGAAGACCGTGCTGCCCGCGAAGGCGATGGCAAAGGTGAGCTGCCGTCTCGTGCCGGGGCAGGACCCGCGCGAGATCGAGAAGTTGATGGCAGCCCACGTGGCGAGCGTGGCGCCGCCGGGAGTAAAGGTAACGGTGACGGCGCTGCACGGCGGCAGTCCGTGGCGTGCCGATCTCAACGGTCCGATCTTCGAGGCGGCGAAGCGCGCGCTGGCAAGATCGTACAGCAAGGAGCCGGTCATCGTAGGTGAAGGCGGGTCGATTCCGGTGGTGAGCGATTTTCAGCGAGTACTCCGCGCGCCGGTCCTGCTCGTCGGATTCGGACTTCCCGGCGAAAACGCGCACGCGCCCGACGAGTGGATGAGCGAAGAGAACTTCCGCGTCGGGATGCGGGCGATGGCCGCGCTATGGGATGAATACGCAGCCGGCTGACCGCGGATAGATGAGCGTGCGCGTCACCGTTGACAGTCTTTCAAAACGGCACGGAAACGTTGACGCTTTGCGCGAGGTGAGTCTCGACATCGCCCCGGGGGAATGTCTCGCCCTCGTCGGCGAAAGCGGATCCGGAAAGACGACATTGCTTCGTTGCATCAATCGTCTCGTCGAGCCTGACTCGGGAAGCATTTTGCTCAACGGCGAACCGGTGTCCAAGCGCGACGCTGTGCTGCTGCGAAGGTCAATCGGATATGTGCCTCAGGAAGGCGGACTCCTTCCGCACTGGAAAGTGGCGCGGAATGTCGCGCTCGTGCCGTGGCTGGATGGACGCGCCGACGATAAGACGACGGCCCGCGCGATGACATTGGCCGGACTCGATCCGGCGAAATTCGGGACTCGATGGCCGCACGAGCTTTCGGGCGGACAGAGGCAGCGGGTTGCCATCGCGCGCGCTCTCGCCGGCGGCCAATCTCTGTTATTGCTCGATGAGCCATTCGGCGCGCTCGACGCGATCACGCGATCCGAGCTTCACTCCGCGTTCCGGGACCTTCGCCGCGAGGGCGGATTCACTTCCATACTGGTAACGCACGATCTCAGAGAGGCAGTGCTTCTCGCCGATCGAATCGCGGTTCTGCGTGCGGGGTCGATCGAGCACCTGTCCTCCGTGGCGGATCTCGCCTCGCATCCACAAACTGAATACGTACGCAACCTTGTAACTCACGCCGGGCTGATCGCGTGAGACCTGTAAACCCGCGAATGAGAAAGAGGCGCGCTGCGATCGTGATTCTGATCCTGCTCGCCCTCGCACTTTTCGGGGCGCGAGTGCTGCGAGCGCAGATCCGCAGCGACAGACCGGTTGTCGTCGCGTCCAAGCCGTTCGGGGAATCCTTCCTGCTCGCTGAGATGTTCGCCCAGCTGCTCGAGGCAAACGGCATTCGCGTTGAGCGCCGGCCCGGCCTCGGCGCGACGGAAGTTGCGTTTGCTGCTCTTCGTGCGAATGCGATCGATGTCTATCCCGAGTACACCGGCACGGGGCTGATCGCGATTCTGCGCGACAGCACGCCTTCTGATTGGCGCAACGCGTTCGACAAGGTGTCGCGCGAATTCACCGGGCGTTACGGGGTGCGATGGCTGGCACCGCTTGGCTTCGAGAACACGTACGCGATCGCAGTTACGCGGGCGACGGCTGACAAATACCAACTGCATACGTTGAGTGATTTGTCGCGCGCTGCGCCATCGATGGTCGCAGGCCTCACTCCGGATTTTATCGGGCGCGTCGACGGGCTGCCAGGGCTGCAACGGAAATACGGGATGAAGTTCGCGGGAGTTCGCCCCCTTTCGCAGGCGCTAAAGTACCAGGCACTCGCCGGCGGATCGGTGGGAGTGATCGATGGATACTCAACCGACGGGCTGATCAAGAAGTACGATCTCGCCGTTCTCACAGACGACCTGCACGCATTCCCGCCCTATGAGGCGGCGGCGCTGGTTGGGCCGCGCTTGGCCGCTACCCGCCCGGATGCCATCGCCGCGTTGTCGCAGCTCAGCGGACGGCTCGACGTAACGACGATGCGGGCGCTGAACGCGCGTGTTGAAGTCGATCACGAGCCGATCGCAAAGGTCGCGCGCGACGCGCTTGCGAAGCTCGGATTGAATGGCTCAGCCGGTCTGCGCGTTGACTCTGAGCTGCCCGAATCCGGTTTCGCCGCCTACTTGTCCGCGCACCGGAGCGAGCTGGTCTCGCAGTTCTGGAGACACATATTGCTCGTGCTCATTGCGCTCGGCGCCGGAATTCTCGTTGCTGTTCCGCTTGGCCTCCTCCTCGAGCGGTCGCGCGGGTCGGCGGAAACTGTGATTCGCGCTGTCGGTGTGCTGCAGACGATTCCGAGCATTGCGCTGCTCGCATTCATGATCCCGCTGTTTGGAATCGGCGTTTGGCCGGCGCTCGTGGCGCTGTGGCTGTACTCACTTTACCCGATTCTTCGCGCGACGTATACGGGGGTTCGCGACGCTGACCCGCCGGCGGTACACGCCGCACACGCGCTCGGGATGACGGGGTGGCAGCTGCTAAGTTATGTCCGCCTTCCACTGGCGACGCCCGTGATAATGTCGGGGATCAGAACGGCGGCAGTAATCACCGTCGGAACCGCGACGCTCGCAGCATTCGTTGGAGCTGGAGGTCTGGGCGAGCCAATCGCAACGGGTCTCGCGTTGGCAGACAACAGAATGATTTTGTCCGGAGCGCTGCCAGCAGCGGCGCTGGCTCTGATGGCTGATGGACTCCTTGCGTTGATCGAGCGGGCCGTGACGCCGGTGCACATTAAAAGGCGACTAGGGACTAGGGACTAGGGAATGTAAGAAAGTGCGTCGCCCGCTCCCTAGTCCGTAGTCCATAGTTGTCAGGTGCCAGTTGTTAGAATCTCCAATTCCGCACCAGGAAAATCCCCAGCGCGCTCGTCGTGCCGACGGTCTGCGGCGCGAGCGTCGGCGCGTGCAGCAGATATCTCGTCTCAAGACCCGCTTCAAGACTATAACCGCGATTCCCGCCGAAGCGGTGCTGCAGCTGGAATTCCGGCCGGTTCAATGATCCCGGATCCAAGCGCGTCTTCGTCGCCACGAAAGTGTGGGATTTGATGTACTTCCCGAATTCGACCTGGGTTCCCTTAAGAAAACTTCCCACGTCTGTCTGCACGTCCGCCGGCGTGATGTTGAAGACATCGGCGCCGAGCGATCTCGCCGCTTCGCCGGCGAGCTGATCAGCGAACACTCCGAGCGCGACTCCGGCGAGCTGCCTGCTCGCCAGTGACGCACCGGCTCCGATGACGTTACCCGGGCCGCTCGTCCCGTTCGTCAGTCCTGATCCCTCGAGCTGCACCAGCGACGACGAGGACCGTCCGAACGCGAGATAGCTGAGCAGGTCACTCTGTGCGATCGGCGGCTGCGCATCGCTCTGGAGCGAGATGTGTGGATTATTGAGCGTTCCGCCGATCACGATCTGAATGTTGATCGCCTCGCGGGCAGGAAGCCGCACTTCGTATTCGCCCGTCACCTGCAGCGTCGGATTCAGCTCCGCCGAGTTGATGAAAGTGGCAGAGCCGCGCTTGATGTTGAAGCGGCGTGTCATGAAGGTGTATTCGCCGCGCTCGCTCAGCAGCACACCGTCGAGCACGAATGCCTGCTTGGCGCGGTTGACGTGAATGCCGAGGTCACCGTCGCTGTACACCTCGACGTTCGCCTCGCGCGAGCGGACGAAAACGTCGCGGTCAACGCTTAGTGATACGTCCATCATCAAATTGCCCAGCAGCGGCGATTGCGCCGGGAAAAGCTCCTTGTTCGAAACGATGGCAGTATCGAGGACGCTGAATAGGGCAGGGTCTCCCGCGCCGATGATGTTCTTGTTGTCCGAAGGTGGTATGTAGACGACGCCGTTGCGGATGCGCAGGTTGCCGGTGATGTGCGCCTGCTTATACGGACCCGCCATCGCCAGCTGAGCATCGGCTCTGAGATGTCCCTTGTCGTTGTCCAGAACGAGCGCGTTCTGTGCATCGAACTTGAGATCGAACGACGGCTCCCTGAGCGATCCGATTCCGACTCCTCCATACAGCGCGATGCGTCCGTTGCTCTGGCCGACGATCGAATCGATCACGATCGTATCGCGCAGCATCCTGACCGAAGCTACGATGTCATTGATGGTGATTCCCACCGGCACGAGCTTCGCAGATCCCTGATGCAGCGCGAACGTACCCGCCAGCACCGGCCGGTTGAGCGTGCCGGTCAGCTTGAAGTCGCCTGTTGCATTGCCCTTCACGTTGGCGACGACATCACTGATCTGCGGAATGAGATCGAGCGGGAGGCTGTCCGCTTTTACGTTGAGAGCGATCTGCCTATCGCTCGGGAAGCGCGAACCCGTCACGCCGGTAAGAGCCAGGTTGATCGGCACCGTACCCTCGGCGATGACGAACGGCTGCTTGCCTGCTCTCATCCCCTCTACGCGTCCGGTGAGCGTCTGGTTCGCATAGTCCACCGTGCCGTGTACTTCAGGCACGTTCGTGCCGTTGTAGAGGAGATTCGTCGCGCCGAACGCTCCCTTGAACGTCGGATCGGCAGTGGTGCCGGCCGCATTCACGTCGAGCGAAATGAGGCCCTTCGCGTTAATGTCGCTTTGCGTGATGGCGATGACGTCGGCGACATCGAAGTTGTCCACCGCGAGATGGAGATCTGCACTGCCGGTTGTTGGGAGGCGCCCATCGATGAAGATTCTTCCTTTCGCTCCATTTCTCAACTCGAGATTCTGAACGTCGAATCCGGCCGTCCCCCAATGAAGCGCGGCGACTTGCGTACTCGCCCACGTCGTTGTGTCGAACTTCATCTTGAGATCGTTCAGCTGAAGCGTGTTGCGTACTTTGTCGAGCGTGTACTTCGCGCTCGCCGAATAGGTGCGGTTGTTGTCCTGGTTGACGACTATCTGCGCGGTGCCGTTCGGCTTTTGGTACGAGATCTTTCCGCCGACGCTGTCGAGATCGAAACCCATCGCCCGCACTGCGAGAGCGTGCGCGTTTACGGTGACCTGGGACTGCGCGGTGCGAGCGTTGTTCCACGTGTAGTCCGCGCTGAACGTTCCAACGGTATTTCCTCTGGCGACGATGTTCTTGCCGGAAGCGGTGCCCTTCAGATTGAAGTTCCGGATATTGCCAGTCGCGACTCCGTCGGCGACCACCGAGCCGGCGAGCTCGTTCATACGGACCACAGCAGGCGTATCTACCGCGAACTTGGGCAGCGCGCGACCGGTCGCGGCGCGCTCTACTTCGGTCGCTTTGTCGATGCGCGCCGAGTCAGCTTTCGCTCTTGCGATTCGTCTTGCCAGGATACCTGGCCTCGGCCGGACCGGCGTCGTGTCCGGCGTGACGAGGGCCGCAATTTTTGCTAGCGAGTCTATTGCCACGTGATACGTCAGCGTTCCGCTCTTGCCGGGAGCGAGCCCGAAGCTGCCCCTCGCCTCGAGAATCCCTTGCGGCACGACCACGGCGAGCGTGTCGAAGCGGGCGAGTCCGTTGGCGATCGCGACACGCACGTTCGCCTTGTCTATCGCAACCGTATCAACGAAGGATGCCGCGACATCAGCGGTGATGGTCGCCGTCATCGTCGCCGGATCAGTTCCGCGTCCCTTCGCGTGCGCGACAGCCGTGAGCGACGTCTTCGGCGCTTTCGCCACGATCGCATTGGCGTTGAACAGCCGCGAGCGGAAGTCGAGGTCATACGCTTTCGCTCTACCAGAGAGATCGAGCGTGCCGGCGAGCTTGAGATAGCCGCCGTCGTTGAATGCGAGCTCCGTATTGACGCGGAAATCCTTCAGTGTCCCGACGAGCCGGATCGGGCCAGTCGCATTTCCGCGAAGCCCCAGCGACGGAACGAATCTACCCGCTGTGGCGAGCGCGAGCGGATGCACGCGGGCGTCGATGTCGAAGTACTGGACGCCGTGAGTTCTGAATCCCGCTCTGCCGGTTGCTCGTGAGACGGCCCCGCCCTCCAAGTGCGTGACGTCCCCCTGGGCAGTCATCATCGTCGCAGTGGATCCGTTCAGGGTTGCCGTTCCGCTCAGGATCCCGCCGAGCGGAGTCGGTACGGCGACGATCGCCTCGAAGAGATCCATAGTCATCGGGAGCATTCGCAGCTTCAGGTTCTTCGCCGAGAAAATCTTGTTGGCGTATCCGAGCTGGCCGCCGCCGATTACGTGGCTGCGGCCAGACTGCGGGCTGTAGAACGCGACGTCCCCATTGATTCTCAGCCAGCGAATGCCGCCGTCGAATGTCGCGTGGCCATTCGCGATTCCCTGGCGCGGCAGGATGATGCTCGGAAAGATCCGCGTCAGCATTTTTGTGTCGAGATTCGCGAACCTGAGATCAGAGTCGTGGAAGGTGATCGAGTCGTTCACGACGACCGTCATCTTCCCGGCCAGATGCGACTGCGCGAGCTGTATGTCGGCGTTGCTCGCCGTGTACGTGCTCGTCGGCCCGTTCCAGTCGAGCGCGAAATCCATACTGCCGGTGCCGCTCGCCGGCAGCGCCGGCTCGACCCAGCGCAGATCATTAGGCGACACCGGATCCGCGTGCAGGCGGAGATGGAGATTGTTGTTCGAGATGTAGTACTTCCCATCTCCGACCGCGTGCGTCGCGGGCATCGTCAGACTTGCGTTCTTCCACCACACCGAGTCGCCGGTGAACTCGAAATTGCCGCTGAGATTGCGCACGTCCGTCACCGGCGGCCTGAGAATCTCCGCAATCATCGAGAGCTTCGCGATCTCGATGATGCTGTTGGGGTAGGCCGGGTCCGTCCACCGCAGTAGCGGAAACTTTCCGTTCATCTTGTGGAAGACGGAAACTTTCTGATAGCCGTTCGCGACCTTCTCGATCCGCAGCCGCCCATCCGGTCCCGTCGCTTTTCGCAGCGCGTCGGTGCGCTCGGCGCCGACGATATGCGTGTCTATTTCCCAGGGAGTTCGAACGGTGAGGTCACCATCGACGACCGTGACGTCGCTGAAGCGGATCCACGTCCCCCAGCCCGTCGGCTGTTTGCCCTTCGTCGTTGTCGTGTCGCGCGGGAAGATGATGTCGTAGTTCCATCGTCCTCCCGGCTGCTTGTCAATGACGATCACGGGGCGCAGCAGCTGCACCTGGGTGAAGTCGATCCTCTTGCCGAACAGCGTGCCGAGCGTGTACGACGCGGAGACGGCGTCGGTTTTGATGAAGGGATGCCCGGCGCTGTCCGTGATCGAAAGATCGTGGGCGGTGAATCCGTGAAAAAGATTTCCCGTGACGCTGCCAATCGTCACGATTCCGTGGCTGTTCCCCTGGATGAGCGCGACGAGTTTCTTGCGAACCTGCTCGCGCCCCCAACTCGTGTCCGTAATCACATAGACGGCCGCCCACGCGATCAGCAAAAATGCGACGATTACCGCAAGCACTCGCGGAAGCGTCCGCCTCATCAGAATGCTTCACCGATGGAGAGATGCAGCACGAGACGATCGAGAACTCTCTTGCCGGGCGAGTAAACGCGACGCTTGTCGAGCGTGATGAGCTTGCGCTCGCCTCCGATCATCTGCTCCGTGACCACCGGCAAATTCTCGGTACTGCCGGGATTGAGGCCGATGTCGGCGCGAATGGGGCCGACGGGCGAGAGGTATCTGACGCCGACGCCGGGCGTGATCGCACCTCTGCGCCGTGGGAGATCCTTGTTGATTTTCTGCGTCACGACGCCGGCGTCAACGAACACCGCCCCGGAGAGGGCGCGCCAGACAGGGAAGCGCGCTTCGACGCTTCCTTCCAGCACGACATTGCCGCCGAGCGGGCGCGGATCGAAGTCGCGCGTCGCAAGCTTCGCCGCATTCGGGTCGCATTTGCTGATGTCGGCGCCGCTGAAACACGGAACGTTGAGACTGTCGTGTTTCTGAAGGATCTGCGCGGGAATCGTCAACACGCGCGGTCCGAGCTGGTTCTCACCGAAGCCACGCACTGAATGCGAGCCCCCGGCATAAAATCTCTTCCGCGGATGGAGAACGTTCTCATTGTTGCCGGTGCTCACACCGACGGCGCTGGCGGTGCTGCCGAGCGAGTTCACGAAACCGACGAGGATGTGGGCGCCCAGGGCGCCACGCTTCCTGATCTGCTTGAACGCAGCCGCTTCGCCTGTCGCCCTATTGTAGCGAAAGTCCGACAGCGTGAGTGCAGACGCGTGCTCCGCGCCGAAGCTGCCGCGATATCCGCGGTTCGGCGAGAAGGGGTCGTTCGTCTTGTCCACCGTCGCGCTGAGCGAGAGCGGGGAAAGGCGCTGGTTCTTGCGCAGCGCTCCCAGTGTCGGCGCGTCGCAGACGCCATAGTTAACGCAGAAGTAAACGTCGCCGGCGTCAACCTGGCTGATCTCGAATCGGTAATTCGCGCTCGCCGGGCCTCCGTCGATGAGCTCACGCGTAAACGTCGCGCTCGTGCCGAGGCCGCGATCCACGTAGATGCCGGGCGCGCTTCTCCGGTGCGTAAAAAGACCGAGCGCGATCTCGTTGTGCGGTGAGCCGAACCAGGGCTGACGCAGGTCTATGCTCGCCGTGTACGTCGGCGCGAAGTAGCGCGACCTGTCGCTCGTCACGACTGTTGAGGCGTTCTTGAAAATGCCCCGTCCGTTGAGCGATCCGGAGAGCAGGTTTCCGACCGCCGCCTGGACGTCGAGACGTCTCGCGCCGCCGCCCAAGTTGTAGTGCGTAAACCTTCCCTCGGCTTGAACGAAAGCCACCGTGTTGAATCCCGCGCTCAAGCGCGCCTCGCGCGGCGGTGATTCCGTAACTGTCACGACGATGATCTTCGCCGAGTCGGGTGTGAATGGATCGAGCGGAGGGCGCGGCTCGATGGACGCGCGCTTGAACAGGTTTGACTCGTACAGAGCGCGCTGGCTGCGCAGCATCTCCGAGCGCCGGAAGATGTCGCCCTTCGAGAAGGTCAGCGATTTCTTGATCGTGCGCGCGCTCACGCCCTCGTTCCCGCTGATGACGATATCCTCGACCGTCGTCCTCCACTTCGGGTCGAGTGTCAACGTTACGAGAGCGGTGCGGGCGGAATCGTCAACGGCGACTGCCGTGTCCACGGCGGCATCTGCGTATCCCTTGTCGAAAAGGCTTTGCTGGAGAAAGACACGGGAGGAATCGAGACGGATCAGGTTCAGCGGGGAGTTCGCGCCGAGCACGACCCGCTTGGCGATCTCCTTATCACTGAGGAGACGCGTATTCTGATTGACGACGACCTTGCTCACCATCGTCGGCGCCCCTTCGTGCACCGTCAGCGTAACGGCGACCTTGTGCGGGCTTTTCGAAATTACGGCCGTGTCGACTTCAGCATCGCGGTACCCGCGCTTCCAGTAGAAAACCTGTATGCGCAGCACGTCGCGCTTGAGCTCGGCGTGATCGAGATATTGCTTGCTGTAAACGAAATTCGATTTCGTGATCCAGCAGACGGGCTTGAGGATGACGCTGTTGCAGTTTGACTGTGAAGTCGAGATGCTCTGCAGAAGCTCGTCCAGCTTTACCACGTGAACGCCCTTCACCGTGAGCTTTACGACCTCCGGATTGTCGGGCTGCTTGTTCTGGGCCCGGACGTCCGGCGGCGCGAGAAGCAGGACGCCGGCGAGAACGGCTGCGGAAATGCGCACCGTGTTCAGCGCTCGGTCAGAGACCTTCGAGCAATGCGTCATTGCCCGGCGTGCCGGCAATGCGCTTGATGAGCCACTCCATAGCCGAAGTGGACGGCATCTGTTGTAAACCGCGCCGAAGAGTATAGACATGCTCGAGTTGGTCGGGGCGGAAGAGCTTGTCTTCACGCCTTGTGCCGCTGGTGGCCACGTCAATGGCCGGGAATATCCGCTTCTCGGCCAGCGACCGGTCGAGCTTTATCTCGCAATTGCCGGTCCCCTTGAACTCCTCGAAGATCACGTCGTCCATCCGGGACCCCGTCTCAACGAGGGCAGTGGCGATAATAGTCAGCGAACCCCCTCCGTGCTCGGGGGCAACCGAGCGCGCCGAGCCGAAAAATGCCTTCGGCTTGGCCATCGCCGTCGCGTCCAGGCCGCCGCTCAGGGTGCGTCCGGTACCCCGCTCGACGGTGTTGTAGGCGCGGGCCATACGGGTGATGGAGTCGAGAACGATCACGACATCCTTGCCCATTTCGACGAGCCGGCGCGCTCTCTCGAGCACCATCTCGGTAACGTCGGTGTGACGAACCGCGGGCATGTCGAAGCTCGACGCGACCACTTCGCCGTAACCCCACGTGATCATCTCACTCACTTCCTCCGGGCGCTCGTCAACGAGGAGCACGAGGAGCGCAGCCTGCGGATGATTCACCGCGACACCTTCGACGATCGCCTGCAGGAGCATCGTCTTTCCGGCGCGTGCCGGCGCGACGATCAGAGCGCGCTGTCCGTAGCCGATCGGCGCGATGAGATCGATTGCGCGTCTCGTCAGCTCTGGTCCGCTCTTGGCGGGCCGGCCCGTCTCCAGCTTCAGCTTTCTCTCCGGGTACGACGCGATGAGCGATCCGAAATCAGGACGGCGCAATGCGAGGTCGGGAGCCAGGTTGTTGATCTCCTGCACTTCGGCGACGACGACGCGTCCCCGGTGATCGTGCCCCGTGCTGGCGCGGACGTTGTCGCCGCGACGGAGGTTGTACTGGCGCGCGACGTTCAGAGGTACGTACGCGTCACCGGCCTCAGCAAGGTAGCTGTTCGCGGCGCGGCGAATGAAGCCGCCGTCGCGCTGCGGATCATACCAGCCTATGGACTCCCCATCTGGAACGATCGGAGCGATCGGCTGGCGCGGCTGCTGTTCGCGCTGGCGATTGTCTCCGCCGCCCTGATTCTGATTCTGGTTCTGATTCTGGTTCTGATTCTGGTTCTGATTCTGGTTCTGATTTTGATTCGGCCGTCCGCGTCCGCGCTGATTGTTGCGTCCGCGTCTGCCGTTGTTGCGATCGTTGCGATTGCCGCCCTGACCTCCGGCACCCTGTCCGCGACCGTTCTGCTGGTTGCGATTGTAGTTGCCACGATCGTTCGACTGGTCGTTGTACTGCTGGCGGTTGCCGGAGTCGTTCTGCTGATACGACTGAGCATCTCCCCCGCCTTCGGATGAATCGGAGTTCATCGTTGAAGGAGCGGGCACGGAGGACGGCGGCGGAACAGCGGGCGATGATGCTTCATCGCGCGCGTCCGGCAACTGCCCCGCATCGGGTGGTGGCGTCGTAGAATCCATTGGCTCCAGATACGGGTCTGCGTCACCGTTCAGTTCGGGAGATTGTTGGCCGGACGGACGAGGCCCCCGGCCGCGACGATTAGGACGTCGGCGTTCAGTCATTCAGTTGTGGTGTGGCTAGGAAAGAAGAATCTGCTTTGGCTTGCCCGGCGGTCGCGGAAAGAACTCACGCGGGTACCCGGACAGTTTCTATTTCGTGGCGATGCGCCCCTGGGGCTGCATCCGTACAGGAATGGTAGTATCGGTCGTCGGAATTGTCCAGCAAGGGCCGATTTCGGGCGGCTGTAATCCATTGTCCGGCCCTGCGCGTTCCGGGTAGCTTACGCACGATGGACGACCTGAAAGACCCCCAGCCCGAGCTCGAGCGGAACGTCCGCGAGAACCCGAACGACGCCCGCGCCTTGGTTGCTCTCGCGAATCATTACTGGCTAACGGGGCACGGGCCCGAGGTGGTCGGCGATCTCGCAAATCGCGCCATCGCCGCCGATCCGCAGAATCGCGCCGGGTGGCATCTCTGGGCGCTCTCCGAGTCCGATCCGCGGCAGCGTGTCGCGCGGTGGCAGCAGGTGTCAGCGCGCTTTCCGCTCGACGATCTCGCCAAGGCGAATCTCGCCGATAACGCGGCGAGTCTCGCCGGCGCCGAGCACGATTACGAAGCCGTGGATCTCGCGATTTCTACTTATCAGGAGCTGCTTGCGACCGCATCGACCGACGATCAGCGCAGCGCTTTGTCGAAAGCCATCTCTACGCTCGAGAAATGGAAATTTTAGATCGTTGCGGGCGCAGCACCCGCTTGCCCTCCGCGGTATTTAGCTAGCGGCTATTTCACCACGAAGCGCGTGTTCGTTTGCGCGAGACGGGCCAGCGTTTTCTGAATGTCGTCTCCGATCGCCTCGACGCGGCTGATGCTGTGAGGATTGAACGCAGGATCGTAGGGACTCCGCGTCGGACCGCCGCTGACCTCGAGAACGGCTTCGAAGTGATAGGGGTGCGCCTGCTTCGTCTTCGGGTCCGTCCACGTTCCCTGCCACGCGAGCGGACGATTCTTCGGCCAGATTCCATAGGGCAACGCGAGCGTGCGGATTTTGTAGCCCGGCACAGCCGAATCGATTCCCATCTGATTCCGCGCGATCTGCTCCTGCACGACGGCGTCGGAGAACTTGTCGAGCCGGGCGTGCCAGACGGTGTGATCGCAAAGCTCGAAGCCATTGTCGGCAAGCCATCTCACTTTCGGGAACCGCCATTCCTTCTTCTGTCCGTCAAATTTCGGACTGTCGCCAAAAAAATTGTGGCCCGCGGCGGCTCCGTTGAGAAGACAGAAGGTCGCGCGGTTTTTCCAGCCCGGGTGTGACTTCGCGAACGCGAGCCAGATTCCGACGCCGCTGGTAGGATCGATCTGCAGCTTTCCGCCGCTCTCGATGTAGCGAAATTGCGATGGCGAAGCATCATCGAACACGACGACCACCGGAGACATTCCCGGCGGCACATCGCTGAAGTTTTTGTCCAGCATCTGCGCGATCGTGACCGGCCGGTAGCCCAGCTTGTAGGCGGCATCGAGATCGGCGAGGTAGTGCGCAGCCGTCCTCGAATAAAGACCATCCTTGTCGCTGCCGATGACGTGATACTCGAGCACGGGGATCCGCCCGAGCTGGTTTGCCTCGCCGCGCTGAGGCACCGGCATCGGCAGCGGGGTCGGCCTCGGAGGGGTCGGAGGACCCGAGTCAGCAGCCATCGGTGTATTAACCGCCAGCCGGCTCCCGACCGCGGCGGAGGATGGCGCGGCGGATGCAGAGGAGGGGGTTCCCTTGCATGCTGTGATCGAGAGCAGCGTGAGCATCAAAACCGATGTGCGGTACATTCTCTTATCTATGAAGATTGTTGGCTGGCCGCCGAAGAGTCGGCGTGATGTAATAATCACATCTCTGTTCGCAATAAGCATTCTCGGAGTCGGCATCCTCGACTCCTGGCTGGTTACCTGCGGATTCGACAAGTGCCCTCGGCCGCACGACATCCAGGCTTACAAGCCGGACGAGGGCGGCCGGATCGTGGACCGCAATGGAATCGTGATGGGGCGCCTTGAGACGGTCCGCCGCGTGAATGTGCCCCTTTCTTTCGTTCCGGTGTTCGTTCGCCAGGCGTTCATTGCCACCGAAGACCGACGCTTCTATAAGCACAACGGCGTTGACTATAAGGGATTCGTCCGCGCGCTTGCGTCGAACGTTCACGCCGGCCACACCGTGCAGGGGTTCAGCACCATCACGATGCAGGTGGCGCGGAACACATTCGCCTACCGCCGCTACAAGGCGAGATCGCTGCCGCAGAAGCTGCTCGAGCTGCGCATCTCCCGTCTTCTCGAGGAATCGCTCAGCAAGGATCAGATTCTCGAGCTCTACTTCAACGCCATATATATGGGGAATGGCGTATACGGAGTCGAGGCGGCGAGCCGGGACCTGTTCGGCAAGAGTGTAAATCAGGTGACAATGGACGAGGCGGCGATGCTCGCAGCGCTTCCGAAGGGTCCGTCGGTTTACACTCCGCGCAGAAATCCGAAGCGCGCGATCGCGCGCCGGAATCTCGTTCTCTCACTTATGGCGAACGAGAAATACATTTCCGCCGACCGCGTTCCAGGACTGCAGGCGCAGCGGCTCCGCATCGCCCGCGACGAATGGCGTCCGGTTGACGCCAATGATTCCTACGCGCTCGACGCCGTGCGCACTATCGCGGACTCGGTGCTCAAGAGCGGAAGCAGCGACATCGTTGACATCACCGTCTACACGACGCTCGACGCCAGGGCGCAGGTCGCGGCAGATCGCGCGGTGAGACGACGAGCATCGGCGATTCAGTCCGAGGCATACCGTCGCGGTGTCATTCAGGGGGCGATGATCGCCATCGACCCGCGCAACGGAGATCTCCGCGCGATCACGGGCGGCCGAGTGTACGAGCGCGGAAATTTCAATCGCGCCCTCGCCGCGCACCGCCAACCGGGCTCGGCGTTCAAACCATTCGTGTATGCGGCGGCGATGGAATCCGGCTACACGCCGGCGTCGGAAGTGGACGATGAGCCGGTGGACGTCATCCAGCCACGTGCCGATGGGAGGGGAAGAGGGTCGGTCTGGTCGCCCTCCAACTACAACGGCGAATACAATGGCCGCATCACCTTCCGGCGCGCGCTGATCAAATCGGCGAATGCGGCAACGGTGAGAGTGAGCCAGGTCGTCGGACTCACACGCATCATAGCCCGCGCGCACGCTAACGGAATCGTGAGCGAGATCCCCGCCCTCCCGTCAATCGCGCTCGGCGCAATCGAAGTGACGCCAATCGAGCTCGTGACCGCTTACGCGCCTTTCGCGAACGGGGGTTTCAAAGTGCGGCCCCATCTCGTGCGCCGCATCGAGACGTCCGATGGCCAGGTGCTCTGGACGAGCGACAACACGCCGCTCGAGCGTGTGATGGATCCGCGCGACTCGTATCAGGTCACGTCAATGCTTCAAAGCGTCGTGAACTACGGAACGGGAAGACCTGTTCGCGACTACGGCGTGAAGGGACTCGTCGCCGGAAAGACGGGCACGACGAACAACGGCGCCGACGTGTGGTTCGTCGGGTATACGCCGACCGTCGTTGCTGCGTTCTGGTTCGGTTTCGATAAACCGGCGCCGATCGCGCCCAACGCCTCGGGCGGAGCACTCGCCTCCCCTGCGTGGTCCGAGTGGTACACGACGAGTTGGCGCGAGATGGCCCCGCCGAACGCCTGGGGTCCACCGGCGGGAATGTCGATGCGCGTGATAGACGCGCAGACCGGATTCCTTGCCAACGAATACTGCCCGATTCGCCAGCAGGAATTTTTCAAGCCCGGCACCGAGCCAACCAATCCGTGCCCCGTGCACGGACCCGACTACCAGGACAACGGCGGCGACTCACTTCCGCAGAACTGGCCCGATCAGCGTTCTTGGGAGAACAACGTAGGAAAGAAGATCACCAAGGCACTGGGGAGGATTTTCAGATTCTAGACTCACCGAATTTTGCCCGCGAGTACGAGCGGGCGACGAAAGTCGTTAAGGACGAGCGTCGTCTCGCCGCACTCTCCGCAACAGGGCTTCTCGACTCCGAAGTAGAGGAAGCGTTCGACCGGCTCACCCGCCTCGCGGTAAGGCTCGTCAAGATTCCCGCAGCGTTCGTCTCTCTCGTTGACGAGCACCGGGATTTTTACAAGTCGGCGTGCGGATTCGGCGAGCCACTCGCATCAGCGCGCGAGCTCGAAGGCCCGACCTTCTGCCATTTCACGCTCCGCTCCATCGAGCCTCTCGTCATCCCGGACACGAAGGCGGATCCGGTATACCGCGATGTCCCCACGGTAGAGTCGCTTGGTGTAGCCGCGTACGTCGGCATTCCCATCGTTATCAACGGCCAGGTGATCGGCGCATTCTGCGCCATAGACACCGTGCCCCACGCCTGGTCGGAGTTCGAGATCTCGACACTGAAGGATCTCGCCGAGGTCGCGGTCGGGGAGATATCGCTGCGAATCGCCCGTGCCGACGTGGAGCGTGCTCGTGCCGAGGCCGACGCCGCGAATCGCGCGAAGAGTGATTTTCTCGCCGCGATGAGCCACGATCTGCGCACCCCGCTCAACGCGATAGCGGGATACGCGCAATTGATCGAGATGGGAATCGCGGGTCCCGTCACCGATCAGCAGCAGGGATCGGCTTCGAAAATCATACGTGCTCAGCGTCATCTGCTCACCTTGATCGACGACATACTCCAATTCGCTAAGGCCGAAAGCGGACAGCTTCCTCTGCAAATGCGGCCGATCGAGCTGGCGGAATTGTGCGAGCCTCTCTCGCTTCTCGTGAAACACCTCGCCGAGGGAAAGGGAGTTAGCCTCAGCTGCGCGATTGGATCCGGACTCGTCGGATTAGCCGACTTCGATCGAGTGCTTCAGGTGCTCGTCAATCTCAGCACCAACGCGATAAAATTCACCGCCTCAGGCGGTGCGGTCGAAATCACCGGGCGCCGCAGCGAAACGTGGCTCGAGCTCATCGTCCGCGACAACGGCAGCGGGATTGCCGAGGCGCACATCGAGAAGATCTTCGAGCCGTTCGTTCAAGTCAGCGCCATTCCTGGAACCCTCGGCGGCGTCGGCCTCGGTCTCGCGACGAGCCGAACACTCGCGCGCAAGATGGGCGGGGATTTGTCGGTAGAGAGCGTTCCGGGCAGCGGTTCTACATTTACGCTGAGGCTCCCGGGCGCCTGATCAAGCCGCCAGGCACACCCCTCTACGCGACTTTGTCATTCTCGGTTAGCTGCGGCGAGGACCGGGCGACGAGCAGCGAGACAATGCCGACGACGATATTGAAAACGGCAACGGCGTAATTCACGTTGAGAAGATTCACGAGCAAGTCGCCAATTCCGGGAACGAAACGCAGCACGCCGACTGCGAGAAGAAGCGCCCCCAGAAAGAGGCAATAGTGTCGCGCCTTTCCACTGATACCGACCGCCAATCCGACGAGGCCGAGCAGGATGTGAATTGTGGCGTGCGTGGTGTTGGTCGTCAGCACTCCGAAGACGATCGGACTTCGGAGTCCAAGAATTCCTTCGATCAAGAGGAACACGCCAACCACGATGGCGAACGGCCCGGCTGGTCCAGCTTTGCGTATGCCCATTGTCTTCTCTCTTGATGTATTGTTTGCCGCGAAATTCAGAGCCCGTCCGATCAACATCTCCGCTCATCTGTGGCCGCGCATCGAGCTTGAACCTACCGTCGGGTTCCGAGATCGCAACCGGACGGTATCAGGACGCTACCAATCCGTCGGCGTGTAATCCTTGAGGAATTTGCCCCATACGTGCGTGCCCGTGTTGAAGCCGCTGATAATCGGATCCACGATTCTCGCCGCGCCGTCTACGATGTCGAGCGGTGGATGGAATCTGTGCTCCGCCGTCTTGCGCGCCGCAATCTCCTCCGGATCCTCATCCGTCACCCAACCGGTGTCCACGGCGTTCATATGAATTCCGTCGCCGACGTAATCTGCGGCCGATGTCCGCGTCATCATGTTCAGCGCCGCCTTGGCCATATTCGTATGCGGATGCCGCGTCGTCTTGAACGAGCGATAGAACTGGCCCTCGACCGCCGACACGTTGACGATGTGCTTATCGCGCTCAGGCGTTCGCATCATCAGCGGCTTGAGCCGCGCATTGATGATGAACGGCGCGATCGCGTTGACGAGATGCACCTCGAGCAGCTCAACCGAGGGAACCTCCGCCATAAGCAGTCGCCACGAGTTCCGTCCGCGCAGGTCTATCTGCTGTAGATCCTGATCGAGATGCCCCTTCGGGAAGAGACTGTTCTCCACGTCCTCCTCGATGTTCCCGGCGAGCGCGAGATAGTCGTTCGCGCCGTGCGACATCTGGTACCGCTCGCCCTCGTACGAACCGAGAAGCTTTCGAACTTCTTCGGGCATCGCCGAGAGCGCCGCCATCTCGCCCTCACGCATATGCTCGTAAAAATCCGCCGGCCTGCGCACGGTCTGGCAGGCATTGTTGATGATGAAGTCGAGGCGGTCTCTCGTCTCGAAGATCTCGGTGCAAAATGCTTCGACGCTCGGCGTGTGTCTCAGGTCGAGGCCATATATCTCCACCCGGTCGCCCCATTCCGCGAAGTCCGGCTCGCGCGAGTATCGCGCCGCCGAATCACGCGGAAAGCGCGTGGTGACGATGAGACGAGCGCCGGCGCGGAGCAGCTTCAGCCCCGCCTGGTAACCGATCTTTACGCGCCCGCCGGTGAGAAGCGCGACTCGGCCACTCAGATCGGCAATCTCGGTTCGCTTGGCGTAGTTCAGCTCGCCGCATTCAACGCACAGCAGATCGTAGAAGTGGTGAATCGCCGAATAGCGTTTCTTGCAGACATAGCAGACGCGAGGGTCGTTGGCTTCGCCGATGTGCTCCTCCCGAATCTCATCTTCCTTCAGCTCGGGCGGAAAAATATTGGGCGATGTCGTGAACACCGACTGGCGGCGCAGCTTTCGAATTCCGGTTGACGCGAGAATCGTCTCTTCCCGGTTCACTCGCTCCGCTTTGCGCTTCCGCTTGCTCGCCTTGAGAAGGCGGCGGCGGTCAATCACATCGGGGCGCGACACGTGTCCGGCCGCCTGGAGCAGGCGGTTCCGGTCGTCGGCGTCTACGTTCACGAGGAGCGCGCGATCGGCGACGATCTCCTCGAGTAGCGCGACAGCGGCGCGCAAACGCTCGCTGAGGGATGCCGGCTTCGGCTGGGCGGCTGGATGCGGTGGCTCGTTCTTCTCGCGCATCCCTCAATCTAGCGTCAACACCCCGCAGTCACTGCACCTGCAGTTGCGGACCCAGGGAGAATTCGCCTCAGCTCAGCGGAAGCTTTCTCGCATCCGGTTTTGCGTCATTGATCTTTCTGCGGCGTTCGGCTGCGTTGAACGTCATCCACATATTGTAAACGAAACCGTATGCGCCGAGCGCCCACAGAAGTCCCCCGCCGGCAGTCACGGGAATGCTTCGCGCTCCGATGCTCGGAGCGAGGAAAAATCCTGCTACAAGCCCGCCAAGCCCGATGTTCGCGAGCCAGATGTGCACCGAGGCGAGAGCTCTGCTGTGGATGGGATGTCCGAAAAATCTCGGCAGCATCTGATATCCGACCCCGAAAATCATCATCACCACAAACCCGACGAGATTCATGTGCGCGTGAGCAGGGCGATACACCACCCACGCGGGATGTATCGCCATCGCCAAACCAAGGGTGATTCCGCCGAGAAACCAGAGAAGGCTTGACCGAATGAATGACTTCGCGAATTTGTCCATCAGCTCAATGCTTCACGTTGGATGGGCCCGGAGCGGGTTCCCCCGGATTTCCCGCGGCAAGTATTCCGACCGCTCCCTTTGTCGCGTCAGCGAACGCGTGCGTGACGAACGGATACTCACCTGCCTGCTTGAGGCGAATCTCGAAGATGCTTCCACCGCCTACAGGAACCGCCACAGTTTGTACGCCTACGAGCGGGCTCGCCTGCGAGCCGTCCACATAAACGCGCTCGAATATTCCGCCGACGACGTGAAACGAGGAGAACCGGTTCGGGCCCGCGTTCACGACATAGATACGCACGAGCTCGTTCACCTTCACGCTGATTGGATGATCCGCATACTGCGCCGCGCGGCCGTTGAAGGTCACATAGTCAGGCGCCAGGGTGAGAAGCCGGTCCCAAGCCAGCGACCTCGCGCCGGGAATGCTGTCGGGCGACATGTAGAATTCGCTCTGCACGAACACCAGCTCCTTCGCGGCAGGGCGCGGCGTGCGCGGATCGACGATGAGCGCGCCGTACATTCCGTTCGCGATGTGCGCTGCGACGGGTGCCGTTCCGCAGTGATACAGGAACACGCCCGGAACTTCTGCGGCGAACCGATAGTGGATCGAGTCGTTCGGGTTCACGTTCGTGTAATACTTGCTCGGCGCGATTTGGGCGGCGTGAAAGTCCATACTATGCGGCATCGAGGCGCGGTTGATCAGGGTGAAATCCACGCTGTCGCCCTGCGTCACGCGAATGACCGGTCCCGGGGCTCGGCCGCCAAACGTCCACGCGTGGTATTGAACGTCCTTCGCTACCAGTATTGTGGCTTCCTTGATCTCGATGCGCACGCGGGTGAGGTGACCGGCGGCACGAGGCGGCGCTCCGGCTTCAACCGGAGCGGAGTCGAGCGCGGTACCGACTCGTGCTTCTCCGTGGGAGATGTTCGCCGGAATGTTCGTCGGGGTTTGGACAGGTCCCGGCTTTTTCGCCTGCTGCGCTTCCGGAGACGCGGGGGCTTTCGTTTGACAGGCTGCGGCGACTGTTGCCGCGGCGACGATAATGAGCGTGCGTGTTGTCATACGCACAATTTACGTCGCCGCGCTCATTTCAATGTCGGGGAAACTCCCTTCCCAAGTGAGGGAAGCCCTTCCGTCAGCCGTTCGCGCTTATTCCGCCTGCGTTACCCACGGGTCACGCGTCATCCAGTCATTGTCCGGCGCGAAGAGAAACACGAGGCCGCCTTCGGCAAGCTTGGGGAGAAGCGATGCCGCGCGATTGGGTTCCATCGCCGGGCAGCCTTCGCTGCGTCCGGCGCGCGTCTCGGTGACGTACGGCGCACCGTGAGCTACAACGCCGCGGGCACGGGCGTTGTCGTTGAAGCCGGTGGAAACTCCAGCGAGTCTGAGGCCCACCGCATTGTATGCCTGTCCGCCGCTGTGACCGGTGAAGCTGTAGATCTCCTGCGCGACGTAAAGTCCGAGCGAGGTCGTCGCCGCTCCGAACCCGTTCGAGAACCGTGTCGAGATTCCCTGACTGTTCGGCGCCGAGCCTCGGCCGGCGGCGACCATAAACGGTCCGTCGACGATGTTGAGCGATTCCATATCGAACACGTAGCCGCGCGGCGTCGTATTCGGCAGCCCGTAGTCAACGAAGTAGAGAAACGGCTTTCTCACCTGCTCCGGGTGCGCGGCCTTGAAGGCGAAGTAGCTGTTGAACGCGTCTTCGAGAGCGCGCGGGTGGCTGAGCCGCCCGACATTGGACGCGAGAGCTTCGAGAGCAGTGCGCGCGTGAACGGCGAGATCGTTTGCGTGGAGTGAAGGAGCAACAGCCCGCGCGACAGCTGTCGTCGCCGGGGCGCCGATGACCACCGAGCTGGCGGAACCCGCCGGTGGCGTCGCGAACGCCGCGACAGCCGATAGCACCGGACCAGTGGCAGGGACGGTTGTAGCGGGAACAGCTTTCGAGCCGAGGTAAACGGCGCCGGAAACGGCAGCCAGAATCGTCGGAACGATCGTCAGATAGTTGCGTTTATCCATCACTCCTCCTGGACTCTTGGCCGGCAAAAGGGTTACGACGGGAGGCTCTAGACAGCCCTTCCGGGAGCACCTGCAATCGTAATCGCTAATCCCTTCAAACAGAAGTTTAACACCTTTGCAGCATTATGTAAAGCGTTGATTTCAATGATTTTAGGCCACTTTCAGTGGGTTAACTAAGCCCCTATTTTTGGCTGGAATTAGAGCTCGATTGGGAGCGCCAAGGCGCGGTTCAGTTGGTTCCAAGATCCGTTGCAGCGAAGTCGTACGCCCAGTGGATTGCCCAGAAGCCACGACTCACGAATTCGCGACCCTGAATGCGAACGCTGTCAACTTCGTTTCTGCGTAGATAATTTCGAAGCGAAAGCGCGGCGATGGAGCGCGCTTTCACCCCGCGAGCGGCAGCGTCGAGGTCGGAAAAATGAGTCGAGCTGACGTCGATCTGCAAATGCGTAGAGTCATTCAAGAATGACGGCGTCGCCTCCACGGTTTTGCCGAGGCTGTCGCGCAGGACCGCAGCCAGCTGCAAGCGCGCAGAGTCGTCGTGTCCGGGTGCGCACGCTGAAAGCGCTGAGAACAGCGCCAGTCCGACAAGCCGGCTTCGATATTTCAGTTCACGCATAACTCGATACGCTCACTTGCGAGGTGTGGTGAACTGAATGATGAACAGCGGGAGAAGCATCGAGATACTTACCCGGCTGCGAATTCGCGGCACCTACCGCCCCCTTCGCTTTGAATGCGCCGCGAATCTCACTCACGTTGTGCAGCTGAATGTCGTTTTCCATCTAGTCCTCACGGCCAAGGTTCCGTCATCGGTCCATAATGGGCAAATATTCACGCCAGGGGCCGACGGCGTCCCGGTACTGCTTCACCATCACGCGCGCGATTTGCGCGATGTGACTCAGATCGTGCGCGGTCCAGGTCGAGAGCAGTTGTCGGAGCGTGACCGCGCCGAACGTCGGATGCTCACCTTCGAGCGCAAGCTGAGTGTCGGTGAGATTCCATCCCGCAAGCGTCGCCAGATTCGCCGCGCGCAATCCCGCGAACTCGTCGAGCAGTCGGGTGAGCGTCTTTCCTTCGCTCTCCTCGGACTGCGCAAAGCGATCGTACGGAGTGAACCGGCGGTCGGTGCCCTGGTCAAGAATGATCCGGGCGCGGGCCATCCAGTCCGTGCGCTCGCCGTGTATGAGATGCTCCAGCACATCGTACGGAGTGAACGTGTCGGGCCCCTCACTGGCGTTGATCCATTCATTGGGCAACCGGGAGAGCATCGCACAGAGAGTCGGCGGAGTGCGCTCGAGAACCGCGACGGATTTGGCGAGATCGAATTCCATCAGCGGAGCTCCGCGAGAACTTCGGCGGAGTTCTTCCTGGGTGGCTGCGTCATCTACTGAATATGCGAATCGGACGCTGCACGGGCGCCACCTCTCACGCTCAGGCCGCGTCACCTTCAACTTGAAGGTGTGTTCTTAATCGATTTCCGCGCCTCACCGGCAATCCGCGCCGCCAGCCTCTGCCTCGCGTTGACCTCGGCGGCTTGCCACTCCGCGGTGCCACCTGCAGCGGTCGTTCCCGCCATTGCCGCACCAAAATCACAGAATCCGTCGCCAATGGTGGAGCGGGCGAGAGCGCACAAAAGAATTCCACCCACGCCAGTGCCGGCGGGAATCAAATTCACGATAGACTCCGTGCTGGCGAAACCGGTGGAAGTGTTTATCCCCGACCGGCCCGGCGCTGCCTCCGATTCACTCGACGAGCGCACGCTTCTCGTTCACTTGTTCGGCGCCGCGTACGTCCCGGTGAATGCAGTCTCATTGAACGGCGGGCGATACGTGCTCGCAGTGGTCAACCTCGGCGCTGGATCATCGGCTTATGAACGGCCGTTCACCGATACCGCCGTGTGGCACAAGCTGACACGGCGCGTGCGGGACGAGACGACAGCGCGCACCGCCGGACGGGTGCGCATCAAACGTGTCATTGTGAGCGCATTCAGCGCCGGCTATGGCGGAGTTCGCGCGCTGCTGCGCGACGATCAAATCGCGGCAGCAATCAACGGCGTAATCC
>JBKJHG010000031.1:0-5389 GCA_046599115.1 Gemmatimonadaceae bacterium
CTCGGTCAGAACCACAGTGGCTCTCGCATACGCTTCCTTGATCACGCGCGAGACTTCGGAGTCAACCAGCTGCGCCGTACGCTCTGATACTTCACGGTGGCGCTGCAGCTCACGGCCGAGGAAGAGCTCCTGTTCGTTGTCGCCGACGAGAATCGGTCCGATCTCGTCGGAGAGTCCCCACTGCGATACGTAACGTCGCGCGAGACCCGTCGCCTGCTGGATGTCGCTCGACGCGCCGGTGGTGACGCGGCCCCGGCCGAACACGATCTCTTCGGCAACGCGTCCGCCATACGCCTTCACCAGATTCGCCTCGAGCTGCTCCCTAGTGACGGAGACGCGGTCGTCTTCAGGAAGAGTCCACGCAACGCCGAGTGTGCGGCCGCGCGGAACAATCGTGACCTTATGGAGCGGATCATTCCCCTTCACTTTAACGGCGCAAATGGCGTGGCCCGCCTCGTGGTACGCGGTGAGCTTCCGTTCTTCGTCCTTCATCACCATCGACTTCCGTTCGGCGCCCATCATCACGCGATCCTTCGCGTCCTCGAGGTCGGCCATATAGACCTTGTCGTGGTTGCGGCGGGCGGCGAGAAGCGCCCCTTCATTGACGAGGTTGGCGAGATCGGCACCCGCCATTCCCGGAGTGCCGCGAGCGAGAGTGAGAATGTCAACGTCTTCGGCCATCGGCTTGTTGCGGACGTGCACGCGAAGAATTCCCTCACGTCCGCGCAGGTCGGGCGCGTCAACGACGATCTGTCTGTCGAAGCGGCCGGGACGCAGCAGCGCGGGGTCAAGAACGTCGGGACGGTTGGTCGCGGCGATGAGAATGACACCGTCGTTGGACTCGAACCCGTCCATTTCGACTAGGAGCTGGTTAAGCGTTTGCTCGCGCTCGTCGTGACCGCCGCCGAGTCCGGCGCCGCGGTGGCGACCGACAGCGTCGATCTCGTCAATGAAAATGATGCACGGCGCGTGAGCCTTGCCCTGCTCGAAGAGGTCGCGAACGCGGCTGGCACCGACGCCGACGAACATCTCGACGAAATCGGAGCCTGACATCGAGAAGAACGGACGTCCCGCTTCGCCGGCCACGGCGCGAGCGAGAAGTGTCTTGCCCGTTCCCGGCGGACCGACGAGCAGCGCGCCCTTCGGCAGGCGCCCGCCCAGCTTGGTGAACTTCGCCGGATCCTTGAGGAACTCGATGATCTCCTGGAGATCCTGCTTCGCTTCGTCGGCGCCGGCGACGTCCTCGAACGTAACCTTGGGAGTGTCGCCGGTGAGCAGCTTCGCCTTCGACTTTCCGAAGCTGAACGCCTTCGCGCCACCCGCCTGCAGCGAGCGGAAGATCATAAAGACGACGCCGATCATCAGCAGGTAGGGCAGAAACCCGACGATGAGCGCAGTCATTGACGGGCGCGCATCCTGGGCTTCGATCTGCACTCCGGCGGCGCGGAGCCGATTCAGATCCTCGGTGGAGTTCTCCATCGGGAGACGCGTGTTGAACTTCGCGACGGGGTGGCGGTTGACCGTCACCTTGTTCTTGAACTCGCCCTCGATGTCGCGTCCGGACTCGACCATCACGTGATCGATGTTCCCCTTCTGCAGCTCGGCGTCGTACTGCGAGTAGGTGATCGTGGACGACTGGTCGGCCGACTTCCCGGACATCTGGATGATGGCAACAGGCACGAGAATTACGAACACCCAAAAAGAAGCCTGCTTGGACCAGCGGGTCCAGTTATTCGGTTTTTGGGGGGGCTTCGACGGCATCTTAATTGGCATTACAACAAGCTCGCTATATACGGCACGTGGCGGAAATTTTCCGCGTGATCGAGACCATAACCAACAAGGAACTCCGGGGGTGCATCAAAACCGACGAACTTGACTTCGTGGTGCAACTCGTGAGCAATCCGTTTGTGCAACAGAGCGCAAATTTCGAGCGAGCGTGGCTGCCTCTCGCCGAGAATCGCCAACAGCTTGTCGAGCGTCCTCCCCGAATCAACGATATCCTCGACGAGGAGGATGTCCTTTCCCTTCAGCTCGGTTTCCGGATCGTAAAGCATCCGGACCGTTCCGCTCGACACGGTACCCTCTCCGTAACTGGAAGCGACCAGGAAATCCACGTGCAGGGGGCGGACGATGTGTCGTACGAGATCGCTTAGAAAGATAAAGCTTCCCTTGAGTAGGCCGAGCACGAGCAGGTCGCCGTCGGGGTAGGCCTCGGTGATCTCCCGCCCGAGCTCGGCGACGCGGCGCTGGATAGTCGCCTCGTCGAAAGCGACGCGCTTCAGGCTGCGTCCCGAAAGTCTCGGATCGTTCTCCAGCTCGGTCAGGGTCGCGGCCCTCTTTTCACTCAAGCGATTGTCCTCGTATGGGTGCCCCAGCGACGTAGCAAAAGGTGGTCGCGATGCATCACGATCTCAAACATCCCGGAAAGCTGAATCGAGCGTCCGGTCATTCCCTTCATTGTAAACTCGGCCGCGCGGTGAGTTCCGCGACGGTCCATCACGACGTTCGCTTTCGCCGCAAGCGCGGGCCAGAGCACCCGGAGCGACTCCGCATCGAAACCGGCGAGGCTGGAGCGGGCAACGCGCAGCGACCCGTCGGGATAGGAGGAGGACTCCACCTTGTCGAGGAGGGAGTCCATTTCGCGCCGCCATTCTGCGGAGCGGCGGGAGATGTCGATGAGGTCGCGAACGAAGCGCGGACGGAGCTTGGCGATTCGCGGTAGAAGGTCGTGTCGGATGCGATTGCGCAGGTAGCGACGGCTGTCGTTCGTGGGATCGGTGACGTACTGCACAGAGTTCGCGACGGCATACAGCTCCAGCTCGGCGCGCGAGACGTTTACGAAAGGGCGGATGACTTCCGATTCGGCGTAAAGGCCAGCGAGCCCGCGCGGCCCCGCCTCACGGAGGATACGCATAAAGATCGTCTCCACCTGGTCGTCCTCCGTGTGCGCGGTGACAATTCGCCCTTGTGTAGCCGACGCTACTTCGCGGAGGAACTGCCAGCGCGAGCGGCGCCATTCCTCTTCGCTCAGACCGATCGACGCAGCCGTCCCGGTCACACATTCGAAACCAGCGCGCATTGCCGCGTCGGCGACGACCGTGACAGCGTGTTTCGCGGCGGGACCGGTTCCGTGATCGAAGGTCGCGACGACGGGTCGCGAGGCAGACGCGGCTCGGGCAGCGACGGCGTGAAGGAGAACCATCGAATCGAGCCCACCGGAGACGGCGAGGACCGGACGCACCTCGGTGACGATAGTGGCGGCAACCGCTTTTGGCACCGGAGATGCTTCATCACGACGGGGTCGCATGATACCTTTAATCTAACCAACCCAACGGGGAGTTTCGCTTGGAGACGCACGGCCCGCTCGGCACAGTCTGGGTTTCATTCGGTTTGATCGCGTTTTACATCGCGCTGATCTGGCTCAACAGCCTTCTGGGGATGTTTTTGACGCCTCTTTTTATGATTCCCGGCACCTGGCTGATGGATAAGCTCAAGGCGAGGAAGGCGGAAAAACAACGAGTAACTAGTAACTAGTAAACTGGTTCCGGTCCGATCGCCGCTCGGGCGTCGCGGCAACGATTGGACTATCCCCCGTTTACTAGTTACTAGTTACTAGTTAGTAGTTATCAGTCCCGTCACCAAGGATACAGCGCCTCATAGTACGCGCGATTTCGTAGGATAATCCTCACGTAGTCGCGCGTTTCGACAAAGGGGATTCGCTCGGTGAAGATCTCCACGTCGTCGGCCCCTGCTTTCGTGGCCCATTTAGCGACCCGCGACTCGCCTGCATTGTAGGCGGCGAGCACTCTCACAACATTCGGATAGCGCCGCATCAGGCCGCTCAAGTGAGCGGTGCCGAGCCGGATGTTGATCGCCGGCTGGTATAGCATTGACGGATCCCACGGCGCAATTCCCTTCGACGCTGCAACCGTCTTCCCGACACTCGGCATCAACTGCATTAATCCGCGCGCGCCCGGCCCGGACGTCGCGCGGGGATTCCATTGGGATTCCTGCCTGATGAGCGACGCGACTAGAATCGGGTCGAGGCCGTTCTCCTTCGCGCTGGCGATGAGCGCCTCCCGCTCGACGACAGGGAAATACAGCCGGAGGTTCTGCGCCGTGCGGCCACCCTCCTGAAGGGCTCTCTTGCCAAGCGCGATCGAGCGCTCGGCTTGATCGGTTCCGGCGAAAGCCTGCGCCGTGGCGGCAAGACGCTGGGGCGAAAGTGACGCGTCCTTGTTGAGACGCAAGTTCTCGAACTCCGCCTCGGTGTCCATCCCTGCATCTTTCAGCATCGCCACGCGATCGACGGCGCTGTCAACGACGGGAAGCGTCGGAAATGGCGTCAGCGACTTGTCCGGAGCGACGACCGCCGTGTCGAGCTTTTTTGCCGCCATCACCGCGTAGTAACTGAGCGGATCCCTGTCCATCACCGCGCGCCAGCGCTGATGCGCGAGTACCGCATTGCCAAGCTGGGCGTATGATTTACCCGCCCAATACGTGGCAGCGAGGGCGTCGGCGCTTTCCGGTGAATGTATCGCAAGCGAATCCATCTCGGCCGACGAGGCGCGGAAATTCTTCCCGATGTATGCGATGATCGCGGCGCGGAAACGCGCGATTGGTGCCTGCCTGGAAGACGGGAACTGGTGGACTACGCCCAGCATCGTGTTTCGAGCCGCGTCATCGCGGCCGTCGTCGGTCGCAAGGTCGGAGAGTAGGAGAAGCGCGGCGGCCGAGCTCGTGTCTTTAGGATACGTCGAGACGATGGAACGGAGCGCGGCCGGGACGCCGGGATCTCCCAGAGCAATTAGCGCACGGGCGCGCTGATAGCCTGCCGCGGCGGCGAGAGTCGCGGGCACCGTAACCCTCGCAAACTGCGCCGCCGCTTCCTTGTCGCGATTGAGGCGTGAGAGCGCCGTGCCGTAATGATAGAAGTCTGCGCTCGCGCCAAGGTGCGCCTTGATCGCGGCCGCATACCCGGTTGCCGCGCGGGATGACGACCCGGCAGCGCTGGCGGCGCGCGCGAGCATCAGGTCTTCGGCTGGCGAATGGACCGGGAAGAGTTGATCGAAGAGTGCGATCGCATCGCGCGCTAGATCATTTGCCGGCGGGCGCTGGATGTACGCGACGAGATCGTTGCGGGCCTGAGCGCGATCGGTGTCGGAGATACCGGGCGAAAGACGGAGGCGAATCGCGCTCAAGCGGGACCCAGCAGCTGAATAGGCCTTGATGGCGCCGGCGAAATCTCCCGACCGCTCGCGCGCCTGCGCGTCGGTCGCGCGAATGCGATCGCGCGCGACCTGACTCTTTACTTTTGCGAAATACTGTGCGCGCTGCGAGCTGTCGGAGGTGACTCCGGCGGCGCGGAGGTACAGCCAGTCGGCGATCT
>JBKJHG010000084.1:0-9057 GCA_046599115.1 Gemmatimonadaceae bacterium
CGTCGTCGTCACGTTGGTCTCGAGAAACTCCGCAACTTTGGCATCCATCCCCGCCCTCGGCGGATTGATGACGATCACGTCTGCGGGAAAGGCTTCGCCGATGATTTCTTCCACCCGGCCACGAAGCGCGCGCGACGGAAGCGGAAGCCGCCGAGACGACCACTCCGACGCTTCGCGGTCGAGCTCGATCGCCGTCACGCGCACGCCTTTTTTCGCGAGCGCGATCGATGTGTCACCGAGTCCGGAGTATGCGTCAACGACCGCCTCGGGTGAATGAGACATCACTTTGCCGATGAGATACTCCTGCAGCTCGGCGGCGACTTCCGGATTGACCTGACCGAACGAGGCGGCGGGAGTCTTCTCGTCGCGGCGGTCCTCGATGAGGCGCATCTCTCCAAGCTCCGGCTCCCACCACAGCGCGCGCAGCGACGGGACCGCATCCAGAAACTCTTCGCTCTCTCTCCATTGGCGCCCGCCGTAGAGAACGAACGTCGCGCCGGCAGCGGTCATCCTCACACTGCCCCGCAGCTCCTTCGCGTCCGGAAAGTAGCGCGACTCCGTCATTATGTCGTGCCACGTCGTGACGATGGAGCGCTCCGTGATCGGACAGTCCGCGAGCGCGAACACGTGGGACGGGTTGTCGTATTGGTGCAGTCCGGCAATCCATCGCTCGCCGCTTCTCCGAATCGCCAGCGTCAGTTTCGTTCGATAGCGCCACTGCTTCGGGCTCGCCTTCACCGGCTGCAACGACGACGCGTCGCGTTTCGCGATTCTCTGCATCGCGTCGCCGATGATCCGTTTCTTCGCGGTGAGCTGCGCGTCATATGCGATGTGCTGAATCTGGCAGCCACCACAGCGATCGCGCGTGTAGTGCTCGCACGACGGATCGAACCTATCCGCCGAGGCGGATACTATAGTATTGAGCGACCCTCTCGCGAAGTGACCCTTCCCCGAGATCCGCGCAGTAACGATGTCCCCCGGAGCGGTGCGCGGAACAAATACGACGAGCCCGTCGTTTCTCCCCACGCCGTCACCGCCGGCGGCGATGGAATCGATTGAAACGCTGACGACGTTCGCCATCGTCAGCGCAATCCCTCGTTCAGTCCCGCCTGGCGCCAGGATGACGACGAAAACGACGACGACTCACGACTGAGCGGCGGCTCTGACGCCGCTGAACGAGGTGAAAGACCGCGATCGCGATCGGACAACAGCGCTGCCGCGATCGCCGCGGCGCGAAAGCTCTGCTCGTCAGGTTGGCGAGCGAGAATCTCGGGCAGCTTTCGCTCGAGCCATTGGATGTCGATTTCGCCGCGACGGAAATCCTCGTCGTCCATCATCCGGATGTGAAAGTCGCGCGACGTCTCCACGCCGAGAATCACCAGATCGGTGAGCGCGCGCCGCATCCGCACGATCGCGTGCTCACGCGTCGGTGCCCAGACGATGAGCTTCGCCAGCATCGGATCGTAGAAGAGCCCGACCTCGCTGCCGGTTTCGATTCCGCCGTCCCATCTCACACCCGGCCCACTGGGGAGATGGAGATACTCGATGCGTCCGGTGGATGGAAGGAACCCGTTCGACGCGTCTTCGCTGGTGATGCGGCACTCGATCGCCCATCCGCGCGGGACGATTTCCTCCTGCTTGAACGGAAGCTTCTCACCGGCGGCGATGCGAAGCTGCCACTGCACCAGATCGATTCCGGTGACGAGCTCGGTGACCGGATGCTCGACCTGGAGCCGCGTGTTCATCTCCAGGAAATAGAAATTGCCCGATGCATCGAGGAGGAATTCGCACGTGCCCGCGTTCACGTATCCGGCGGCGCGCGCGGCGCGAACCGCTGTCTCTCCCATTCTCTTTCGCAGCGCGGGATCGACGGCAACGCTCGGCGCCTCTTCGATCATCTTCTGATGACGGCGCTGGACGGAGCACTCGCGCTCGCCGAGCGAGAGAACGTTGCCGTGCGCGTCGGCGAGAACCTGGATCTCGACGTGTCGCGGGCGCTCGATGAACTTCTCGACGTACACGGCGTCGTCTCCAAACGAGGCCTTCGCTTCGCGGCGCGCCGCGTCGAGCGAGGAGGCGAGATCGCTTTCCTTCGCTACGACGCGCATTCCCTTGCCGCCGCCGCCCGCCGCTGCCTTGAGGAGAATCGGGTATCCGTATTTCTTCGCGATCGTCGCCGCTTCGGCCGCGTCCTTGAGTGGCTCGGTCGTTCCGGGAACTACGGGGACGTCGTGCTTCACGGCGAGAGTGCGGGCGGCGGTCTTGCTCCCCATCGCCGAAATCGCCTCCGCGGGCGGCCCGATCCAAACAAGACCCGCATCCCGAACCGCACGCGCAAACCATTCGCGTTCGGAAAGAAAACCGTAGCCGGGGTGAACGGCCTGCGCGCCGGTTTTCTTCGCCGCGTCGATGATTTTCTCGCCGACCAGGTAGCTCTGGTTCGAAGGCGGCGGTCCGATCAGAACCGCCTCATCCGCTTCGCGGACGTGGGGCGCGCGTGAATCCGCTTCGGAATAGACGGCCACCGCTTTGATGCCGAGCTCGTGGCAGGCGCGTATGACGCGCAGCGCGATTTCGCCGCGGTTGGCGACGAGGACCTTATCGAACACGGCTGCGCCTTCCCTGTGGATTGATCATTCAAGGGAAAGGTAGTTGGGCTGGAAGGCGCGGCAACAGACTTGCGGCGTTACATCGTGGATTCACCAAGAGTCATTGCCTTGACCGAACCCCTCATCCGTGGAGTTGCCGAAATGCGCGCTAACAGATTCCTGCTCGTCGTTCTATCCCTTACGGCCATTCAAACTGCGAGCGCGCAGCGTGTCCAGCCCATCGGAGTGACGCCACACGCGATAACGAATTACTCGCCGCTCTCCACGGCTTCGAAGAAAAGCGTTTCCGATTTGCCGGGGAACAGCGGCACGCCGAGGTGGGTCAGATGGGGACTTGTCGGCGCGATAGGCGGCGCGGTTCTCTTCACGCTTGCGGACGGTTTCAACAGCGGAGCGCATTCGACGGGGAGCAACATCCTGGCGGGGGCGGCGACAGGGTTCGTCGTCGTCGGAGGCGGGGTGCTGCTCTACGACTCGGTCTGTTCCGGCGGTGGCCATTCCGGATTCTGCGGCCGGTAGAGCTCCTGCTTGCAGCCGTGCGCGCACGATGTATCTGTTAATGCAGCATCGGAGGAGCAAACGATGGTGAGTGCTCATTTGAACGGAGCCCACGAAGCTGGGTTGGCTGGTTTCCGGCGGCCTTGGCGACCGGGTTCTTCCTTTGGACGATCGTGATGGGCACCTGGGTCAGCTAGCCGCAGATCCGAAACTATCGCGCCGTCGTAGTGTATGTGAGTGGTTGGAATTCCCCCGTTAGGAGCATTTGATGATCGGTAGCCTTGCCCGTGGTCTTTCCATCGCAGTTGCCGCCGTCGGCGGCACGTTCGCCGTCTCGGCGGCGACATCGAACCGTAGCGCCCTCGCTGATTCCCTCCCCGCCGCGAAAGCCGGCGCGCCGCTTTCACTGACAAAGGGGAAAGAGACGGCGGTCTTTGCCGGCGGGTGCTTCTGGGGAATCGACGCCGTGTTCAAGCACGTGAAGGGAGTGATCGAAGTGACGTCCGGATACGCAGGCGGCCACGTCGTCAATCCGAGCTACGAGGAAGTGTCCTCCGGCAGCACGGGCAACGCCGAGTCGGTGCGCGTCGTTTACGATCCCTCGCAGGTGACGTACTCGCAGCTGTTGCAGGTGTTCTTCACGTCGTTCGATCCCACGGAACTCAACCGACAGGGACCTGATGTCGGCACGCAGTACCGCTCCGCGGTTTTCTTTCAGACCGACGAGCAGAAGCGGCTGGCGGAGTCGTACATCGCGCAGCTCACGGCGGCGAAGACGTTCAAGCGCCCGATCGTAACCGAGGTGTCGAAGCTGAATAACTTCTCGCCCGCGGAGTCGTACCATCAGAATTACCTCGCGCTGCACCCGTACCAGCCGTACATCGTGATCAACGATGCGCCGAAGCTCACGCACCTGAAGGCGGCGCTGCCGGGGTTGTACGCGGAGGCCCCGACCCGGTAAGTACAAGGGCAACTGAAGACTACCGGCAGGCGGATGTGGGCCGAGCCGGCTGGCGGTAGTCTTCGGTTGCAGGTGCAGTTGCAGTTACAGCGGAATGTTCCCGTGCTTCTTGGGCGGGTTCTTATCGCGCTTGTTCTGCAGCGTCTCGAGCGCATCGATGAGCATCGGCCTCGTATCGCGCGGATCGATGATGTCGTCGATGTAGCCGCGGGCAGCCGCGATGTACGGATGCGCGAACTTCTCTCGGTACTCCTCGATCTTCGCGTCTGTCGACTTCTGCGGATCCTTGCTCTCGGCGATCTCCTTCTTGAATAGAATCTCCACCGCGCCCTTCGGTCCCATCACCGCGATCTCGGCCGTCGGCCACGCGACGTTGAAGTCACCGCGAATGTGCTTCGAGCTCATCACGTCGTACGCGCCGCCGTACGCTTTACGGGTAATGACGGTGAGCTTCGGCACCGTCGCCTCACAGTACGCGTAGAGGAGCTTAGCGCCGTGGCGAATAATTCCGCCGTGCTCCTGCGAGGTGCCGGGAAGAAATCCGGGCACGTCCTCGAACGTCACGATCGGGATGTTGAACGCGTCGCAGAATCTTATGAATCGCGCCGCCTTGACCGAGGCGTTGATGTCGAGCACGCCGGCGAGAACCGCCGGCTGGTTGGCGACGATGCCGACGCTGAAACTACCGATGTGCGCGAAGCCGCAGATGATGTTCTGCGCGTAGTCGCGGTGAACTTCGTAGTACTCGCCGTCGTCAACGATGCGCTTGATAACGTCGTGCATGTCGTATGGCTTGTTCGCGTTGTCGGGGACGATGTCGAGCAGCGCCTCGTCGCGCCTGTCGCGCGGATCCTTTCCGCTCCCGCGCGGAGGGGTGTCGAGATTGTTCGACGGGATGAACCGGAACAGGTCCCGGATCTGCTGAATACACGCCGGCTCGGAATCGCAGGCGAAGTGCGCCACGCCCGACGTGCCGGCGTGCGTGTCGGCGCCGCCCAGGTCTTCCATCGTCACGTCTTCGTGCGTCACCGTCTTCACGACGTTCGGACCGGTGACGAACATATACGACGAGCCGCGCACCATATACGTGAAGTCGGTGATGGCGGGCGAATAAACCGCGCCGCCCGCACACGGACCGAGTATCGCAGAGATCTGGGGTACGACGCCCGACGCGAGCGTGTTGCGAAGAAAGATTTCCGCGTAGCCGCCAAGTGAGACGACGCCTTCCTGAATGCGCGCGCCGCCAGAATCGTTGAGGCCGATGACGGGGGCACCGTTGCGCATTGCCAGATCCATCACCTTGCAGATCTTTTCAGCGAACGTTTCCGAGAGCGATCCGCCGAAGACGGTGAAGTCCTGCGAGAATACATACACGAGGCGGCCGTCGATTCGCCCGTGGCCGGTGACGACACCGTCGCCGTAGATCTTCTGATCTTCGAGGCCGAAGTCAGTCGAGCGGTGGACAACGAAGCGATCGAGCTCGACGAACGAGCCTTCATCGAGGAGGAGCTCGAGGCGCTCTCTCGCCGAGAGCTTGCCCTTGGCGTGCTGCGCCTTCACGCGTGCCTCACCGCCCCCCTGCTCCGCCTCGGCCCGGCGCCGCTCGAGGAGCTCAAGCCTGTCTCGCATTGTCATAGGGCAAAACTAGCCGATGATCGCCGCGCTGGCATCTCGGAAGCACTACGCGTGAGCAATTCGACCGCGCAGTGCTCCCGGAATGCGAGAAATTCCTACGCGCTCCTTAGACTCGCTTCCCTCGCGAGCGTATGAGCCGGAGGATGAAGATCAGTATCACGGCGCCGATGAATGCAATGAGGATCGTTCCGGCGAGCCCGCCAAGCGGAATGGCGACTCCCAACGAGCGGAACAGCCAGCCGCCTATGAATGCGCCGACGATGCCGATGATGATGTCACCTATGATCCCGTATCCCGTCCCCCCCATCACAAGCGACGCCAGCACGCCGGCGATGAGTCCTACGATGAGCCAAGTGAGAAGATCCATTCGAGTCTCCGTTGCAGTTCACGTGAGTGTCCGGGAAGCCGGACGAATTGACGCTTAGGCGCTAATATAAGGCGAACTTCGCGCCACGAATCTTCGCTCCCTAATCCTGCCCCCCAGATGCCTACGTTCGTCCTCGCCGAGATATCGATCCACGACAAGCAGAAATACGAGCGGTACAAGGAGTTGGCGCCCGCATCCATCTTCAAGTACGGTGGGCGCTATGCCGCGAGAGGTGGCGAAGTTGAAGCGCTCGAAGGGCAATTCGAGCCGGAGCGCCTGGTCGTGCTCGAGTTCCCCTCCGCCGGCGCGGCGCGGCGCTGGTGGAATTCCCCCGAGTACGCCGAGGCGAAGAAGATTCGTCAGTCGTGCTCAACCGCGCGGATGGTTCTCACCGAGGGCCCCGCGCTCGAACCGCCGGGGAAATAACTGTTGGGCGGTGAGGTCCGTGCACCCTAGATTCGAGTGCCGCGATTGCGCGGGCTCTTCACCTCAACGGAGGCGTACGATATGACGTTCCCCCACGTGAACTGGCTGGCGATCCTCGCGTCATCGGTCGTAATCTTCCTCCTCGGCGGACTCTGGTACTCACCCGTTCTCTTCGCCAAGAAATGGGTTGCGCTCCAGGGACGCACTATGGAACAGATGAAAGCGGAATCGGCAGCGGCGAATTTGCCGATGATGTATCTGCAGGTTTTCCTTTGCGGCCTCCTCATCTCCTGGATAATGGCGATGTTTCTCGCGCATATGGGCCGTTACGGCTGGATGATCGGCGCGCACCTCGGCGCTCTCGCCTGGCTCGGCTTCGCTGCTCCGACGAGCTACGGCACGGCGTTGTTCTCGATGAAACCGAAGCAGCTCTGGCTCATAGACACGATGTTCAATCTCGTTTCGTTCGTCGCCGCGGGTGCGATATTGGGCGCGTGGGTCTAATCACTAGCAGTCAACTTCCCATCCCAATGGGACACAGCATCGACTTGAAGCAGTGGAAGCGGCGGGAGCACTTCGAGCTCTACCGCGGATTCTCGAATCCGTTCTTCAGTGTTTGCGCCGAGGTTGATGCCGGACCAACGCGCGTCCTCTGCGATGCGCCCGGAGGCCCGTCATTTTTTCTCGCCACCGTTTTTCTTGCCTTGCGCGCCGCGAATGAAATCGAGGCATTCAGGACGCGAGTCCGCGGCGACGGTGCCTGGGTTCACGACCAGGTCTCGATCACGCCAACGGTCCTTCGCTCCGACGAGACATTTGCGTTCGCCCGTGTAGACCCCGCGCCGGACTTCGTTCAGTTCGAGGAAAAGGCGCGGATCGCCATCGCTGACGCCAAACAGTTCAAGCCGCTCGCATCCTCACCCCCCGACGACGATCTCATTTACCACTCGACGATTCCGTGGATCCGGTTCACCTCTTTTTCCAATGCGCTCAACGGAAACCTCGATTCGGTTCCTCGCGTCGTATTCGGCAAGTGCGTGAGTGAAGGAACACGCTGGCCGATGCCGGTAGGTGTAGAGGTCCATCACGCCGTCGTGGACGGGCTGGACGTCGGCCGGTTCTTGGAGAGGTTCGAAGCGGGGCTGCAAAGCTTTACCGGCTGAGCCTCCGATTGGCGCCCGCGCGGTTCGGAAGGCAATTTAGGACACAGCTTCTTCTATGTAGAAGCCAACACTCAACGATTCCAATTATGCGCGCAATCCGCACCCTGGCGGCAGCACTCGTCCTGCTTCCCTCCCTCTCGCTGGCGCAAAGCAAGAAAGCGAGCGACATCCTCCCCTTCAAGGCGACCGAGACAACTCTGCCCAACGGTCTCAGGGTCATCGTCGTTCCCACGGGATTCCCGAACATCGTCTCGATCCAGATCCCGGTTCAGGCGGGCTCGCGAAACGAAATCGAGGCGGGAAAGAGCGGATTCGCACACTTCTTCGAGCACGTGATGTTCCGCGGGACGCCCAACAATCCCCCCGATAAGTTCAACGCCACGATGACGAAGGCTGGAGCGCGCAACAACGCCTCCACCAGCGACGACCGGACTCTTTTCTACGCGACGTTCGCAAAGGAGAATCTCGAGGACATTGTCGCCCTGATGGCCGACCAGTTCCAGCACCTCGATTACAGCGAGGCCGCGTTCAAGACCGAATCGCGCGCCGTGCTCGGCGAGTACAACAAGAACGCCGCGAATCCCGGCAGCAAGCTCTACGAAGTGATGCGGAAGACTGCGTTCGGAACGCACACCTACGGGCACACGACGATGGGCTTCATTGAAGACATCGAGAATATGCCGAACCAGTACGCGTACTCGAAGGAGTTTTTTTCACGCTGGTACCGCCCCGAATACACTACGGTCGTAGTAGCCGGCGATGTCACTGCCGCGCAGGTCATCCCCCTCGTCACCAAGTACTGGGGGATGTGGAAGCACGGCACGTACAAGGAAGTGGTGCCGAAGGAGCCGCCCTCGACCGCGCCGAAGTACGCGCACGTTGACTGGCCCACTGCCACCCCGCCCCTTCTCTTCGTCGCGTTCAGAAACGCGCCCTTCTCGGAGACGAACAAGGAGAACGCCGCGTTCGATCTCGTTTCCACGATCTATTTTGGCTCCACCTCGGACCTGTACAAGAAGCTGGTCGTCAACGAACAGCGACTCGATTCGTTCGGCGCCGGTAACTCGACCAATGTTGATCCCGAGCTGTTTACGGTCAGCGCCCGCCTGAAAGATCCGAAAGACGCGCCATACATCAGAGACGAGATCCTTCGCACGATCAACCGCGCCCGCACCGAGCTCGTTCCGGCGTGGAAGCTGGATGACACGAAGGCATCGCAGCGGTATTCCTTCGCCCGGGCGATGGACAACACGAACACCATCGCCGGGCTCATCGGCGAATACGCGAAGTTCAGCCGATCGTACAACACCCTCAACAACGCATTCCGTCAGTACGACGCGCTGACGCCGGCAGACCTCCGCGCGGCAGCTCAGAAGTATTTCACCGACAACAACCTCG
>JBKJHG010000102.1:0-6532 GCA_046599115.1 Gemmatimonadaceae bacterium
CTACGACATGGTCGAGCAGATCCACGGAATGGACATCACGTTCGTCACGACGACGAACCGCGATGACCACGCGTTCGCGCTGCTGCGCGAACTGGGCATGCCGTTCAAAGGCGACGACAAGCCAATCATCACCAAGGCAGGGGCATAGCGATGGCGCGAAAGGCCATGGTAGAGAAGAGCAAGCGGAAGCCGAAATTCGGCGTCAGAAAGCACAATCGCTGCGGACGGTGCGGAAGATCGCGCGCGTTCCTTCGCAAGTTCGGCGTCTGCCGTATTTGCTTCCGCGACTTGGCGCTCTCGGGTTACATCCCGGGCGTGCGCAAGGCGAGCTGGTAACCATTCACTTCTACGCGTCCCTCACGGGATACGGTAGGACAAGGAACAAGATTCGATGAGTATGACTGATCCGATCGCCGATATGCTGACAAGAATCCGAAATGCCTGCGGGGCAAAGCACCGCCGCGTTGACATGCCGGTCTCGAAGCTGAAGGTGGAAATTGCAAAAATCCTGAAGGAGAACCACTTCATTCAGGACTACAAGACACTCGACGGCGAGAACGGCCGGACGATCCTCCGCGTGATCCTGAAGTACGCGCAGGGCGGCCAGCCGGTTATTCGCGAGCTGCAGCGCGTGTCCACGCCCGGACTCCGCAAGTATGTCGGCGTCTCCGAGATCCCGCGCGTCCGCAACGGACTCGGAATGGCGATCCTGAGCACGTCGCGCGGCGTGATGTCCGACCGCCAGGCGCGCCAGACGCGCACCGGCGGCGAGATTCTCGCTCTCATCTGGTAAGAAGAAAATGTCACGTATCGGAAAGCACCCGATCGCCGTCCCCAATGGCGTCACCGTCACCATCGATGGCAACCACATCAAGGTGAAGGGCCCGAAGGGCGAGCTGGATCGGAAGATCAATCCGGAGATGAAGGTCGCGCTCGAGAACGGCCAGGTGACTGTATCGCGTCCGTCGGACGACTCCAATCACAAAGCGCTCCACGGGCTCAGCCGCACGCTCGTCGCCAATATGGTGGAAGGCGTAACCAAGGGCTTCTCCAAGCAGCTCGACATCACCGGTGTCGGCTACAAGGCGGAGGCGCGTCCTTACGGTCTGCAGCTCGCGCTCGGGTTTTCGCACTCGATCGAGTACAAGGCGCCGAAGGGAATCAAGCTGAGTGCGCCGCAACCGACGCAGATCATCATCGAAGGCGCGAACAAGGAAATCGTCGGTCAGGTGGCGGCGGAGCTGAGAAGCCTGCGTCCACCCGAGCCGTACAAGGGCAAGGGAATCAGATACGCCGGTGAAGTCGTTCGTCGCAAGGCGGGCAAGGCCGGCAAGGCGGGAGCCAAGTAATGCCGAAGATGGCCAGACCAAAGTCGCGCGGACAGCTGAGAACGCGCCGTCACTTCCGCCTTCGCAAGAAGGTCATCGGAAGCGCCGAGCGCCCGCGCCTCGTCGTTTATCGCTCGCTCAAGCACATCTATGCCCAGCTCGTGGATGACGCGGGTCAGCGCACGCTGATGACCGTCACAGACACGGGCTTGACTGGCAAGCCGGTCGAGAGATCGGTCGAAGTCGGCAAGCGTATCGCCGAGAAAGCGAAGAGCGCCGGTGTAAAGCAGGTCGTATTCGACCGCGCCGGCTACAAATATCACGGCCGCGTTAAAGCGCTGGCCGACGGAGCCCGAGAGGGCGGACTGGAGTTTTAGTAATGGCGGATAACGAAAATCCCGAAGTCGGCGCACCTGCGGCCGATGAGAATGCAGGCGGTGCTCCTCCGGCAGCGGAGCCGACGCGTCAGCGCTCGGCGCGTGGCGGCGGTGGGCAGGGCCGTGGACGCGGTGGGCCGGGTGGCGGACGTGGTGGTCCGGGCGGCGGTCGCGGCGGGCCGGGCGGTGGTCGTGGCGGACCGGGCGGCGGAAAGGGTCGCGACGGCAAGTCGCGCGACGGTCGTGACGGCGGCAGAGGCGAGGGTGGTACCGAGCTCGTTGAAAACGTCATCGCTATCAATCGCGTCGCCAAGGTCGTAAAGGGCGGACGCCGTTTCTCCTTCAACGCGCTCGTCGCAGTCGGCGACGCGCAGGGGAAAGTCGGTTTCGCGACGGGCAAGGCGAACGAAGTCTCTGAAGCGGTCCGCAAGGCCGTTGACGGAGCGCGCCGCAATATGGTGAAGATCCCGATGACGGGCGGCACGATCCCTCACGAGGTGATCGGTAAGCACGGAGCGGGACGTGTACTGATGAAGCCGGCGGCGCCTGGAGCCGGAGTCATCGCCGGTGGCGCCGTGCGCGCCATTATGGAGTGCGCAGGCATCTCCGACATTCTCACGAAGAGCCTCGGCTCGACGAACCCGCACAATATGGTTCTCGCGGCGCTTGACGGCCTTCAGCATCTCACCACCGTCGAGGACATCGCGCGCGAGCGCGGCCTCGAAGTGAGCGCCATCGGTTATCGCTCACGCGCGAAGGGAAAGGAGGCCGCTCATGCCTAGAACACACGTGTGGTGGAACACCAAGGGCCCGAAGACGACGCCCAAGGAAACCATCACCACTGGAAAGGTTCGCATCAAGCAGGTTCGCAGCGGCATCGGCCACTCGTGGCGGATGCGCCAGACGCTCGAAGCGATCGGCCTCAAGCATCATCAGGATGAAGTAATCAAGCAAGATTCACCGTCGCTGCGCGGCCAGATCAAGCGCGTGCGCCACCTGGTAGAAGTCACACCGGTAGAGAAATAAGCGATGCCTAAAACAGCGAAGACCAAGGCCGCCGCGACCGAGAGGGTAGGCCTGCACAATCTGGTTCCGGCTCCGGGATCGCACCGCGACAGAAAGCGTCTCGGCCGCGGACCAGGATCGGGCACCGGCAAGACGTCGGGCAAAGGACACAAGGGAAGCAAGGCGCGCGCGGGCCATCACGGACCGGGCGGCGGCAAGCCGCATTTCGAAGGTGGACAGATGCCGCTGCAGCGTCGTGTTCCGAAGCGTGGATTCACGAACATCTTCCGCATCGAACACCAAGCGGTGAGCCTCGATGACCTCGGCCGTCTGCCGAAGGGCAGCGAAGTGACCGAAGAGGCACTGACCGCGGCAGGACTCATCCGCCGTGGAAAGGGCCCCGCCAAGCTGCTCGCCAACGGCGACGTCGGCGCGGCAGTTACCGTTCGCGGCGTGAAGATGAGCGCCGGAGCTCGTGAAAAGATCGTCGCGGCCGGAGGCCGCGTGGAGGAATAGTATGGCTCAGAACGCCCCCGCGGCTGCGATCGCGAACATGTACCGGACGCCGGAGCTGAAGAGCAAGATTCTCTTCACGTTCCTGTGTCTCGTCGTTTACCGGCTCGGCGCGCACGTCACTGCGCCGGGAGTGGACGTCGTAGCGCTCACCGATTTCTTCGCGAATCGGGGCAAGGGCGGCGTGCTCGGGCTGTACGATCTGTTCGTCGGCGGCGGTCTCTCCAAGGCGACCGTCTTCGCGCTCGGCATAATGCCGTACATCTCGGCCAGCATCTTTATGCAGATCGCCGGAGTCGTGATTCCGACCGTCGAGAAGATGCAGAAGGACGAGGAAGGCAGAACCAAGATCAACCAGTGGACGCGCTATGTCACGATTGCGCTGGCGATCGTGCAGGGATGGGGATTCGCGCTGTTCGTCTCCAGCCTCGAGAGCGCAGTTGTTTCTCCGGGTTTCGGTTTCAAGCTGCAGATGGTGCTCGTGCTTACCACCGGCGCGATGTTCGTGATGTGGCTCGGTGAGCAGATCACGGAACGCGGGCTCGGCAACGGCGCTTCGCTCATCATCTTCTTCTCCATCGTCGAGAGATTCTGGCCCGGCATCTTCAGCACCTTCGGGTTCGTGAAGACCCAAGCAGTCGGCCCGTTCTCGCTCATCATCCTCGGCCTGGTAATGGTCGGAGTGGTCGCGGCGACGGTCGCGATCACGATTGCGGCGCGCCGCGTGATGATTCAGATCCCGCAGCGTACGATGGCTCGCGGACGTCAGCGCGAGGCGGCGAAGAACTTCATTCCGCTCCGCGTGAACTCCGCCGGAGTGATGCCGATTATTTTCGCGTCGTCCGTCATCATCGCACCGGGGGCAGTCGCGCAGTTCAGCCGGAATCCCACAGCGGTGATATGGTCGGAATATGTCGCTCCCGGCACCTGGGCCTATTACGTCCTGATGGCGTTTCTCATCGTCTTCTTCACTTACTTCTACACCGCCATCATCTTCAACCCGGTTGACATCTCGGAGAACCTGAAGAAGCAGGGCGGATTCATTCCCGGCGTGAAGCCCGGCGCGCGGACTGCCGAGTACATCGAGCACGTCGTCAGCCGCATCACCTTCCCGGGCGCGATCTTCCTCACCTTCATCGCGCTGTTGCCCGTCTGGCTCGCCGATCTGGTGAACGTTCCGTTCCGCTTTGGTGGCACGTCGCTGCTCATCGTGGTCGGCGTCGCTCTCGATACGATGGCGCAAGTCAACCAGCATCTGCTGCTGCGGAAGTACGACGGCTTCATGAAGAAGGGACGCGTGAGATTCCGCGGCCGCCAGGCCGGCGGAGCCTACTAGCGACAACGAGTAACTAGTAACTAGTAAACGATCTACGAATCCATTTACTAGTTACTCATTACTCGTTAGTTGTTGTCCTATGATCATCGTCCTGTTGGGTCCCCCCGGCGCCGGCAAAGGCACCCAAGGCGATCTGCTGGCGACACGTCTCGGAATTCTCAAGATCGCCACCGGCGACGTGCTGCGAGCCGCCATCAAGGACGGCACGAAGCGCGGACTCGAAGCCAAGAGCTATATGGATCGCGGCGATCTCGTTCCGGATTCCGTCATCCTCGGAATTCTCCAGGACGTGATGACGTCGCCCTCGACTGCGAAGGGCGCGATCCTAGATGGCGCTGTCCGCACCGTTCCCCAGGCGGAAGGACTCGCCAAGACGCTTGCCGAGGTCGGCCGAAAGGTGGACTACGTCCTCCTCTTCGACGTGAACGATGATGAGCTCGTCGCGCGGCTGAGCAGCCGCACCGTCTGCCACGACTGCCAGACGCCGCATATGGGCAAGGAGCCGGGTGACGCCTGCAACAAGTGCGGCGGCAAGCTCGTACGTCGCAAGGATGACGAGCCGGAAGCCGTTCGGAACCGGCTCGTAGTTTATCGTCAGCAGACGGAGCCGGTGATCGGCTGGTACGAGAGCTCGGGAATGAAGGTGCTCAGGATCAACGCAATCGGAGCGGTCGACGAGGTGACCGCGCGCGCGGTGAAGGCGCTCGGCGCGTGATCCAGCTCAAGTCAGATCGCGAGATAGAGCTGATGGCGCGCGGCGGACAGGTGCTGGCGGAGACTGTCAGACACGTCGAGCAGAGCGTGAAGCCGGGAATGTCTACGGCGGATCTCGACGACATCGCCGAGAAGTTCATTCGCGCGAAGGGAGCGATTCCGGCGTTCAAGGGATTGTACAACTTTCCCGCCAGCGTGTGCACGTCGATCAACCACGAGATCGTGCACGGCATTCCGTCGAAGAAGAGAATCGTAAAGGAAGGCGATCTCGTTTCGATCGACATCGGTGTGCGGCTCGACGGCTACTACACGGATTCGGCGACGACCGTCGCGGTGGGAAAGATTGACGACTTATCGCAGAAGCTGCTCGACGTGACGCGCGCGGCGTTGGCGGCGGGAATCGCGGCGGCGACGGTGGACAATCACATCGGCGACATAGGCGCGGCGGTGCAAGGAGTGGTCGAAGCGGCGGGGTTCAGCGTCGTGCGCGAGCTCGTAGGTCACGGAATCGGCGTCGCGTTTCACGAGGAGCCGCAGGTTCCGAACTACGGCAAGCCGAAGCGCGGCGCGCGGCTCACTCCGGGGCTAACGATCGCCATCGAGCCGATGGTCAACGTCGGAAAAGCAGCGACGCGCACGATGCCGGACCGCTGGACTGTCGTCAGCGCAGACGCGTCCCGCTCGGCGCATTTCGAGCACACCGTCGCGATAACGCGCGACGGGCCGAGGGTATTGACTGCGCTCGCTACCGAAGCGAGCGCTCGGCCAACCGTCGCCGCCTAGGCGAGGACTTACAAGGTCAACGCTTTTTCTACCGTCGCCGCGACTTCGGCGGCGATGGCGGTAGTTTCCCTGACAAGTTGTTGTGCTTCGTTCGCAAGAGACTCTCCGCGCGAGCGATCGTCCAGCGACACGACGTTGATGCGCACGTTGTAGCTCGCGCCACGGCAGCCCGCTTCGGCGAGCAGGGCGCAAACTCCGGCATCGGTGACTGCATTCGTATTCCCCTTCGACGCGACTAGTGCGGCGAGCGTCACCACATCGCGACAGGCGCGGCAGGTTTCGAGTGGAATCTTCGCCGCGCCGATGAGCGCATTCTGAATAGCTGCGCTACGCTGCGTTGCGGCGGCATCAGGCTCCTTCGGCATCTTGTAGGCGCCCGAGACGGCGGCGAATGCGTCGGCGTCTTTCTGAACGAGGGATGCGAGCTCCGCGGTGAGAATTTCGGCCCGCGTGGCGGCATCGCGCATCTCGGCGTC
>JBKJHG010000110.1:0-2975 GCA_046599115.1 Gemmatimonadaceae bacterium
TTGATTTGGAGCTCGAGCCCGACGCTCCGTTCGAGCACGAGCGATGCGGCAGCTGCCGCCGATGCATCGGGGCCTGCCCCACTGGCGCGATAGTGGACGACCGCGTCGTGGATGCGACGATCTGCATTTCGTATCTGACCATAGAGAAGCGCGGCGATTTCAGCGATGAAGCGGGGTCGCTCATCGGCGACCACATCTACGGCTGCGACATCTGTCAGGACGTTTGCCCGTGGAACGTGTCGTTTGCGCAGTATCTCAAGGAGCCGGCGCTCGCCCCGCGCACGGTGCTGGCGGGAAAGGACGCACGGACTCTGGCCGAGGATCTTCTCGTTATGGACGATGAACAGTTCCGTGCCGCGTTCAGGAATTCACCGATGAAGCGCGCGAAGCTGGTCGGATTGAAACGAAACGCCGAAGCGGTCCTGAAAAACATCGGCTCGGATTAGGGTGAACGTTCTCTACAGAGAGGCAAGCGTCCACTTAGATTCAGCGAAGATGCGCCGCTTTTCTTTTTTCACGATCGTGCTTTTCGCACTGCCCTCCGCTCAGGGCGCGGCGCAGACACGGGCGCAACCCGACACCGCCGCTGTCGCCTTCGTGCAGGGAATGATGTACCACCACGCGCAGGCGATTGTGATGAGCGAGCTGGCTCCGTCGCGCAGCAACCGCTCCGATCTTCGCACCGCCGCCCGAAAGATCGACGCCTCGCAGCGCGATGAGATCGCGATGATGCGACACTGGCTGGAGCGGCGGCACCAGACGGTTCCAGTGATTGACACTGCTCCCCCTGACACCGCAGGCCGCGCTATGGCGGGAATGCAGATGCCGGATGACAATCATTCTGCGCACCATCTGATGCCGGGGATGCTGACCGCAGATGAGCTTCATCGGCTCTCGCATGCGCACGGTGCGAAGTTTGACAGCCTCTACCTCAAGTATATGATCGCCCATCACAAGGGCGCGCTTACGATGGTCGCGAAGCTCTTCTCGACCTCGGGCACAACTGATGATCCCGAAATCTCCCAGCTCGCTTCCGAGATCGACGCCGATCAGACCGCCGAGATCGCGCGAATGCAATCGATGCAAGCCCACTCACCCAAGAACCGGACAAAATGAATATCCATCAGACCTTCCGCCGTTTCGCCAACGCGCTTTCCGTAGCGGCTGTTATTGCCGCGCCGTTTGCGTTCGCGCAGCTGGCCGCCGCGCAAACTCCCGATCCCCGCGTCGGACTCCGCGCCGGGTGGAAGGATGCCGCTGAAGCGGCGTCGAACATGACGCTCATCGGCCATCGCGATCGCCCTGATGGATTCTTCACCCCGGGAGATCCCGGCGCATTTCCCACTGCGAACTCCGATCTCGCGTTCAGCGGAAACAACGTCTTTCAGGGAAGCTTTAACGGATTCCAGATCTGGGACATTACGAATCCCGCCAGCCCCGCATTACGTCTGGCTTTCCCCTGCCCCGGCGATCAGGGTGATCTCTCCGTTTATCGTAACCTCCTCTTTATGTCGGTCGAGCAGCCAAACGGCCGGCTCGATTGTGGAATACAGGGAGTCTCGGACAGCGTGAGCGCCGAGCGTTTTCGCGGCGTTCGCATCTTCGACATCACCGACATTGCCCACCCTAAGCAGATCGCGGACGTTCAGACCTGCCGCGGCTCGCATACGCACACGCTCGTGCTCGACCCGAAGGACCGCGCCAACGTTTACATCTACGTCTCCGGCACCGGGGTTGCGCGCTCTTCTTCCGAACTCGCCGGCTGCTCGGGTCTCGCGCCGGAGAAAGATCCGAATACCTCTCTTTTCCGTATTGACGTCATCCGCGTTCCGCTCGCCGCTCCGCAGAATGCGAGGGTGATCGCTTCACCGAGAGTGTTCGCCGACGCCCGCGGCAACATCGCCGGCTTGCTAAGGCCGGTGATTGATACCGCCGCGGCGCATCATCCGTCCGAAACGAGTCGCTGTCACGACATCACTGCCTATTCTGCGATCGGGCTCGCGGCAGGCGCGTGCGCGGGAAATGGAATCCTTCTCGACATCCGGAATCCTGCCAACCCGAAGCGGGTCGCGGCGGTTAGCGATTCCAACTTCGCGTTCTGGCACTCGGCGACGTTCAACAACGCCGGCGACAAGGTCATCTTCACCGACGAGTGGGGCGGCGGTACGCTGGCGAAGTGCCGCGCCACCGACGACCCACAGTGGGGCGCCGACGCCATTTTCACGCGCAAGGGCCACACCCTCAGGATGGCTTCCTACTACAAGCTTCCTGCCGCGCAAACCGAAAACGAGAACTGCGTAGCGCACAACGGGTCGCTGATTCCGGTACCCGGCCGTGACATCTTCGTTCAGGCTTGGTATCAGGGAGGAGTGTCAGTCATTGATTTCACCGATGCCTCACATCCGAAAGAGATCGCGTTTTTCGATCGCGGTCCTGTCGATTCGACAAAAATCCTTCTCGCCGGCGAGTGGTCTGCGTATTGGTACAACGGTCACGTGTACGGTTCGGAAATCGCGCGCGGCCTCGATGTATTTGACCTCAAGCCGAGCGCGTATCTGTCGCAGAACGAAATAGACGCCGCGAAGTCGGTGCACGTCGACCTGCTCAACGTCCAGGACCAGCAGCGCATCGTATGGCCAGCGAGCTTCGCCGTCGCCCGGTCGTACCTCGATCAGCTTGTGCGCGGCAACGGCCTTTCGGCTGCGGCGTCATCGAGAATCTCGAATGCGCTCGACGCCGCCGAGGGGAAGACCGGAGCATCCCGCCGTTCCGCACTCAAGGCGATTGCGGCGCATATCAGTCGCGCTACCAAGGGGTCGGGCGATGCGTGGCGCGTGCGCGCGCTCGCCGACGCGGTGCGGAGCATCGCGCGTGCGAGATAAGGCCGCACTTGAACGACTGGCGCGACTCGGATATCTGGCGAAGGGAATCCTCTACGGTACAATCGGATTCCTCGCCGCCGGAGGTGCGCTTGC
>JBKJHG010000235.1:0-26167 GCA_046599115.1 Gemmatimonadaceae bacterium
AATCGAGGAGCCGCCGGGCACGACGCGAATGCCGTCCGCCAAAGTGAGCTTGCGGGTCGGATAAGTGTTCTTGTCGAAGAAGTGGAGCTGCCCCGGTGAGTGAACTCCCACCGACAAGTCAGCCAGCTCGCCGACGCGGAACCCGAGCAGAATTCCCTGCTTCACCCAGGGAACCACCCGCCACGCGCCATCATCCATTTTCCACGCGGCTCTGACTTTCCCGGATTCGAGCATCGCCAAGAGTTCCTCCACCGCTTCACGCGAATCAGGCGGCAGCGGCTTGTCACGCGGGACGGCGTAGAGATCCGCAATTCGCGTCTCGAGTTGTGCTGTGCTCACGCCTGCAGCGCTCCGATAGCGGCCATCGCCGAGCGAATCGCCGGCAGGTATTTCTCGTCGAGCGGGACGAGCGGTAAACGAAGCACATTCTCCATTCGTCCCAGCATTGCCAGCGCCGCTTTCGCCGGAATCGGATTTGATTCAATGAACGCCGCAGTCGTCCACTCGGCGAGCCGCGTGTCTATCGCGCGCGCGCTCTCGAAATCGCCCGCCGCGCAGCGTGTCGCGAGCTCGGCGACGAGGCTCGGCGCGGCGTTCGACGTAACGGAGACGATTCCGTCACCGCCGGCAATCATCACTGCCAGCGTTAGCGAGTCGTCACCGGAGAGAACGCTGAACCGCGCCGGACGGTGGCGCAGTATCTCCTCAATCTGCGGCAGGCTCCCCGACGCTTCCTTCACGCCGCAGATGTTCTCGTGCCCGGCCAGCTCGAGCGTAGTCTGCGCTTCGATGTTGCTCGCGGTGCGGCCGGGAACGTTGTATACGAGGATCGGGATTTTTACCGCGTCGGCGATGGCAGTGAAATGGGCGACGATCCCCCGCTGCGGCGGCTTGTTGTACATCGGCGACGCGTGCAGAAGGTGCGTGACTCCGAGCGCGGCCATCTGGCGCGACAATGCGATCGCTTTCTTCGTGTCGTTGGACGCGGCTCCGGCCACGACGGGAACCCGGCCGGCGGCTACTTCGACGGTAATCTCCACCACACGGCGGTGCTCCTCGGGCGACATCGTCGCCGCTTCGCCGGTCGAGCCGCAGGGGACGATGAAATGAACGCCGCTCGACATCTGCCATTCCACGAATGCGCGGAGAGCCTTTTCGTCCACCTCTCCGCTCTTTCGGAACGGGGTGACGATCGCGGTTCCGCATCCGGTGAGACGCGCCGCGGTCACCTCGCGCTTCCGATTCCGAGTACGTCCTTCATTGTGAACACTCCTTTCTTGCCGATGAGCCATTCCGCCGCGCGCAGCGCGCCCTCGGCGAAAACGCGACGGTCGCGCGCAGTGTGCGTCAATCCAATCTGCTCAAAATGAGAATCGAAAGTGAGCTCGTGGGTCCCTACGACATCGCCTTCACGGACGCTCTCGATCGGAACCTCGCGGCCGAGTGTCTCACGCGCTGCTCGCTCGATGGCGATCGCGGTGCCCGAAGGAGCGTCTTTCTTTCTGGTGTGATGCGTTTCAGTGATATGCGCGTCGAAGCCGGCATTCGCACGCATCAGCTCTCCCGTTCGGCGCACGATCTCGAGAAAGATGTTGACCCCGGCGGAGAAATTCGACGACCACAGAAGTGCCGCACCAGTATCGCGCGCGAGCTTCTCCATCGCCGGGAGCGCATCGTGCCATCCGGTGGTGCCCACCACCACCGGACACCCGGCACGGAGGCACGCGGAGATGTTGGCGACGGCCGCGGACGGCTCGGTGAACTCGATCGCCACCAGCGCGCCGTCTAGAGATTCTGCGGTGATTCCCTTTCCATTCTCGTTGCCGTGCATCCCGATGACCGCGACGACTTCCCAACCGTTCGTCCGCGCGAGCTCGGCAACAGCTTTCCCCATCTGGCCATCACCGATGACGGCCAGCTTCTTCGCGCTCACGAGCTCTTGCCTGCGGCGAAAAACTCATCGTGAAGTCGGACCATCGCGTCGTTGAGATCAGCTTCGTCGACGATCACCGTCAGATTAATCCCCGTCGCGCTGAGCGACATCATCTGGACCTTGATGCCGGTGAGCGCGCCGATCGCGCGCCCCATCGCTTCGGATTCGTCGCTGATCCCGGCACCCACAACGGCGACGATCGCGCGGTCGCGCTCCACCGCTACGTCACCGAGCTGGCGAAGATCCACGAGCAGAGAATCGAGGGCCGAAGGGTCGTCCACCGTAACCGAGACGGAGACCTCCGAAGTCGCGACGACGTCAACGGACACTCCGTGCCGGTCGAAGATCTCGAACACGCGGACGAGAAATCCGTGCGCGAAAAGCATCTTTGCAGCGCTGACTCTGACGACGGTGATTCCGCTCTTGCCGGCAATCGCGCTCACGGCGCGGCGCGGCGCATCGAAGGTGATCCGGGTTCCCTTGCCCTCGGGCTTCCGCGAGTTGTAAACGAAAACGGGAATGCCAAGCCGGACGGCGGGGGCGATAGTGTTGGGATGAAGAACCTTCGCTCCGAACGACGCGAGCTCCGACGCTTCGTCAAAACGGATCATCTCGATCAGCTGCGCACCCTTTACTACGCGCGGATCAGCGGTGAGCATTCCATCAACGTCGGTCCATATCTCGATGGACGTCGCCTTCAGCGCAGCGCCCAGAAGCGACGCGCTGTAGTCCGAGCCGCCCCGGCCGAGCGTCGTCGTGATCCCCTCTCCGTTCGATCCGATGAATCCGCCGAGGATCGGGACTTTGCCTTCGTCAATTAGCGGCTGCACCAGATCTCTCGCCCGCTCGGCGATCAGCTCCGGCTGCGGTTCCGCCGCCGTGAACGCCGAGTCGGTGATGAAGATCTCTTTAGCGTCCACGTACTCGGCGGGAATTCCCTGCAGCTGGAAGAACGCGGTCACGAGCTGCGCCGATAGCTCTTCACCCATCGCCGCGATCTTGTCTCTGCTTCGCGGTGTCGAGTGGCCGAGGACGGAAAGCGCTTCGGCCAGCGCCGCGAGCTCGTCGAACGTCGCGCTCAGTTCGGCGGCGATCTCCGCCGAGGACTCGCAATTCTTGAGCAGCTTGTCGCACTCGCTGAGATGGCGCGCGCGAAGCTCTTCGACTCCGCGCAGTGCGCCGATGAGATGTCCCTTCGACGCCTGCTCGCCGATGGCGATCAATTTGTTCGTTGCGCCGCCGAGCGCGGATACGACGACGGCCGGCTGTCTGTCGAGCCGGCCGGACACGATTGACGCGGCGCGTCCGATCGCTTCGGCGTCCTGCACGGAGGTGCCGCCGAATTTGACGACGATCACGCGGACTCTATCACGCCGCTCGCGACGAGCATCTCCGCGTTCATTACCGATCCGCCGGCGGCGCCGCGAACGGTGTTGTGCCCCATCGCCACGAGGCGGATGTCGAGAATCGGATCCTTCCGCACGCGACCGACGGTGACCGACATTCCTCCACCCGCGTTCAGATCGCGTTTCGGCTGCGGACGGTCGGCCAGATCGGAGACGATGATCGGATGCGCGGGACGGCTTGGAAGATTTGTCGTCGCATCGCACCCCTTCCAGGCGCGCAGAGCTTCGATCGCCGCTTCGGGGCTCGCCTTCTTCTTGAACGCGAGCGTCATACAGATGGTGTGACCGTGCTCGACGGGAACCCGGTTCGCGTGCGAGCTGACGACGAAGTCCGCTGGTACAATCTCGTCGTCGCGCAGTGTGCCGAGAAGCTTTCCCAGCTCCTTTTCGAGCTTTGGCTCTTCGTCCGGGATGTACGGAATGACGTTGCCGATGATGTCGAGCGAAGCAACGCCGGGATATCCGGCCCCGGAGACAGCCTGCATCGTCATCAGGAACGCCTGCTTCAGTCCGAACGCTTCGTGCAGCGGCGCGAGAGCCATCGCAGCGACGGTTGCCGAGCAGTTTGCGTTGGTGACGATGCCGCCGCTCCAGCCGCGTTTGCGGCGCTGCTCGGCGAGCAGGGCGAGATGATCGCCATTCACCTCGGGTATCACCAGCGGTACGTCAACATCCATCCGGTGGTTCTTGGCGTTGCTGAGGACGATCTTGCCTGCGCGCGCGAAGGCGACCTCGACGTCGCCCGCGACGCTGGAGTCGAGAGCCGAAAACGCGATCGCAGAGCGGACGACACCCGGATCGCAGGCAATCACGCGCTGGTCGAGAATCTTCGCTGCAGGGAATTCGCCCTCGAGCCATTTGCCCGCTTCGCCGTACCGCTTGCCGGCGGAGCGCTCTGATGCGGCGAGCTCGGCGATCTCGAACCACGGGTGATTCGCGAGCAGACGGATGAAGGTCTGGCCGACGGCGCCCGTGGCGCCCAGGATCGCGACTGGAATCTTCTTGCGCGGTGCTGCGCTGCTCGTCGTCATTCGGCGAGGAGCGTCTTTACGAGGCGCTCGTAGGTGTCCACGCTCTTCCGCAGCTCGTCGGTCTCTATGTATTCGTCGGGTGTGTGTGCGACGTGAATCGAGCCCGGCCCGAACAGCAGCGGCTCTCCCCAGCTCGACAGCAGTGGAATGTCAGAGGTGTACGCGACCGCTTCTGTCTCGAAGCCATCCGCGGTTCTGAATCGCTGCGTGGGGATATGCGATCCGAAATCGAGCTTCGCCTTCCCTCTCGCCCACTTCTTCACGGCGGCGCGCACCGGCTCGACATCGCCGACGAGGCGGAACATAAGCTCCGCTTCAGCGTGGCCCGGGATGATGTTTGCCTCCGTGCCGCCGCGAATTGTGCCGATGTTCACCGTCGTCTCGCCGAGCACCGGATCGGTAGGGAGCTCGATCTCGCGAATCTTCGGCAGCAGCTCGAGGAGCGGCTCGATCGCCGACGCGCCGAGCTGCGGATACGCGGAATGCGCTTCCTTGCCGGTGGTGCGAACGGTTACGCGGAGTGATCCCTTGCAGCCGCTGGCGAGCTTGCTCTCCGTCGGCTCCCCGTTAATGAGGAAGCGGCTCGTTGCGGCGAGATTGTTCGCGGCGCGGGCACCGTCAGAACCCTTCTCTTCGCCGACGACGAACAGAAGGTCAACGCGCTTCTCTCCCGACGCCACTAAACGCTCGGCTGCTACCATCATCGCCGCGGCGATCCCTTTCGCGTCTGACGAGCCGCGGCCGAAAAGGCGCGAGCCCTCGAGTCGCGGCGGGATGTATGGCGGGACGGTGTCGAGGTGGGTGGAGAGCGTCACTCCTTTCCGCGCGCCGCGCGAAGCCCAGACGTTCGAGCGCCCGCGAGTGACCTCTTGAAGGTTCACATTCCACCCTCTGGAGATCAGCCATTTGGAGACGAAATCCACGACCGCGCCTTCCGTCCCGGTCGAGGACGGAATGGCGAGGAGCTCCGCAGCGAGAGAAACGACGTCGGTCATATCGTGAAGTTAGCGAAGGGCGGCGCATCCCGCCGCCCCGATTGTGCCGCTAACCGGGGCTGCCCGGGGACGTCGTCAGGTGCGCCAGAAAATTCGCCGCCTGGTGAAGAACCGGACGATGACGACAGTGAGCACGGTCATTATGATGCTGCGGAGAATGGACTCCCCTGGCGAGCCTTCCAGCACCGGCTGGAGCGGGTGAATCAGCTCGAGCGCGGAGTTCAGAAACACGGTGAACACCACGTAAGTGAGCAGCGGGTTGTGGCCGAGGTCGATAAGCAGATGGACGAAGCGCCGCTTCTTGAGGAGGTCAATAATCGCCGCCATAGCGACGAGCAGCATTGATGTTGTACCGGTGACCGTGAAGAAATACGAAAGCGTTTCGGGGACCTTTCTGATCCCTCCTTCCGACGGCTCGAGAAACAGTCCGAGCATCAGCCAGAGCGCAGCCCACATATAAAGGTTGCGCAGCAGCGTTTCACCTGCAGTGCGCGGCGATCTCACCAGCGCGAATCCGGCGATGACGAGGGCTGTGACAACCAGAGTTGTCGCTTCGACCCAGCGGGTGTACATCCCGACTGTGACGATCGGCGTCAGCGCGATGCATATCGCGGAGAGAAGGAGAATGCGGCCGTTCATCCAGAGTCGTGGAATTGACTGCTCGCCCTCACCGCTCCGCATCCAGCGGAGCAGAATGTCGCCGGCGATGGTTCCGGGAATGACGACAGTCAGCAGCGAAAGCATGCTCGTCTCGATGATGCCTGAAATCGGCGACGAGTAATAGAAATGCTGTACCCAGCCATCCTGGTGGGCGCTGAAGTAGAGCGCCACCACTCCGGCGAGAATCGCGAGGCGCCATTGCAGTCTTGTCCTCGTGAAATACCAAATCAGAGATCCCGACAGCGCGGCGAACGCAAGCCCGGTGATGATGTCATCGTTCTGGGTGAACGTGAACGACTTTCCGTAAGCGAGCGGCGACAAAGCGAGAAATGCGATCGTCCCCGCCCAGCCGATGCGGTTGAGGAGCTTGAAGCGGGTGGGGTTCCAATCCTTTCGCCGGCGAGTGTAGACAAGCCACATCAGTGCGAAGCCAACGAGTGAGAGAACGCGCCCGGTGTCCGTGTAGCCGAGGAAAAATGTGTTGGAGTACGCAACCAGCAGCGCGAACACGAGGAGCAGGAACCACCGGCGTAACGAAGCGAAAACGATTCCGACCTCCGGCTCACCATTCTCGATGCGGCGCGTCAACGTGAGCGGAATCGCCGCCGCCATCGTGAACAGAAACGAAGCATACGCGAGATCGCGCCAGCTGATCCCGAACACGTTGATGACCTGGTCCTGTGGATTGAACTGACGGTGGTACATCCAGGCGGGCAGGTGCTCGCTCATTATCGTGAAGCCGAACGTCATACTGAGGAGAAAGAGACCGCGCAGGGCATCGAGGCTGAACGCGCGCCTGGTTTCCCCGCCAACGGTAAGCTCGGGCGGCGAATAGCTCTCGCCGTCCGGAGCGAGGCGGCCCGCCGGAATGACGCCGTAATCCTTGTCGGTGTTGCGGCGCCTCTGCACGCGGCGTTCGATCACCGCCTCACCGAAATCGCGCCCGTCACCCTGCAGCTCGGGGTGGATCACGATCGGCTGAATCTCTTCAACACCGTCTCCGCCGGCGACGGGCTCGTCTTTCATTTCATCCATTGTATTTCAGCTCCGTGTGCCGGCTTCTTGGCCGGCGGCGGGTAGTTCGGTGATTGGCGTTTTGCCGGCTGGCGCGGGGCCCGAGCGAGAGAAGGGAATTCTCCACTTCGATTTCGGCCGCCGGTTGAGGGTAAGGCCCATGCTGAAAAGCACGTGCGCTGGTGTCTCGAGCGAGCGCACGTGGCGGACCGTGCCCGACGCCTTTATTGTTGTCCCCCGAACCTCGAACCGGACCATCGTTTGTGGCGCGATCGGACTGTCGCTGATGAGTCTTGCGCCCTGGCTGCTCATCTCGTCGAGAATGAAACTGCCCGGAAGTTCTCCTGCATCGCTGCCATCGGCGCTCATCACGTGCACGGTTGCCGGAAGCCCGATCAGCCTTCGCTTGTCTCCCCGAAGATTGCGCATTACTTCCGAGGCGCGGGTCACAATGTCGATTGACTGCCGGTACTGAAGCCGCCACATCGGCATCGCGTGGTGCGTGAGGTGAAGCTCGATCGCGTCCCTTGTCTCCATCGGCATGTCGCCGAAGAGGACGCCGTGAAGGAACACTCTTCCGTAACTCGACTTCTCCTCTGTTACGCGTTTCACAGTTGCCGGAACGGTCACCGGTCCGCTGGAAAGCGAAAGGGTAATCATCAACGGCGTCTCCGCCTCGAACCGGTGCGTGGCTTTGAAGCCGGCGCCCGCCGGATTGAGATCAATCGCGATACCGGGGGCGAGAACCTTCTGCCCCTCCTCCTCTGCCGCTATCTCAATCGTCATCTGCTCGGCGAACCGATGATCTTCACGCTGTTGGTTCATTACCAGACTGTGGCGAACGACGAAGAACGCGAAGTAGCAATTCCAGAGCGCCCACCCGCCGTTCATCCAGAAAGCCATCGAGCCCCAACCTGGGGCGGTGTAGTTAATCCAATGGTTTTGGTAGGCGACGGTGGCCCATATCGGCGCGATAATGGAAAGGATGAGCAGCGCCAACTGCGGCGCGTATGTATGGAACGGGACGCCTGTCTGCCCCTTCGGCGTGACGTTGAACTTGAGCTGCTTGGTGGAGAAGAGCGTGAACGCCGCCATCATATACGTCCAAACGCGAACCATCGTGAAGCGCTCGCTAAGGAACAGATATCCGGTGCCGCGCGAAAGCAGCTCGAAGGCGAGAATCGCGATCGCGATGTAAGGGAATAGCCTGATGAGAAAGTCGTGCTGGCTCCCCGCCACGGGGAGGATCCCCGTAAAGAAGTAGAAGAGCGGCATCAGATAGAAAATCGCCTTCTGCCATCCTTCGAGGTACGCGGCGGTCCCGGCGAAATAGCTGATTCGCTGCTGCAGAGTAAGCCCGCGCATCGTCAATGGCTTGAGCTTCCGCAGGACCTGCATCGCGCCCTGTCCCCAGCGCAGCCGCTGTACGTGATACGCGTCGGCAGATCCCGGAGCGAGGCCGTACGCCAGCGTCTCATTGTGGTACGCCGAATTGTATCCGTGCGCCTGGAGCTGCATCGTCGTTTCCATATCCTCGATGATCGTCTGCGAGGCAAATCCGCCGATCGAATCGAGCGCGGAGCGGCGGATGATGCCGCAGCTTCCACAGAAAAACGACGCGTTCCAGTTATCGCGGCCGGGCTGGATGAGCGAATAGAAAATCCGATTCTCTTCCCACAGGCGTCTTCCCTCGTCGTTCACGACGTGGGTGAACGAGTCCACGTTGTAGAAGTCCTGCGGCGATTGGACAACCGCCATCTTCGGATCGTTGAAGTAACCGAGCATCCGGTCGAGGATATTGGGCAGCGGTACGTGGTCGGCGTCCAGCTGGAGGATGAACTCCCCGTGGGTGACGCTCATCGCGAAGTTGAGATTCCCGGCCTTCGCGTTCCGGTTGTGCGTCCGCCGGATGTAGCCGATTCCCAGCCGCGCGCACATCGCCTGCACTTCATCGCGCTTACCGTCGTCGAGCATATACGTGCGATGCGGATAGCTGACGGCGCGCGCGCCGATCACCGTGCGGCGGAGCACCTCGAGCGGCTCGTTGTAGCAGGTGATGAAGACGTCAACGGTGCGTCCGACCGGTGCCGGCCCGGGATCGCGCTCCTTCAAGCGCCAGACGAGGAACACGAACATACACATGTTGATGTACGCCCACGTCTCGGCGATGATCAGAACGAGCGAGGGGATGATCGCGCGCGGCTCGGTGTTGATCGTGTTCGTCCAGCGCCACCATATCCAATAGGTGGCGTAAATGACGGCGATGACCGCGATCGCCCGAATGACATTTTCCCGCCATTCGGGCAGGCGTGGGGTCACCTCTCGAACGGCGGTCGTCACCTTCGGGCCAACGGACGTGACTTCCAGCTCCATCTCGTTGTTCATTCTTTCTCGGTAAGTCCGGTGCGCGCGAAGCGTTCGACACCGAGGGCGGCACCGGACGCTGTTCCAAACAGTGAAAATGCCAGTTCTGTGCCGGGGGGCCTGCTCCTTGCAATTCCCGAGTAAAAAAATGCCCCCGCCAACCTCCCGCCGCCGCTCAATGTCCAAAGCCAAAATCCGCGCCCGACTCGGCGCTCTGATCAGCATTTCCATCACCTTGGCTGCGTGCGCAAACGCACAGGGCAGCGACAAGCAGACTGTCGCCGAAAAACCGGCCGCCGTCACTGTCGTCGCCCAGCCCACCGCCGCGGCGCTCTCATCCGATGAAAGGAAGGCTTATCTCGATGCGGCTGCACTGGCGTGGAAATATTTCGACAAATACACGCAGCCATCCACGGGCCTGACCAGCGCCACCCCGAACTGGCTGAACACGACTCTGTGGGACATCGGCGCCCAAATCCTCGCCACGTACTCGGCGAAGGAGCTTGGGATCATCACCCCGCAGAGCTATACGAAGCGAATCGGGAAGATTCTGAACACGATGGAAAAGGCGCCGCTCTATAAGGGCATCGCCTACAACCGCGTCTACTCGACAACTACCGGTGGCATCGGACCCGCCAGCGGATGGTCGTCCACCGACCTCGGACGCTTTCTTGCCGCGCTCAAACTGCTCGCCATCCGCGATCCGCAGTTCGCGGCCCAGGCGGAGCGGATCGCCCACCGGAATGATTTCTCGCAGATAGTTGTCGACGGATACCTCCACGGCCAGCTGCAGCGCGCGAATGGCACGTCGTTCACCTTCCAGGAAGGGCGCATCGGTTACGAGCAGTACTCGGCGAACGGATTCAAGCAGTGGGGCGGGTCAGTGGACAACGCGATGAACTTCCAGATCAACGGCGAGCCGCTCAAGGTGCTTGGCGTCGATCTGCTCGCTGACAAGCGCTATAACGATCGCCTTCTCAGCGAGCCGTTCATTCTCCTCGGCCTCGAGTTCGGCCTCGACGCACCGTTGCGGAATCTCGCCGCGGCCGTGTTACAGGCGCAGGAGCAGAGGTTCAAGACCACCGGCCAGATGACGATCGTCACCGAGGACGCCGTCTCCGAGCCGCCGGATTACTTCTATTACTACTGCGTGCTTTGTAATCGAAAGCCCTTCGTCGTCGATCTGGCGTCGCCGGGAAAAGAGCGCGACAACCCACGCTGGGTGAGCACCAAGGGCGCGTACGGCTGGAACGCGATTATGCCCGACGATTACACGCGCAAGGCAGTGCAGTACGTCGCGCCGGCGATGGACCCCAAAGCTGGATGGGCCTCCGGGATCTACGAGGCCACGGGTAAGTCCACTCTCACCGTTGACATCAACACCTCCGCGGTAATGATGGAGGTCGCCCTCTTCAAGCTGCGCGGATCGCGCCCGTTCATCGAGGCCGCGCCGGTCCAGCTCCGCTGATCAGCGTGCGTGGCGCCGCGGTATGAGCAGTCGGCCTACCGCGGGCTCGACAGAGATCCTGACCGGAGTCGGTGGAAGAATCTCACCGTCCGCCTGCACGTTGCGTGACGGAGTCGTCTCGATAAGGAACTCCTTCCCCGCCCTGTAGAACATCGTCGGGTGCGGGCTGAAATCCTTGCGCAGCATGCGCCAAAGAACGCGCATCGAATCAGCGAGATTGTTGGGGGAAAACACGCACGCGTTGAGCAGCCCGTCGTCGTAACGGATTCCGTCGCCGAATGTGACGAGATCGTTCAGCACCGCGCCGAAGTTGGCGATCATCACCGCTGATGCGGTGCGCTCGAAAACTTGGCCGTCAACAGTGAGCCTGACCTGAAACTTGTCGAGGGCGAGAACGGCGCGAAATCCGCCGATCATATACGCGAAGAAACCCAGCCGCCGCTTCAGCTCTCGCGGCGCCAGCTCGATCATCTTCGCGTCGAGACCGACACCGAGCCCGATCGCGAAACGCTGTCCGCCGGCGAGAAGGCCGAGGTCTATTCGCGCTTCGTCGCCAGAGAGCAGTGACATCACCGCTCGCTTCGGATCCAGCGGAATACCGAGCGTACGCGCGAGAACGTTTGCCGTCCCGCCGGGGAGCGCTCCGACCGGCGGACCCGTCTTGGCGACAGCGCCGAGCACCTCCATCACTGTTCCGTCGCCGCCAAGGGTGAAGATCGCGTCGTAGGAGGCGTGATGGGCGGCGGCGAGCCGCGCCGCGTGACCCGGCGCCTCTGTCACCATCACTTCACATTCCACCACCGCTTCCGCGAACGCGTCCAGCGTCCGCTTTTGAACGCGCGCTCCTCGCCGCGAAGCGGGGTTCACGATGAGGAGGACGCGCTTGATGTCGAGATCAGCCATCTTCGGGGAAGGGCGATGTGATGGTGGCGCGACGCTCGCAGCGGCTTCATGCTCGGGGCGGGACTCGAACCCGCACTCCCCTTTCGGGGTGAGGGATTTTAAGTCCCTTGCGTCTACCAATTTCGCCACCCGAGCCTGCCACGAGCGCGATGTAGAGAAGAGCGGGAAACCGGACTCGAACCGGCGACCCCAACCTTGGCAAGGTTGTGCTCTACCAACTGAGCTATTCCCGCGTGACTGGAAAGTTACCGGACCACGACGCCAACGACAACAGCGAGTCGCTCTAGCGATCGTTTTCAGTTGACAAGGGATGAACGTTAATGGTAACGTCGCACACATCCCAGACGCTTTCTGGGCGCAGCGAGAACTCCGCTTGGAGATACTAAATGTCCCGTTCCGTCAAACTGTTCTTATCAGCTTCCGCGCTCCTTCTGGCTTCGGCGGGTTCGGCCGGCGGACAGCGCGTCCTTGGACCGGGCGATGATGCCGCTGTTCTCCCCGCAGGCGTATTCCGTTTCCGAATCCTCGATCAGTGGACCTCGTTCGATCAGCGTTACGGAAAGGATACGCCGGGCCGCCCGAACGGCGCGCTCGAACCGCTTGGTGTTGACTTCACACTCGACACCATCGGCGTGAAGCAGTTCCCGAACACGGCAAACCTTCAGGCGGGTATTCGCTCGCTCACCGGAATACCGAACTTCGGCCTTTCGCTCGGCAACTCCATCGTGAAGCTCCGAGACCGCGTTGACGCGATCCCGTTCGTGTTCGAAGCCGGTCTCTCGAAGCGCTTCTCAGTCGGGTTGCAGGTTCCGTACATCCGCACCCGCAGCGACGTATCGCTCAACGTGAACACGAACGGCAACAACGGCAACGTCGGATTCAATCCCGCCCTCGCCGTCGCCGGAGCGCTGGCGCAGGACACGGCGATGGTCAACCAGTTCGGCCGCGCCGCGGCGACCCTCAGCGCGTCGCTCGCGGCGTGCCAGGGCCAGACGATTCCGCAGTGCACCGCGCTCAACGCAAACCGCACGACCGCGAACTCGCTCATCGCGTCATCCTCGGCTTTCGCCGGTGGAATCCAGCAGATCTACACTGCTTCGCCGTTCGTCCCGGTCGCTAACACCGAAGCGCAGCTTGCCATCGAGGCTCGCGTCGCCGCCTTCAAATCGCTCTATCAGTCTTTCGGCATCGCCTCGATCACGTCCACCGGACCTTTCGCGGCGCAGAACCGGCTCACCGTCACCGACGCGCAGAAGATTCTCACCGCGTCTGCGTTCGGCGTCAAGGCCGCTCCACTTGAAACTGTCAACCTCAGCCACATCGGCGACATCGACTTCGGCGGCAAGTACGAGCTATTCGATTCGTTCAACGGCGAAACGGAGAAGCGAATGTCGCCGCAGGGCGTGAACTTGCGCCTCGCCGTCGGCGGAATCGTTCGCTTCCCCACCGGCCAGATCGAAAGCCCCGACAACTTCATTGACATCGGCACCGGCAGAAAAGCGTCCGCGCTCGAGGGAAGAGTGTTCACCGACATTCTCCTCGGCAGCCACTTCTGGCAGTCGTTCATCGTGCGCTACAATCACCCGCTTGCTGACAAAGAGACGATGCGCATCATCGATCTCCCCAATCTCGAGCTGGCACCGATCTATCGCCGCCAGCAGGTGAACCGCGCCCTCGGCAACACACTCGAGTTCGAGACGAACCCGCGCTGGGTCGTGAATCAATATTTCGGCGTTATGGGCCAGTACGTATACCGTCACAAGTCGGAGGATCATTACACCGGCTCGTTCGCAATTCCCGCTGCGACCACCGGCTACGCCGACATCACCATCAATGCGGCGACGCTGAACCTGGAGACGGAACAGACCGAGAGCCGCTTCGGCGGCGGCCTCTCCTACTCGAACCTGTACGCGTTCGAGCAGGGCAGAGCGAAGATCCCGTTCGAGGTGACCTTCCTCCATTGGCAAACCACGAAGGGCTCGGGCGGGAATCAGCCCAAGTTCTTTACAGACCAGATTCAACTGCGACTGTACGCGCGGATCTTTGGAGCCGGGAATTCGCCGGTGAGGAAGTAGAGCATCAACTAGTAACTAGTAACTAGTAACTAGTAAACTCGTTCTGGTCCCGTCGATGAACTGGCGCCCGTTCGACGACGGACCTCGAAGATATTTACTAGTTACTAGTTACTAGTTATCAGGTACCAGCCTTCAGCTGCGACTGGCCTCCAATAATTCCTTCGCGTGCGCCCGGCTGACCTTGCTCTCCGGGTCGCCGCCCAGCATCCGCGCGATCTCGGCGACGCGGTCGGTTCCGTCGAGTATCGAAATGTCGGCCGTGGTGACGCCGCCCTTTGCGCCCTTCGAGACCACTATGTGATGGTGCGCCCGCGCCGCAATCTGCGGCAGATGCGAGATCGCGAACACCTGATGGTCGCGCGCGACCTTGCGCAGCGTGTCGCCGACCTGAAGACCGACGCGGCCACCGATGCCGGCATCAACCTCGTCGAAAATCAGCGTCGGCACCGCGTCCAGCTTGGCGAGTATCGTCTTCAGCGCCAGCATCACCCGCGAAAGCTCGCCGCCGGAGGCGACACGCGTGAGCGAGCGCTCCTCGTGCCCGACATTCAGTGATACTCTGAATTCAATCGCCTCCGCTCCGTCAGCCCCGATCGTATCGCGTGGAATCAGCGCGACACTGAACTTTCCGTCCGGCATCCCCAGCTCTTTCAGAAGAGGAACGACGGACTTCGCGAGCTTCTTCGCGGCAGTCGCGCGCATATCTGAGAGTTTCCCCGCCTCCGTCGCAAGCGCACTCTCCGCTTCGCGACGCCTCGTTTCCAGCGCGGCGAGATCGAAGCCGGCGGAATCGATCGTGTCCAGCTCCGTTCGAGATGTTGACCCTGTCTCGATGACGTTGTCGAGCGACGGTCCGTACTTCTTGAGAAGCCCGTACAACAGCTCACGCCGCTGACGCACCTCGCCAAGCCGCGATGGATCGAGGTCCACCTCGCCCGCGTAAATGTCAGCCGCGCGCGACAGCTCTTCCAAAGCGTAGTACGCCGTGTCGAGCAGCTCCTGCATCTGCGCCGCTGACGAATCAATGCGAAGGATCCCGGCAAGCGTTCGCCGCGCCGCGTCGAGCTGGTGCAGCGCGCCAATCTCCTCACCCGCCAGCGCTTCATTCAATCCCGTCGAAAGCGTCCGAAGCTCATCAGCATTCTCCAGCCGCCGCGCCTCGTCCTCCAGCTTCACATCTTCGCCCGGCGCAAGGCGCGCCTTCTCGATCTCGTCCACCACGTGGCGCAGATAATCCGCCCGGCGCTCGATGTCGGTCCGCTTCGTGGTCAGCATCTCGATCTGCCGGTTCACCAGCGAAAGCGCGTCGAACGCGCTTCGTACCCTCACCGATTGCGCTCCCGCTCCACCAAAAGCATCCAGGATGTCGCGCTGTGAATCGGAATCGAGAAGGGTTTGCGCGTCGTGCTGCCCGTGAAGATTCACCAGCTTCCTGCCCAGCTCGGCAAGCACGCCCGCCGTGACCGTCGCGCCGTTCGCCCACGCGCGCCCGCGACCACCCGAAGTCACTTCCCGCTTCAGCACCAGTGTGTCGTCCTCGATCTCGATACCACGCTCATCCGCGAATGCCGCCAGCTCCGGCGCGCCCGACACGTCGAACACTCCTTCCACCGTCGCTTTCTCGGCGCCCGTTCTCACGAGGTCCGCATTCGCCCGCTCTCCGAGGAGGAGTCCGAGCGCGCCGACGATGATGGATTTTCCCGCCCCGGTTTCTCCAGACAGGACATTCAGTCCCTTCTCGAGCGGAAGGGCGAGCGATTCGATGATCGCGAAGTTTTTTATCCGGAGCTCAGTCAGCATCCGCGCGGCTGGTCGCGCTCGGGGAGCCCTCCCCAGCCGAGCTTCACCCTCAGTCGATCGAAAAATGTCGTCCCCGGAAAGCGGACGATTCGCGCCGGCGACTTTGCGCGGCGCACGCTCAGCTGCTCGTTCTGAATGAGCCTCGTGCCCACCTGGCCGTCCACCGTCACGAGCAGCTCGGTCGGACTGTCGGCCGCTTCGATAGTGACAATCGCCTCGGGGGGAATCACCAACGGGCGGATCGCCAGCGTGTGCGCGGAGATCGGCGTGATGATGATGGACTCAACGGTCGGAACCACCACCGGGCCGCCCGCAGAGAGGCTGTAACCCGTCGAGCCGGTCGGAGTCGAGATGACGATTCCGTCCGCCGCGTACGTTCCAATCGCGCCGCCATCGATCGAGATCTTGAGGCGGACGACACGAGCGAACCCGCCTTTGTGCAGCGCGACGTCGTTGAGCGCCCGCCACTCGTGTTTCACTGCGCCGGTCTTGTCCGTGGCCACCGCACTGAGAACCATTCGCGGCTCGGCGGAGTAATTCCCAGCGACGAATTCCTTCAAGGACAACTCGAGATCATCGCTGCTGCAGCTGGTGAGGAAACCCAGCCGCCCCAGATTCACCCCGAGAATCGGGACGTCACGCCCGTTCAGCCATCGCGCCCCGCGCAGCAGCGTTCCATCGCCGCCAAGGGTCAGCAGCGCGTCGATGTCATCCGGAGATTTTAGATGCTTTCCTTTCCCGGCCGCGTCGTGGATCTCATCCTCGAACGAAAGCTCGAGACCGAGCGCGGCTGAAACGCGAAATAGCGTTTCCAGAATTCCGGGAAGCTCCTTGTAGCCCTTGTGACCTATGACGCCAAGTCGCATCACACCGCCTTGAGTCGCGGGGAGCGGGCGACGCCGATGGCGAATGAATTACGCACCCGCATCGAGATTCCGACCGCGTCGAGTCCCACCGATGCAAGCTGCTTCGCCCTTGGCGCCTGCTCGATGAACTCATCGGGGACGCCGTGCGCGATGACGTGGGCCGACGGGTCGAGCGTCGCGATCACCGACGCCATATGCGCGCCGAACCCGTTGACGACCGTTCCCTCCTCGACGACGAGAATTCTCTTGTTGTCGCGAAGAATCGCCTCGAGGGTTTTCTCATCGTGCGGCTTGAGATAGCGGCAGTTGACGACTGTGACGGGCGCATCGGCGGCAAGAAGTTCTGCCGCGGCGATCGCCGGAAGCACCATCGTTCCAACGGCGAGAATCGCAATTCCTTCCCCGCCCTCTCTCGGGCCCTGCGGCTTGCGGACTATCTCCCAGCTCGCGTGCGGAATCTCGGCGATGCCGGACACCGGGCCAACCGTTTCCGGCGTCGCATCGCGCGGATAACGGAGACAGAACGGGCCGGCCTTGCGAGCGAGCCCGCTCTTCAGAAGGCCAATCATCTCCGTCGCGTTCTTCGGAGCGGTGACGACCATTCCCGGAACGGCGAGCATATACGCGATGTCGTACAGACCCATATGCGTCGGACCGTCTTCGCCGACGAGGCCGGCGCGGTCCATCGCGAAAATCACCGGCAGATTCTGAATCGCAACGTCGTGAATCACGTTGTCGTACGCGCGCTGCAGAAACGTCGAGTAGATCGCGCACACCGGATGAATTCCCTTCGTCGCCAGCCCCGCCGCAAAAGTCACCGCGTGCCCCTCGGCGATTCCCACGTCGAAGAACCTGTCCGGATACTTCTTCGCGAATCCGCCTGTGCCCGTTCCGCTTGGCATCGCGCCGGTGATAGCCACCAACTTCGGATTGTCCTTCGCCAGCTCGACGAGCGCCTCACCGAACACCGCTGTGTATGCGGAATTCGCCGAAGAAACCTTCCGCTGCTTCCCCGTTGCCGGATCGTGGCCAGGCGGCAGCGCGTGCCATTTCTCCACGTGCTCGCCCGCGGGAAATCCCTTTCCCTTCTGCGTGATGCAGTGCACTAGACGCGGTCCGCTGAGATTCTTCACCGCCTCGAGCGTGTCCATCAGCGCGTCAATGTCGTGTCCGTCAATCGGGCCGAAGTAGCGGAACCCAAGCTCTTCGAAGAGAACACCCGGAGTGAGGAACGACTTCATCGATTCCTCCCACTTCCGCACCAGCGTTCCAACCGCGGAGAGCGGGCCCGGCGCCGAATCCACGACGTTACCGATCGCCGACCTTACTCTATTGTAGAGCGGATTCCGCTGCACCGAGGTGAGATATTTCGACATCGCGCCCACGTTCGGGGCGATAGACATCTCGTTGTCGTTGAGTATTACGATGAAGTCGCGGTCGCCGGCGCCGGCGTTGTTCAATCCCTCATACGCTAGGCCACAGGTCAGCGCGCCATCGCCGAGCACGGCGACCACGTCGTAGTCATCACCGTTGATGTCGCGCGCCGCCGCCATTCCGTAGGCAGCCGAGATCGCGGTTCCCGCGTGACCGGCGCCGAATGCGTCGTACTCGCTCTCCGATCGCTTGAGGAATCCGGAGATCCCATCCTCCTGTCGCAGCCTGCGCATCTCTCCAGCTCTGCCGGTGAGCAGCTTGTGCGGATAGCCCTGGTGACCGACGTCCCAGACGATCTGATCCTTCGGAGCCTCGAACACTGCGTGGAGGGCGACCGTCAGCTCGACAACGCCGAGGCCGGCGCCGATGTGGCCGCCGGTGACGGAGCAAACTTCGATCAGACGCTCACGCATCTCGGCGGAGAGCTGTCTCAGCTCATTCCGGGAAAGCGGCTTCAGATCGCGGGGCGAATTGATGGAGTCGAGTATGGACACTGATTCCGTTTCGTCAGGCATTTCGGGCAAGAATGAAATTAGCGACTTCGAGCAGCTTTGCGGTAAGAATACCCCTCTCCGAGAGCGCCGCCGTTCCCTCCCTTATGACTTCCTCTGCGTGCTCCCTCGCCCGGGCCAATCCGAGGAGGGAAACGTAGGTGCTCTTACCAAGCGCCGCGTCCCGCCCGGCGGTCTTTCCAAGTATCGCGGTCGATGACGTCTCGTCGAGAACGTCGTCCATTATCTGGAATGCGAGTCCGAGCGACCAGGCGAATTTTTCGACCGCGGCGAGGGTGTCAGCGTCCGCGTCGGCGGCGATCGCCCCGATAAGCGCGGATGCGATAATCAGCTCACCGGTTTTCGCCGAATGAAGTGATTCCATTTCTTCGACCGAAAGCGATTGGCCCTCGGCGTTGAGATCGCGCAGCTGGCCGCCGATCATTCCGCCCGCGCCGGCGCTGGAGAGAACCGCGCGCGCGATTGCGCCGCACTTCTCTTCGGAATAGCCAAGCTCACGGCCGGCTCGGAATATCGAGCGGGCAGCGATCGGTATCAGCGCCGCGCCCGCGAGCGCCGCATCGCGCGCCGAGTACTCGCGGTGGACGGTCGGTCGTCCTCGCCGGACGTCGTCGTCGTCCATACACGGCAGGTCGTCGTGTACGAGCGAGTACGTGTGGATCAGCTCGACCGATACCGCGATCGAGGCGATGTCGCCCGAGCCGCCACACGCCTCATATATGTATTGGGAGAGGATCGGCCGGAGACGCTTCCCTTCGCCGCCGACCGCATAGCGAACCGGTGAGATCAGCGACTCCGGCAGCCCATCCAGCTCTTGGGAGGAAATTCTCGCCAGCGCGGCCTCTACCGGGCCCCGCGCCGCGGCAAATGCTGCGGCGCCTGAGGCGTCGGTAATCGATTGCGGCCGCATCGGGAGAATTTACACCAAACGAATCGCGGTTCCGCCTTGCAGCCAGCCAGGAGGCATTGTATCTTTGCATCCGGATGAATGGATTAAGCAATTCCGCCCTGTTCGGCAGGATGAACGCCCTTGCCGATTCCACCCGCAGCCGCATCCTGCTCGCACTCGAGCGGAACGAGCTGACGGTTAACGAGCTGCGCGCGATAATGCAGCTCCCGCAGTCCACGCTCAGCAATCATTTGAAGGTATTGGCAACGGGCGGATGGGTCACTTCCCGGTCGGAGGGAACGAGCCGCTTGTACCGCCTCGCGACCGATTCGATGGACACGCAGTCGCGGAAGCTGTGGCACCTCGTGCGCGACCAGATCGCGACCTCGACGGGAGCTGAGCAGGACGCGCGGCGCACCCGCGCCATCCTCGCGCAACGGACGTCGAAGTCGCAGCAATTTTTCTCCAGCAGCGCCGGTGAGTGGGACCGTCTTCGTGCAGATCTTTTCGGCAAGCACACCGATGCCGCTCTTCTCGCGCTGTTCGAGCCGACGTGGACCGTCGCCGATCTCGGATGCGGAACGGGACAGGTAAGCGCGCTTATCTCTCCGTTCGTGCGTCACGTCGTCGCCGTTGACGAATCATCGGCGATGCTCTCGGCGGCAAAGAAGCGTCTCTCTTCATACAAGAATGTGGACGTGAGAAGCGGCAAGCTGGAATCACTCCCGCTCGCCGACGACGAATCGAATGTGTCGCTGCTGTTCCTCGTCCTCCATTACGTGACCAATCCCGAAGAAGCGATCGCCGAAGCGGCGCGCATCACTGGGCCGCGCGGCAAGCTGTTGATCGTGGATATGATGCCGCACGAGCGCGCCGATCTCCGTCACGCGATGGGTCACCTCTGGCAGGGATTCACCGATGAAGCAGTGATCAATTGGATGCGGAACGCCGGACTCGAAGATGTTCGCTACACCCCGCTCCCTCCGGACCCCGATGCCAAAGGTCCGACGCTGTTTGCGGCCACCGGATCAAAGCCGGCCGTAATCGCGTTAAAAACGAATGCGCGCAGAAAGCTGGGAGTTGTTGCTTGAACGACCAGGGACTAGGGACTAGGAAATGGATTCAGTTTTCGATGCGTTCGAATAGCCCGTAGCCCAAAGCCGGCTCGGCCCAAAGCCGCCTGCCGGTTGTCTTCAGTTGTAGTTCAATCACTCTTCACTAAACGAGACTCGAAAATGGCAACAACTCTCGAACCAAAAACGACGCCGATCAAGGCCGCCGCCGACCGCGAGCCCTTCAAAGTCGCCGACATCTCTCTCGCCGAATTCGGCCGCAAGGAAATCCGCCTCGCCGAGCACGAGATGCCCGGCCTGATGGCGCTGCGTAAGGAGTACGCCGGCAAGTTCCCGCTCAAGGGCGCGAGAATAATGGGCTCGCTGCATATGACGATTCAGACGGCCGTCCTCATCGAGACGCTGGCCGAGCTCGGCGCCGACGTGCGCTGGGTCTCGTGCAATATTTTCTCGACCCAGGATCACGCCGCGGCCGCGGTAGTTGTCGGAAAGAACGGCACGATCGACAAGCCGAATGGCGTTCCGGTGTTTGCTTGGAAGGGTGAGTCGCTCGAGGAGTATTGGTGGTGCACCGATCAGGCGCTCGTCTGGCCGGACGGTTCGGGCCCGAATCTTCTCCTTGATGACGGCGGCGACGCGACGCTGCTGCTGCATAAGGGCGTCGAGTTCGAGAAGGCGGGCAAGGTGCCTGCGTTCGACGAGAAGAAGGACTCGGAGGAGTACGGCGTCATTCTGGGCTTGCTGCAGCGCGAGCTGAACGCGAACCCGACGCGCTGGACGAAGGCGACGGCTGACGTGCGCGGCGTGTCCGAGGAGACGACGACGGGCGTGCACCGCCTCTACCAGATGATGGAAGCGGGAACGCTTCTCTTCCCCGCAATCAACGTCAACGATTCGGTCACCAAGTCGAAGTTCGACAATCTGTACGGCTGCCGTCACTCGCTCACCGACGGAATCCTTCGCGCGAGCGATGTGATGCTCGCCGGGAAGGTCGCGGTGATTATGGGCTACGGCGATGTCGGCAAGGGCTGCGCGCAGGCGCTGAAGGGACAGGGCGCGCGTGTTGTCATCACCGAGATCGATCCCATCTGCGCGCTGCAGGCCGCGATGGAAGGCTATCAGGTGACGACGCTCGACGACGTGGTGAAGACGGCAGACATCTTCATCACGGCGACCGGCAACAAGGACATTATTACTGCCGAGCATATGGCGCTGATGAAGGACAAGGCGATCGTCGGGAACATTGGGCACTTCGACAATGAGATCGATATGGCCGGCCTGAAGAAGGCTAAGGGCGTGAAGCGGATCAACATCAAGCCGCAGTACGACGAGTACGTTTTCGCCGATGGTCACAGCGTGATGATTCTGGCGGAGGGCCGCCTGTTGAACCTTGGCTGCGCGACGGGACATCCGAGCTTCGTGATGAGCGCGAGCTTCACCAACCAGGTGATGGCGCAGATCGAGCTGCACACCAACTGCAAGAGCTACGAGTGCAAGGTGTACACGCTGCCGAAGCATCTCGACGAAAAGGTGGCGCGTCTGCACCTCGACAAGCTCGGCGTGAAGCTCACCAAGCTGTCGAAGGACCAGGCGGATTACCTCGGCGTTCCGCTCGATGGGCCGTACAAGTCGGATCACTACCGGTACTAGACTGTAGCGTCACTGTCGCGGATTTTCGCGAATTGGTAACGAAAGCCCCGCCAGAGATGGCGGGGCTTTTAGTCACCGCGCTCTTGCTAGAGCTGCGCGCGCACCCAGTAGCAGAGCGAATCCGCAACCCGGTTAAAGAACCTGCGGTTCTTCACATCGTGCATCGTTACTCGCCTGCTTTGGCCGAGATCTTCGCGGAAAACACGCATCGTATCCTCTGCGACCTTCGCGTCGAGCATCACCGCTGCACACTCTGCATTGAGGGTGAACGAACGCGGATCGAAGTTGATCGATCCTATCGACGTCACCAGGTCGTCGACCACCACAACCTTTGCGTGAAGCATCGTGCGCTGATACTCGTACAGCTCCACTCCTCCGGCGAGCAGCGGCTCCCACGTTCGCCGGCTGGCGCGCCTTACCGCCGGCTCGTCGTGATACGGCCCCGGCATTACGACCTTCACGTCCACACCGCGCGCCTTCGCCTTTATCAGCGCATCAACAAATGGCGGCGACGGAAGAAAGTAGGCGTTGGAAATCGCCAGCGTGCGACCCGCTCCGGCGATCAATCCGGCGTATGCCCGCTGCGCGCTGCTCGTCCCGCCGCTCGGATTGCTCTGAACGATGCAGATCGGAATGTCTCCCTGCGGCGTTAATACCGGGAACAGCGCCCCATCGAGCAGTAGCTCGTTGGTGCAGCCATTCCAGCTGTCGATGAATGCCGCCTGCAGTGACGCCACCGAGGGGCCAGTGATGCGCACGTGAGTATCGCGCCAGTGTTTCGGACTGTCGCCGTTCCCTGACCAATCGTCGGCGATACCGACGCCGCCGGTGAATCCGACGGTCCCGTCAACGACGAGAAGACGGCGGTGCGACCGATGGTTGTATCTCTCCCAGTCGTACCACTGGGCGCGGCGAAACCAGCTCACCTGGCAGCCCGCGTCGGTCATCTTCTTGATGAGATCTTTCGGCGCGTTCGCCGCGCCGTTGCTGTCGAGAACGGCGCGAACCGTGACTCCTCGCCTGGCGGCGGCGATGAGCGCGGCGCCGAACGCGTTGGGAACTTCTCCTGCCCCGTAAATGAAGGTGGCCAGGTGAATGGTCGATTTCGCGGCGGCGATGGCCTCGAGCATCGGCGGAAATATCTCCGCCCCGTTCTGAAAGACGCTGACTGCGTTCCCCTCGTGGGCGTGGCGGCCCGCGGCGGCGTTGAATGCGCGCATGAATTCAACTTCGTCGTCCGATACTTTGCCCGTCGAGACGACGACGTCCTCGCGGTTGGCATTCGCGTTCATGCTGACCGTGATGTAAATCGCAAACAGCACGAGGAAAACGGCGAGCGCGGCGAGCGAAACACCGAGAGTGCCAAGGAGGGTCATCGGCTCGCTGTCCCGCAGCCGGTCAGCAGGACGATCTCAATCGATCCCAGTTGCTTCAGCATCCAAACTCCCTAGGGTGGTGGATGTGACTGCCTTGACGAATGTGCCAGCCATCTGGTCGTCGAGCAAGGAGATCGCCAATCAGACGGGCTTTCGCGATCGCTCGTCTTTTTCCTTCTTTGCTGCCCCGCCGCCAAACGCCATATTCGGGCAGGCCAGATTCTGCCGTGCCACCTCACCCTCGCCCGACAACGCGTGGACCCGTTCAATCAGCTGAAGACTTCCCTCGCCGACCAGTACGTGATCGAGCGCGAGATCGGCGCCGGTGGAATGGCGACGGTTTACCTAGCGCGCGACATCCGTCACGATCGCGCCGTCGCGCTCAAGGTTCTCAAGCCCGACCTCGGCGCAATACTCGGCGTCGAGCGGTTTCTCTCCGAGATCAAGGTCACCGCAAATCTGCAGCACCCGAATCTTCTTCCCCTCTTCGATTCGGGCGAGGCCGAGGGGCTTCTGTATTATGTTATGCCGTTCATCGAAGGTGAGTCGCTCCGCGCGCGGCTCGACCGCGAGAAGCAGCTCCCCATCGACGAAGCGATCCGCATCTCCATCGCCATCGCCAATGCACTCGAGTACGCGCACTCGCACGGCGTCATTCACCGCGACCTCAAACCGGAGAACATTCTTCTTCAATCCGGGCAACCGGTCGTTGCCGATTTCGGAATCGCTCTCGCCGTCAGCAACGCCGGTGGAAACCGGATGACGCAAACCGGCCTCTCGCTCGGCACTCCGGCGTATATGAGCCCCGAGCAGGCCACCGGAGATCGCGTCATCGATGCGCGCAGCGACATCTACTCGCTCGCCGCGATGACATACGAGATGCTGACTGGCGAGCCGCCGCATACGGGCAACACATCGCAGGCAGTGATCGCGAGAATGCTGACTGAAAAGCCGCGGTCGATCCGCAGTACGCGTTCAGCTGTTCCGGAGTACGTCGAGGCGACGGTTCAGCGCGCGCTGGAGAAGCTACCCGCCGATCGGTATTCAAATGTGAAAGAATACGCGGAGGGACTGCAGGGGCGCGGAGATTTTGCCGCGTCGAACGCAGTCACCAGCGCCCGTCTTGCTGCAACAACGCGGCGTGGGTGGCTGGATCGCGTAAAGGATCCACTCGTCGCCGGGCTCGCAATTCTCGCGCTGCTCTTCGCCGCCGCGTGGATGCGCGGACGCAATCCGGTCGTAACCGCACGCGCGGTGAGATTCGTTCTCGCAACTCCGGACAGCGCGCGGCCGACCGACGGCACGCCCTGGCCGGGAGCGATCTCTCCCGACGGTGGCAGAATCGTTTACCAGGGCCGCTCTCCAAACGGCGAAGCGCTGTACGTGCAGCAGACCGATCAGCTCGACGCGCACCTTGTGCCGGGATCGTCGCGCGGACAGCAGCCGGTTTTTTCGCCGGACGGCGAATGGGTCGCGTTCGAGGCCGACGGAAAGTTGAAGAAGGTGCGCTTCGACGGCAGCGCGCCGATCAACGTCGCTGATGCGGGCAGCCAGAACGGCATTGACTGGACGAGCCGCGACGAATTCGTATTCGGCGCCGAGCAAAACTTTCACGGCCTGTCGAAAGTGAGCGCGTCCGGCGGCACGTTGCAGGAATTCGTGAAGCCCGACACGACAAAGGGCGAGACGGATTTCCTCTGGCCGGTCGCGCTGCCGGACGGGAAAAACGTTGTGTTCATCATCTGGAGCGGGAGTCTGTCGTCGTCGAAGCTTGCGACCGCGTCGCTCGACGGAGGCGACATCACTCGGCTCGACCTCCCTGCCGTTCGACCCCTGGCTGTGATTGACGGCACGCTCGTGTACGTTCAATCGGACGGCGCCGTGATGGGCGTCAAGCTCGACAGGTCGGAGCGCAACACGTCAGGGGCGCCAACGCCGGTGCACGATCCGGTTCTCGTCGGTCAGGGGCTGAACGGCAACTCGGAGATATTCGTCTCCAAGAGCGGGGCCCTTCTCACCGGGCGCGGCGGAACTAACACACGGCTCGCGTGGATCTCGCGTGACGGAAAGGTCTCGGCGCTTTCGCAGGAAACGCGGCAGTTCGTCGGGCCGCGCCTCTCGCCCGACGGGAGCAGAATCGCAGTCGCCGTTCAGGAGGGAAGCAAGTCAGCGATCTGGATCTACGAAATTGCGACGGGGACGTTCTCGCGTCTCTCATCTGCTGAAGCGGCGACATCGCCGTCGTGGACATCCGACGGGAGCACCGTCGTGTACGTCGCGCTCGGCGATAAAAAACGCTTTGCAATCTGGTCGCAGAACGCGGATGGCGGCTCGCCCGCCAAGAAGCTTTTCGACGCGCTTGTGTTCACGCCGGCCGCGTCTATTTCGCGCGACGGCCGGTCGGTGCTTTACGTTGGCTATGCGAACAATGCGTGGCGCGTCTTCCGTACTGCGCTCGACTCGCCGACCGTTTCGAAGCTGTTCGTCGAAGAAGCGAGCGGAGTGACGCAGCCGGCGTTTTCACCGGATGGCAAATGGGCGATGCTCACCGACGCAGAAGCGGGCCAGTCCGAAGTGTACGTTCGCTCGTACCCTGATCCTTCGATTCGGGCACAGGTGTCGGCTGGCGGCGGAGCGGCGTTCACGTGGGCACCCGATGGGAATCACGTTTACTATTTCAGCAAAGGCGCGCTTCTCTCGGCAACGATCGCAACGACG
>JBKJHG010000088.1:0-13492 GCA_046599115.1 Gemmatimonadaceae bacterium
CGTATCTCCGCCCGCTCTACGACGCTCTGGAAGACATGATGCCGCCGGAGCGCATACAGAAAGCCCTCGAGACGAGGACGATCGAGATCGCGCCGCTCGCTTATATGCGCGGCCGCACGCTCTCCGACGCGTTCGTCATTCTCGATGAGGCGCAGAACGCGACGGCGGCACAGATGAAGATGTTTCTGACGCGCCTCGGCGTTAACTCGCGTGCAGTCATCACCGGCGACAAGACGCAGATCGATCTGCCGAAGCGCGAAGATTCGGGACTCGTGCAGGTGGAGAGGATTCTCCCTGGCATCGAGGGCATCGGGTTCTACTATCTCACCGAAGCGGACGTCGTGCGCCACCGGCTCGTCCGCGAAATCATCAAAGCCTACGCCGAAGACGCCGGCGTCTAAGGGCAGGCGGAGAGCTTCGCCGCACAGCGATCGCTTCTGGATCGCCGTCTCGTCGACGGTGAAGAAGCTGCCGGCCTCCAGCGCAGACATCCGGCGGGCGGCTATCGCGACGCTCGAGCGGGAGCGCGCAAACTCTGCGCTCCTTTCCATCGCATTTGTCGGAACGACGGCGATGAAGAAGCTCAACACGAAGTATCTGCAGAAGCGCTCCGTCACAGACGTCATCTCCTTCGCGTTCCAGAATCCCGCCGGCGGATCCGCGACGCTGGGCGACATTTACATCTGCCCCGACGCCGCGCGGGCGAATGCGAAGCGGCAAAAGATCAGCGCGAGGGAAGAAGTGCTGCGTTTGGTTGTTCACGGGGTGCTGCACGTGCTCGGGCGCGATCATCCGGAAGGCGATGCGCGGATGGCGTCCGCAATGTGGCGGCGCCAGGAAGAGATAGTTGCCACGCTCTAACGACGATCTCGTCGCGGCATTCGACGCCGGGAGAATTCCCGCACTTGCGCGCGCCGTCAGCGTCGTCGAGAATCACCGTCAAGGATATGACGAGCTCCTTGGCGCGCTCCACTCCCGCACCGGACGCGCGCGGAGAATTGGTATCACCGGTCCACCCGGAGCGGGAAAGAGCACCGTCACTGCGCTGCTCGTCGCGAATTATCGGAAGGCCGGACTCAAGGTTGGCGTTCTCGCGGTCGATCCTACATCGCCGTTCACCGGTGGCGCTCTGCTCGGCGACCGCGTCCGAATGGAAGCGATCGCTCTCGACGATGGCGTCTACATCCGCTCGATGGCAACGCGCGGCTCACTCGGCGGTCTCGCGTCTGCTACTCGCGAAGTCGCCGACGTTCTCGACGCCTTCGGCTTCGATCGCATTATCATCGAGACCGTCGGAGTGGGACAATCGGAGCTCGACGTCGCGCGCACTGCCGATTCAACCGTCGTCGTGCTCGTCCCTGAATCGGGCGATGCGATCCAGACTCTGAAAGCAGGCGTGATGGAGATCGCCGACATCTTTGTAGTCAACAAGGCCGATCGTCCCGGCGCCGACCGCCTTCGCAACGACGTCGAGCTGATGCTCGGCCTCCGGAAGGGCGTCTCGTTTGGAAACGTTCCAGCCCATCACGGCGTCGAGCTGAAAAGGTTCAATCCGGCGAAAGTCGCCCGCGACGCTGCGAAAGCGGAGTCAGACGAATGGACTCCCCCCGTCCTCAGCGCCACCGCGCGCGACGGAAAGGGAATAGACGAGCTCGCGGACGCGCTCGACCGTCACTTCGCGTATCTTGAAAGGACGGGCCGCCTCGTTGAGCGCAGGCGCGAGAGAACGAGAGAGCGCGTGATGGAGCTTGTCGAGTCTTCATTCCGCGGCCGCATCTGGTCGGACGAAGCAACTCGGCAAAGATTGGAACGAATGCTGCCGGATATCGAGAAGCGGACGACCACGCCGTTTAGTGCCGCCGAGCAGATTCTTGGCGAGAGCGCCGGGCTGATTTCATCGGAGCGAGGCAAGGGAACACGATGACGACTCTGAAAGACAATCCGAAGACGAAATCAGCGGGCCCGGACAGCCCCTCCAATGGCGACTCGGCCGACAATCCCGAGATGGCCAAGCTGCGCGCCGAAGTAGAAGCGTGGCGCAAGCGCTACGCGAAGGGCGAGCTGCGCGACATCGCGTTCACCAATTCCGCCCGCGAAGTCGGGCCGCTGTATACTCCGCTCGACGCGGCCGAGACCGGCGCTGAGGCGCTGCCGGCTCCCGGATCGTATCCCTACACGCGGGGGATTCACGTCAGCGGGTATCGCGGCCGTCTGTGGACGATGCGTCAGTTCGCCGGATTCGGCAGCGCGCGCGACACGAACGAGCGATACAAGTTCCTCCTCTCGCACGGGCAGACCGGGCTCTCGGTGGCGTTCGATTTCCCGACACTGATGGGCTACGATTCCGATCATCCGCGCAGCGAGGGTGAGGTCGGGAAGTGCGGCGTCGCGATATCGTCCCTCGCCGATATGGAGATGCTCTTCGACGGGATCCCGCTCGACGAAGTCTCGACTTCAATGACAATCAATGGGCCGGCGGTCATCCTCTACTGCTTCTACATTGCCGCCGCCGAGAAGCACGGCATCGATTCGTCGAAACTGCGCGGGACGATCCAGAACGACATTCTGAAAGAGTATATGGCGCAGCACGCTTGGTGCTATCCAATCGAGCCCGCGTTGAGGCTGATCGTGGATGCGTTTGAGTGGTCGGCGAAGCACGCGCCGCAGTGGAATACGATTTCCATATCCGGCTACCATATAAGAGAGGCCGGAGCCACCGCCGCTCAGGAGCTCGCGTTCACGCTGGCGGACGGGTTCACATACGTCGAGCGAGGAATCGCGCGCGGACTGGATGTGGACAGCTTCGCCCCGCGCCTCTCCTTCTTCTGGGACATCCACAACGATTTCTTCGAGGAAATCGCCAAGCTCCGCGCCGCCCGCCGCATCTGGGCGCGCCATATGAAGGAGCGTTATGGCGCCAAGGATCCGCGCTCGTGGATGATGCGCTTCCATTCGCAGACCGCAGGAGTCACTCTCACCGCCCAGCAGCCGATGAACAACATCGTTCGCGTCGCGTATCAGGCGATGGCGGCGGTACTCGGCGGAACGCAATCGCTGCACACGAATTCGATGGACGAGACGTTCGCGCTGCCGACGGAAGAGTCGGTGCAGGTCGCGCTCCGCACGCAGCAGATTCTCGCCTACGAGAGTGGAGTTCCGAATGTGATTGATCCGCTCGGCGGCTCGTACTACGTGGAGGCGCTGACGACGCAGCTAGAGGAAGAGGCGGAATCGCTGTTCAAGCAGATCGAAGAAGTCGGCGGCGTGGTGCGCGGATTGGAGACAGGCTGGCTGCAGCGGAAAATCAATGAGTCCGCCGCGCGGCAGCAGTGGGAGATCGAGCAGCACCGGCGCGTGATCGTCGGCGTCAACGAGTTCGTCACCGACGAGCCGGAGCTCAAGATCGAGCTGCTCAAGATCGGCGACACTGAGAAGGAACAGCGCGAGCGCCTCGCCAAGCTGCGCGCCGAGCGGGATTCGGAACTCGTCAAGAAACACCTCGGCGCGTTGCGTGACGCAGCGAAGACGACGGAGAATCTCATCCCGCACATTCTCGACTGCGCCCGCGCGTATTGCACTCTCTACGAAATCCGCGCCGCGATGGAAGAAGTGTTCGGCGCGTATCGGGAGCCGGTGTTCTTCTGAGCCGTTCCGCGGAGTGGTGGGAGACGGCATTCGACTCCCACTATCTCCGGGAGTATGAGCCGATATTCGATCTTGAGAACGACAGACGGGAGATAGGGCGCCTGATCGAGATAATGGAGCTCCCGACGGGCGCGAAAATCCTCGACGTTCCGTGCGGCCAGGGGCGTCACGCGCATCTTCTTGCCGAGGCCGGCTATGACGTGGACGGACTCGACTACTCGGCGCACCTGCTCGCCGCGGCGAAGAAGCGAGGGACGGGGAAGAATCTTCGCTACACGCGCGGCGATATGCGAAAGCTTCCCACCAAGTGGAAGGGAAAGTTCGACGCCGTGATCGATCTTTTCACGTCGTTCGGATTCTTCGCACATCCCAAGGAAGATGGCAAGGTAATCGCCGAGTTCGCGCGCGTTCTGAAGCCGGGCGGGATTCTCGTGTGGCACGGCGGCAGCCGCGATGGCGTGATGGCGCGGTTCCTCTCCAAGGATTGGTGGACGACGAGCGATGGTACGCTGATCGCGCAGGAGCGGGAGTTCGACTCGCTCTCCGGACTGCTCTCCGTTCATTCGCAGTGGAAGCGCGGCTCGAAGCAGGGACGGCGGAGCCATCGGATCCGGCTCTATACGGCGACTCGTCTCGCGGAGCTTTGTTCGGACGCGGGATTGATCGTCGAGCAGGCGTACGACGGGTGGGCGGACAGGCCGCTCAGGCGGACGTCGAGCGAGATGGTGCTGGTCGCTAGAAAATGATAGCGCGGAGATCACACGGTCCGCGCTTGTCGCGAACGACTACTGTTGTGTGATGAAAAACACAACGCCCGGCTTCATTCCGCTTCCAGCGTATACGGAATACCCGGTTACGGAGATGATCGCGCGCAGCCGGACGTTCGCGGCGGAAATGCAGCGGCGACGCACCACCCGTCATTTCAGCCCACGACCTGTTCCCCGCGAGGTGATCGAAGCCTGCGTGGAGGCTGCGGGGACGGCGCCGAGCGGCGCGCACCAACAGCCGTGGCATTTCGTTGTCATCGGCGATGACGCGCTCAAGAAGTCCATTCGCGTGGCTGCCGAGCGCGCTGAATCCGAGTTCTATCGAACGGCTCCCGCAGACTGGCTTGCTGCGCTGGCTCCGCTGGGAACCGACGCGAACAAGCCATACCTGGAGGACGCACCATACCTAATTGCGGTCTTCGCGCAGCGGTACGGAGTCACCGCCGGGGGCGGTCGGCGAACGCACTATTACGTAAATGAATCGGTCGGCATCGCCGTTGGCTTCTTGCTCGCGGCGCTGCATCACTCAGGGCTGACGGCACTGACGCACACTCCGAATCCGATGGGCTTTCTTACGGAGATTCTCGAGCGGCCGCAAAATGAGCGGGCCGTATTGCTTGTCGTCACTGGATATCCGGCGGAGGATGCGCGCGTTCCGCGCCTGGATCGCAAAACGTTGCAGGAGATCGCTACGTTCAGGTAGCCGCCCCCACGCGCAGTTCCGATGGCTCCTTCACAATGCCAGTACATTCCGGCTAACTTTGAGGAAGCAATGAGACCAGTCAGAGTTCTAGTCGCCAAGCCCGGCCTCGACGGACACGACCGCGGCGCGAAGGTCGTCGCCGCCGCACTCCGCGACGCCGGTATGGAAGTCATCTACACGGGCTTGCATCAGACCCCCGAGATGATCGCGACCGCAGCCGTCCAGGAGGACGCCGACGTCATCGGCCTCTCGATTCTGAGCGGCGCGCATATGACGCTCATCCCCCGGGTTCAGGATCTCCTCCGCGAGCAGGGTCGCGACGACGTGCTGATCACCGGCGGCGGCATCATCCCGAAAGAGGATATGGACACTCTCACGGCCCGCGGCATCGGCAGGCTCTTTGGCCCCGGAACGCCGACCTCTGAGCTGGTGGACTACATCAAGGGTTGGTTCGCGGAGCGCGAAAAGCAGGAAGCCTGAGATGAGCAGACTGCGCGAAATGAGCGCTGAAGTTCGCGCACTCGAGGACCGGCTCCGCGAGGCAGGCGGTGCGAAACGGATCCAAAAACTCCACGATCAGGGAAAGCTCTCCGCCCGCGAGCGCGTGGATCTCCTCCGCGATCCCGATTCGAAGTTCATCGAAATCGGACTCCTCGTCGCCTACGACCAGTACGAAGGACAAGCGCCCTCTGCCGGAGTCGTAACCGGCCTTCTCACGGTTCAGGGACGCGAGTGCGTAGTCGTCGCCAACGACGCCACTGTCAAAGCGGGCTCGTGGTGGCCGGAGACGATCAAGAAGATTCTCCGCGCCCAGGAGATCGCGATGCGCTGCCGCATCCCGATCATTTATCTGGTGGACTCCGCCGGCGTGAATCTCCCGTACCAGGGTGGCGTTTTCCCAGGGCAGTACGGCGCGGCGCGCATCTTTTACTACAACTCCATAATGCGCCGCTACCTCCACGTCCCGCAGATCGCCGCGGTGATGGGACAGTGCGTCGCTGGCGGTGCGTATCTCCCCGCGCTCTCCGACGTGATCCTGATGGTGAAGGGGACGTCCTTTATGGGATTGGGTGGACCGAACCTCGTGAAGGGCGCGACGGGAGAAGTCATTGACGCGGAGACGCTCGGAGGTGCGATCACGCACACGGAGATCAGCGGCGTCGCCCACTATGCGCTCGACGACGACGAGTCGTGCATTGCGAAGATCCGTGATCTCGTGAAGGCGCTTCCGCACGGGAGTCAAAATCCCGCGAATGCACGATCCGACACGGGGAAGTCAAAGTCCGTAAAAACTTCAAAGCGCGACGCCGTGGCCGAGCAGCTTTACGATTTACTGCCGACCGATCACCGGATGTCTTACGACGTGCATCCGGTTCTCGCCGCCATTCTGGATGACGGAAAGTTGGAAGAGTTCCAGGGCTCGCTCGCCAAGGAAATGATCTGCGGTGATGCATCCATCGGCGGGATAGCGATCGGCGTCATCGCCAACCAACGTGGCCTGATCAAACCGCGCCCCGGCGAGAAGCCGCGCTTCGGCGGAATCATTTATCCCGAGAGCGCCGAGAAGGTGGCGTACTTCATCGATCGCTGCGACCGCGCCGGCATTCCGATTCTGTTCGTGCAGGACGTTTCGGGCTTTATGGTTGGCGCCGAAGCCGAGCACGCTGGAATCATTCGCGCCGGAGCGAGATTCGTGGAGGCGATGGCGACGACGCGAGTCCCGAAAATCGTGCTCACGATTAATCACGCCTCGGGCGCCGGCTACTACGCGATGGCAGGCCAGGGCTTCGATCCCGACTTCATTTTCAGTTGGCCCACAGGACGGATGGCGGTTATGGAAGGGGAGTCTGCGATTCAAGCGGTGCACGGCCCGGCACTGGACGCGGCGAAGAAAAAGGGCGGTGTGCCGCCGAAGGAGGTCAGCGATTCCGTCGGTGAGATGCGCGCAGATTACGAGCATCAGCTCGACGCGCGCTACGCCGCCGCGCGCGGATTCGTGGACGCTATCATCTACCCGGAAGAAACGCGCGAAATCCTTTCCTTCGCCCTTCGCGCCTCGCTCAACAACCCCGGCCCACACCTCGGCGCGTTCGTATTGCCCGCACACCTCGGAGAGAGATGAAGGATTTAGTTCGCGTCGCCGGAGGGCAGGGCTTTTGGGGCGACGACATCGACGCGCCACGCCGCCAGGTCGAACAGGGCCAGATCGATTACCTGATGCTCGACTATCTCGCCGAAGTCACGATGTCCATCCTTCAGAAGCAGAAGGAGCGCGACCCGTCGCTTGGCTACGCGCGCGACTTCCTCGGCGCGATGCAGGCCGTGCTTCCCGCGGTTGTCGAGCGCGGAGTGAAGGTGATCGCCAACGCGGGTGGTGTGAATCCCGTCGCCTGCGCCGAAGCTGTAAAGCAGATCGGCGTCAAGGCGGACGCGCAGGGCAAGCTCAGGATCGGCGTCGTCACCGGCGACGACTTGCTCGGTCGTCTCGACGAACTGATCGCCGCAGGTCATCCGCTTGCAAATATGGATACCGGCGAGCCGCTCTCGACTGTTCGTGATCGCGTTCTCTCTGCGAATGCATACATCGGCTCGACGCCAATTGTCGAAGCCCTGACAAGGGGCGCTAACGTCGTAATCACCGGCCGCTCGACCGACACGGCGCTAACAATGGCTCCGCTGCGCTATGAATTCGCCTGGAAGAGTGACGACTGGAACAAGCTCGCCGCCGGCATCATCGCCGGCCACATCATTGAATGCGGCGCGCAGTGTTCGGGCGGGAATTGCCTCTACGATTGGAAGTCCATCCCCGATCTCGCCAACGTCGGTTATCCGATTGTCGAGGTGAAACCCGATGGCACATTTGTCGTCACAAAGCACAAGGGAACAGGGGGACGCGTTTCAGTGCCCAGTGTCACGGAGCAGCTCGTGTACGAGATGGGCGACCCCCACCAGTACATCACCCCCGATGTCGTCGCCGATTTCACTTCGATTCAGCTCGCGCCTGATGGTGAGAACCGCGTCAAGGTGACGGGAATCACGGGCGGTCCCTCAACGGACAAGCTCAAAGTCTCCATCGCATACTCGGCCGGGTACAAGGCCGTTGGCAGTCTCGTTTACTCTTGGCCGGAAGCGCTCGACAAGGCAAAGGCCGCGGATGCGATTCTCCGTACGCGCCTCGAACGGCTCGGTCTCAAGTACGACAAGATTCTCACGGAGTATGTCGGCGCCGGCGCGACACACGGCTCTCTCGCCGGAAAATCGTTTGACGCGCCGGAAGTGCAGCTGCGCGTCGGCGTGCGCTCCAGCGACCGCGCCGCCGTCGAAAGGTTCACGCGCGAGATCGCTCCGCTCGTGTTGAACGGCCCGCCGAGTGTCACCGGATTTGCCGGCGGTCGTCCCAAAGTGGAGGAGATCGTTGCCTACTGGCCGGCGCTCGTGGACAAGACGGTCGTCACTACGAAGGTGGAGATTCTCTCGTGAACGTCCGACTCCTCGACATCGCCCACGCGCGTTCCGGCGACAAGGGCGACACGGCCAACGTCGGCGTCATCGCGCTGAAGCCGGAATGGTTTCCGATTCTCGACCGCGAGCTCACTCAGAAGCGCGTCGCGGACCACTTCAATGGAATGATTACTGGCGGGGTGGATCGATTCGTCCTTCCCAACCTGAAGGCCCTCAATTTTCTGCTCCACGGCGCCCTCGATGGAGGGGGGACTCTTTCGCTCAAGACTGACGCACAGGGAAAGGTGTATTCAACTGCTCTGCTGCGAATGGTCCTCGATATTCCCGACGACGAGGCACGGAAGCTCGGACTTCCCGCGGCGAAATGAACCGCACCACTCTGAAGATCGCTCTGTTCATTGTCGGTGCCGTCATCATCGGCGCCGGAATGCGAACCGACAACGCAATGCTGCGCTGGATTGGAATCGGCTTTCTGGCCGTCGCGTTTCTTCTTCGCTTTCTGAAACAGGATGTGCCCCAATGAACACGCCACGCCCGACCACCATCGTTGACGCGCTGCGGCTGAAAAAGCACCTGGGGCTCGACATCACGCTTGCCAGCGAGACGCTGCAGTACACCGGCAGCTTCAAGTTTCGCGCTGCGTACAACGTCGCGCGCAGCGTTCCCAACGACCACATCATCTGCGCGTCGTCGGGGAACTTCGGTCAGGCCATCGCCTACGCTTCGTCGCTCTTCAATAAGAAGTGCACCGTCGTGATGCCGACAACGGCCCCTGCGATCAAGGTCGATGCGGTCCGTGAATACGGCGCTGAAGTTGACCTCGTCGATGTTTCCAAGCAGAGCCGGCTCTCCAGGCTCGCCGAGTTGGCGAAGGACCTGCCCAAAGCGTACGTCGCAAGCCCGTACGACGATCCGCTCGTCATCGACGGAAACGCAACGCTGTATGACGAGCTGCTCACACTCGGATACGACTTCGACTTCATCATCGCTCCCATCGGCGGCGGCGGTCTCGTCTCGGGTCTGGTCCAAGGGGTTCAGAAAGCGGGGAAGAAGACGGGCGTGCTTGCCGCCGAGCCGCTCATCGCCAATGACTTCGCCGATTCGCTGAGAGCCGGCAAGATCATCAGCGACGAGCAGGAGCAGCCGACTATGGCCGACGGCGCGCGGATGACCCAGGTCGGCAACAATAACTGGCGGATTCTCCAGCACGGAGTCGCCGGTGTGATCGAAGTCCCCGAGGAGAAAATCGCCGAAGGGCTGCGCCTTCTTTTCAATCTCGCCAATCTGAAATGCGAGCCGACGGGTGCGCTTAGCATCGGCGCCATTCTCGCCGAGCCTGAGCGATTCAAGGGGAAGCGCACCTGCTGCGTGATCAGCGGCGCCAACGCCGATCCCGCACAGTTCGCGAGCCTGATTGCAGCAAAGTCTTCGTAACCGAATTCGTACACACTTTATCCTCGAGCTCACGATGAGAATGTTCAGGGGCAGTCTCCTTACTTCGCTTGCTATTCTGCTCGGTCCGATTGCCGCCGCGGCGCAATCCCCGATGGCTCCGGGCGATTCGCTTCCATTCGATCCAGCAGTCACCATCGGCGTGCTGCCCAACGGGATGCGCTACTACATCCGCGAGAACCACAAGCCGGAGAAGCGCGCCGAGCTCAGGCTGGTCGTGAACGCCGGCTCGGTGCAGGAGGACGACAATCAGCTCGGCCTCGCGCATATGACCGAGCATATGGCTTTCCGTGGAACGAAGCAGTTTCCGAAGAACGCGCTGACCAGCTACCTGGAGTCACTGGGTATGCGTTTCGGTCCGGACCTGAACGCATTTACGAGCTTCGACGAGACGGTCTATATGCTCACCGTCCCGACGGACACCGCGTCCGCGCTCGCCAAGGGGATTCAAATTCTCTCCGAGTGGGCGGGTTCTGTCGCGCTCGATTCTTCGCAGATCGCGCTTGAGCGTCCCGTCGTGATCGAGGAGTGGCGGCTCGGGCAGGGCGCCAACAACAGAATGATGCGGAAGTGGTTCCCGGTGCTTTTCTCAGGATCCCGCTATGCCAATCGCCTTCCGATCGGTGACAAGCACATTCTCGAGACATACACACCAGGGACGCTCCGGAAGTTCTACGCTGACTGGTATCGCCCGGATCTGATGGCAATCGTCGCGGTCGGCGATTTCGACAAGACAAAGATCGAAGCGATGATCCGGCAGGCTGCTGGAGCAATTCCGGCGCGCACCATCGAGCGGCCGAAAGAATCGTTTGCCGTTTCGCCGAGCGCTTCGACCACAGTCGCTGTCGCGGCGGACAGCGAAGCGACATCCTCGCTCATCCGACTCTTCCGCAAGGAGCCTGCTGTCCGCACGACGACGGTCAGGTCGCTGCGCGAATCACTCGTGCAGCAGCTGTTCAATGCGATGCTCAACTCGCGCTTCGAAGAGATCACCCGTAAGCCGAACCCGCCGTTTATCGCCGCCGCTTCTGACGCAGAGCAGCTCGTCCGCACTTCCAGCCTGTACGCTCTCAGTGCTGTGGTAAAGGACAACGGGATCGAGAATGGCCTGCGTGCTTTGGTCGCCGAAGGCGAGCGTGTCAGCCGGTATGGCTTTCTCGAATCAGAGCTCAACCGCGCGAAGAAATCCCTGATCAGCAATCTCCAACAGGCTTACGCGGAGCGCGACAAGACCAATTCCGGCTCTTACGCGGGTGAATACGCGCGAGCGTTTCTCACCGGAGAGCCGTCCACCAGCCAGCAGTTCGATCTCAACGCTGCGCAGGCGCTCTTGCCAACCATCAAGCTCTTCGACTTCCAGACTCTCGCCACGCGCTGGCTTGGCGATGACAAGTGGGTCGTCGTCGCCACGTCTCCTCAAAAGGCCGGAGTTGTTCGGCCTGACTCGCTCGCCCTCGCGGCAGACATCAGGTCGGTCGTCGCTTCGGACATCAAGGCGTACACGGAAACCATTGCCGCCGGAGCCCTCGTTCCCAAGGCGCCCGCTCCGGGTCGCATCGTCAGCGAGCGGAAGATTCCGCGTGTCGGGGTTACCGAGTGGAAGCTGTCCAACGGCGCGCACGTCTTGATCAAGCCGACCGACTTCAAGGCCGATCAGATTCTGATGTCGGCGTACAGTGCGGGCGGCACATCGCTTCTTCCGGATTCGCTCTTCTACCAGGCCGGGTCGGCGGAGATGGTCCCGCTCGCGAGCGGCGTCGGCGCGTTCAGTGCCACCGATCTTCAGAAGTTCCTCGCCGGTCACATCGTCGGCGTAGCGCCCAATGTCACATCGCTCTTTGAAACGATGTCCGGCAGCTCGTCGCGCGCCGATCTCACGACGATGCTCCAGCTCAACTATCTATACTTTACGCAGCCGCGCCTCGACACGGCGGCGGTGAACACACTCGTCGGGCGGTTCAAGGATTACTTCCGCAACATCAGCGCGAATCCGGAAGCGGCGTTCGGCGACACGCTGCAAGTCACTCTTGCGCAGCACGCGTTCCGTGAGAAGCCGGTATCGTCGGAGCTCATCGGTCTGACCAATGCCGCGAAGTCATATCGCTTCTATCGGGACCGCTACTCCAACGCGGGCGACTTCACATTCGTCATCGTCGGCAGCTTCGACGCGGACTCTCTCAAGCCCCTGGTGGCGCAGTGGATCGGTGGACTTCCCGGCACGGGCAGGAAGGAAACGTGGCGCGATGTCGCCGCGTCGCCGCCCAAGGGCGTCGTAAGCAAGACAGTGTTCAAGGGCACTGAACCCAAGGCCAAGACAGCGATCGTCTTCAGCGGACCGATCGTGTTCAACCGGCCGAACCGCCTCGCACTACAGGCGCTCGCTCAGCTGCTCGACATCAAGCTGCGCGAGACTCTCCGCGAGCAGATGAGCGGAACGTACGGCGTTTCCACGTCGCCCGACGTGCAGCAGTTCCCGCACCCGGGATACAAGTTCACCATTGCTTTTGGATCCGCGCCTGAGCGTCTTGATTCACTTGCCGCCGCCGTCTTCGTCCAGCTCGACAGCATCAAGAAGTTCGGCGTCAAGCCGGACTACCTCGGCAAGGTGAAGGAAGCGCTTCTTCGCGCCCGAGAGACTTCGATCAAGCAGAACGAGTATTGGGTCGGGCAGATCGCGTACTTCGACGAGAACAAGTGGGATATCTCCACGATTCCCGACGCCGACAAGCTCACCAACGCCCTCACTGGCAAGACGCTTCAGGACGCGGCCATCAAGTATCTTCGCACCGACAACTACGTCCGCGTCTCCCTGTTTCCGGAGAACTACAAGCGGGCAGGTGCGAAGTAGCAGGGAGACCACACGCGTCAAACTGATTTGCCCCGCGCTCATTGGCTGAGCGCAGGGAAGAGGGCGCGCTCATCGTTGGTTGATGGGCGCGCCCTCTCTTTCGGACGCGCGCGAAACGCTCTCGCGCGTGTTCGGCTACTCGAGCTTCCGCCCCGGACAGAGCGCGGCCGTATTGTCCGTTCTTCGAGGCCGTGACACAGTCGTCATCCTACCAACCGGCGGCGGGAAGTCGGTCTGCTATCAGGTTCCCGCGCTGATGCTACCCGGACTCACGATCGTCGTGTCACCGCTCATCTCGCTGATGCGCGACCAGGTGCGGACGCTTCAGGGGAAAGGTATCGCCGCCGAATTCGTCAACAGCACTCTCTCACCCGCCGAGTCGTCGGATATCCTCTCTCGCGCCGAGGGCGGCGAATTGCGGATGCTGTACCTCGCGCCCGAAAGGTTCGAGGCCGGCGATATCGCAGAGCGGCTCCGCCGGCGAATCACGATGCTTGCGATAGACGAGGCGCACTGCATCAGCCAATGGGGCCACGACTTTCGCCCCAGCTACCGGCGGCTTGCCACGGTCCGACGGAATCTCGGATCGCCGCCCACGATCGCACTCACCGCGAC
>JBKJHG010000139.1:0-6301 GCA_046599115.1 Gemmatimonadaceae bacterium
TTCCTGGCTGGCGCGCGATGACTCCGCTTCAGCTCGACACGGCGATACGCGCGACGCTAATCGCACGGCGCACCGGCGCTGTGACAGTCGTATCGCGCCGGCTCCCCTTCGCCGGCACCCCGTTCGCAATCGCGATGACGGGCCCGGAGCTGTCGTGGGAAATTGTGCGCGACATCGGATGGTACGAGCGCGTCGCGTGGGTGCTGTGGATCTGGGCCGGTTGGGGGATGATTCTCATAGCCGAGCGCCGGAGATCGGCGCGCGCGATTCACATCACGTGGGCGATGCCGGAGATCCTGCCCGTCGCCGATTTGCATTCAACAACGGGATAACCCAATGCTCGCAGCAACATATCTGATCATCGCACTCGTTGCGCTCGTGTCTGCGGTCCGCGCCGGCTCGGCGGGCGGCGGCAAACAGCGACTCGGGATGATCTCGGCCGGAATCGGATTCGTTCTGCTCGGTGTGAACGGGATGTTCTTCGCCAAGGATTCCCCTGATAGGACCGTGCTGCTCGTTGGCGCGGTTTTCTTGGTTGCGGGAGTGGTGCTGTACTGGTGGGGGCACCTCAAGAACTGAACTGCAACGGAAGACTACCGGCAGGCGGCTTTCTGCAAACCAGACATCGGCTGCGGGCTATTCGATCGATTATCGGTAGGACAAGCCCGCAGCCGCGAGCCGGCTCGGCCCACAGCCGCCCGCCGGTAGTCTTATTTGGTAGTTGTTTTTGCAGTTGTATCCGCCCACAAAACAAAAACGCCTCAGATCAAAAAGATCTGAGGCGGCTATAGGCGGAAGAACCGCCAAACTGTGCCACGCACACCGTCATTGGAACTCTACGTCCTACCGATCGGTGGCGGGCAGCTTTGTGTTCGAAAACAAAATACAGTGGAGCTGAGGGGGCTCGAACCCCTGACCTCACCGATGCGAACGGTGCGCTCTCCCAGCTGAGCTACAGCCCCGCGAACTCCTGCGATGGCCAAGCTACAGCGAGACCTTGCTGCTCCAGATGAAACCAGCGACCCGTCGCATTCGAGTCTAAAGCAAAACCCCGCGAGACTGCTGCGGGGCGCTCTTGAAATGGAACCTAATACGCCAAGCACTTCCGGTCAAGACTCAATGTGAAGTCAATGTAGATAAGTGCTTGCCTGGTATCACGATGCCGCTCCACGGGAGAGGCGCTCCGCCTCCTCGAGCTGCTCCGCGATCTTCTTCGCCGTGATGTCGCGGGCGATGGCACGGAGTCCGATAGGCCGACCGTTCGCTTCCATCAGCTGCACGTTCTGCCCAAGCCACGTCACCTTCCCGTCCTTCCGCTGGACCGGGAACTCGTAGTAGGTGATCGGAATGCCGAGCTGGATCTGCCGCAGGTAAAACTCGAGCATCGGCGTGCGATGCTCGGGGCGGACGAAGTCGAGGTACAGTCTGCCGATGAGCTCCTCGCGGCTGCAGCCCAGAACTCGCGCGCCGGCCGGATTTCCGTAGGTGAAGAACCCTTTCGCATCGGTGCAGTAGATGACGTCGAATGCACATTCGACGATGTCGCGGAAGAAATCGCTCCCCTGGATCTGCTCGTCGGTGATCGCCGGCATCGGGCGGATCGGAGTGCGCGCCTTCGCCGCCAGCGCCTGCGTTTCCGGCGACGGTCCGATTTCCCATTCCTCCGAGAGCTCCGCTGTGAGCGACGCGTAGCGCGAGAGCGCAGCGGCGCGATTCCCCGATCTCTCGAGAATCGCCATCACCAATCGCGCGGCCTCCTCGGGATCCGCCGCCAGATCCTCGGCGCGTCTCGCCCAGAACAGCGCCGGCTCCCACGCACCCTTCCTTTTCTCCTCGGTAGCGAGCAGAACCGTCGCGCCGTACGCGCGGGCGCGGAAGAGCCCGCGCTGCTTCGAAACCCAACGCTCGAGCGCACCTTCGGAGGGCGAGTAGCCGTCGAAGAAATCGCCGGTGTAGATCGAGACGGCGGCGAGCAGCGCGCCACCGGATAGAAATTTCAGAAATTCCGACGCGTCACATTCGAAGTTGTCGAACGAGATGGTCAGCTGGTCTGACCCGCCGGAGAGAATGACGTCGTCGCCGACGACGGCGCGAATCTCGTGGATTGCCTTGCGCAGCGCGCCGCGGGCGCGGGCTTCGCTGACCTCGGGCCAGAAGAGTGGAAGCAGAGTCTCACGCCCGCACGGACCTTCAACGCAGTGCAGCGCGAGGTAAGCGAGGAGAGCCGCCCGCTTCGGTTGAATCGGCAGCCGCTCCGATTTCCCGTCGGCAACGCGCAGGAGCTGAAGCCCCCCCAAAACCTTGAGCGAGATCAGGATTCCACCCGGTTTTTTTCCAGCGCGCGCGGCTCGTTGGCTACTCATAAACAAATATTCCTGGTGGGTGAATATGCGCGACGACCAGTGCCACTGCAAATAAACGGGACTCCAGACTGTAGTCTTTCAGTCAGGAGTCTGTAGTCAACTACTCCCTGGCTTCACCGGCGGGAATCGGACGACTGTGTGCGGGCGGGATCGATGCCGCAAGCAGCCCGAGTCGGGGGTTGGTTCTGGGGTGAGTGATTTCAAGAAGCTCAAGGTGTGGCGGAAAGCGCACGCGCTGACGCTAAACATTCATCGCATTGTGTCGCGAGTTCGCGGGCGCGATTCGATCTCTTTGCGCAGCCAAATGCTCCGCGCCGCGATGTCCATCCCGGCGAACATCGTCGAAGGGAGCGCCAAGGGAAACGACAGAGAGCTAGTGCGCTTCCTGAAGATCGCGCTCGGATCCACCTCTGAGCTCGAGTACCATTTGATACTCGCCCGCGACTCACGAACGCTCAGCAACCCAGACTTTAATTCCCTCAGTGACCAAACGATCGAAGTCCGCAAAATGCTTCACGGACTCATCCGCAACCTGAAGCCCGATGCAACACCGGTGAAGTCACCGAGCATTTGACTACAGACTCCTGACTTAAAGACTACGGTCTGGAGTCCCGTTCATCTGCCGTTGCCGTTATTCAGTTACCGTTATTCAGTTGCGGTTACTTCCCGCGGCAACTTCTCCACCGGCGCCAACCTCGGAATCTCCGCCTCGGTCAACCCCCCGAGCTCCCGAAACTTCCTTCCCGTAACCATCACCCTGGACTCGATCGACCCAACCGCGTCGTTGTACGCGCGAACCGAATCCCCGAGCGATTTCCCGATCTTTCCGATGTGCTCCGCCAGCACCGCCATTCTCCCGTGCAGCTCGCGTCCCAACGCGGCGATTTCCTCCGCATTCTCCCGCATCTTCTCCTCCCGCCAACCGTAGGCGCACGACTTGAGCAGCGCGATGAGTGTCGTCGGTGATGCCAGTATCACTCTATCACTTGAAATCTCCTCGAGCAGCGAGGCATCGCTCTGCAGTGCCGCCGCGAAGTAAACCTCGCCCGGCAGAAACATCACCACGGCGTCCGGCGAACCGTCGAGCTGATTCCAGTATGCCTTGGCGCCGAGCATCTTCGCGTGGGCGCGAACCTGCAGCGCGTGCCGCTTGAGATGTCCGACGCGATCCATCTCCTTCTCGCACTCCATTGCCGCGAGGTACGCGTCGAGTGGAACCTTCGCGTCCACCGCAATGCACCGTCCGCCGGCGAGATTCACGACCATATCCGGCCGCTGCCGCCCCGCGTCGCCTTCGGTTGACGTCTGCGTCGTGAAATCGCAGTGCTCCAGCATTCCCGCCAGCTCGGCGACGCGCTTCAGCGCGATTTCTCCCCACCGGCCGCGCACAGTCGTGGATCTGAGAGAGCTCACCAGCGCCTGCGTCTCGCTGCGAAGCTGGCTGTTCGCACTGAGCAGCATCTCCAGTCTTTCATTCAGCGCGCCGAACGATTTCGCGCGCTCGATCTCGATCTCGGCGATCTTCCGGTCGTACTTCTCCAATCCTTCCTTGATCGGCGTGACCAGATCCGCGAGCGCGGAGTGGCGCTCGCTCGCAGCCGACCTGGCGCTCACGACGAGCCAGGCGATCACGCCGCCAGCCCCGGCGGCGACCACTACTAATAGGATGGATGACATTGAGATCGGCGGATTACCTTACAATAATACAGGCGTATTTGGAGCAACATACTTTCGTTCATTTACTCGTCACTCATTACTCGTTGTAGCTTCTTCCCATGTCCCTAGCCGTTCGATTCCTCGGAACTTCCGCGTCGCGCCCGACTGTCGAGCGTAATGTCTCCTCCCTCGCCATCGTGCGCGAAGGCGAGACGCTGATGTTCGATTGCGGCGAAGGCACCCAGCGTCAGATGATGCGTTATGGGATCAGCTTCACTCTCGGCGACATCTTCTTCACCCATATGCACGCCGATCACGTGCTCGGCGTCGCCGGTCTGTTGCGCACGCTCGCTCTCGAAGGGCGATCCGACCCGATGCGCCTCTACGGGCCGGAGGGATCGGCGAGCTTGATCCGTCGTGCCGTCGCACTGGGCAGCGATCGTCAGGCGTTCCCGATCGAAGTCACCGAGCTCACAGCGAACACTCCGCTCAAGCGCAACGGGTACTCCATCACCCCGTATCCCGTCACGCACGGCGACAAGATCGCACTCGGTTTTCAGATTCTCGAAGAGACGCGGCTCGGACGGTTCAACCCCGACCGCGCGAAGGAGCTCGGCATCCCCGAAGGCCCGCTGTGGGGAAAGATCCACAAGGGCGAAGCGATCACTCTCGAGAATGGAACGACGATCGAGGCGTCCGAGCTCGTCGGCCCGACACGCCCGGGACGGAAGATCGTGCTTACCGGCGATTCGCGTCCCTGCGAAGCGACCATCGCCGCGGCGGAGAACGCCGATCTCCTGATCCACGAAGCGACGTTCGCCGAAGAAGAAGCGCAGCGAGCGGTGGAAACGGGTCACTCGACGGCGCGTGAAGCGGCCGAAGTTGCTGAGAAGGCGGGTGTGAGGAAGCTCGCGCTCAACCACTTCTCGGCGCGCTACTCGCGCGATCCCTCGGCGCTGGAGGGTGAAGCCCGCGCCGTTTTTCCGAATACGGTTTTGGCGCGTGACGGGATGGAGATCTCCATCCCGTTCGAGAACGAGAGCTAGACCGACTCCACTGCGGGGCGCTTCGTCGAGACCGGCATCGAGCGGCGGAACAGCAGCGCCGTCGTCTCCGGCGTCAGCGACGCCATCACCTTTTCGATTGACACGCGCGATGTGACACTGCGTGCTTCCGGCCCGCTCCACAGGTGCCACGCGTAACGATCGAACCCCGCCGTCTTTCCGCCAGGGTGGTGAAACACCACCATCGCGTTGCTCGATCCGGGGAGTTGAACTTCCATCCCCCAGTTGGTTCCGTCCGGCCCCTTGAATGATCTGATCTCTCGTCCCATTTCGCTCTTCCCGTTCAGGATTCGGCGAGCTCTTGCCGGAGTGGCTGACGTCCGGCGAAGCCGGCGTTCACTCCGTGCCAGTACTGCACGCTCGGCTCGCCGATCTTCCAGCAATAATAAATAGACTCCCCATCAATCTCGCCGGGAAAATCCACCAATCCGGCGTCCAGCCCTTTGCACTCCACGCCGAGCTCGCTCAGCTCTTTCACGTAACCTTCGATGTCGGCGGCGATGCGCAGCGCCTCCGCCTGAAGAAGCTCGGCCATCGTGTCCGGTCGATCAGGAGTGCTGCTGACGGTCGCGATCTCGAAATGGTTCACCTTATCCTGCCACTTCTCGTGGTCGCGGACGAGATCCTCTACGATGCGCCGCACCAAGGGCAGCATCCGGTTCGCGTCATCGAGCGTGAATAGCTTGCGCACCCTCTGTGGTTGTGCAGAGGTCGTGCCGATTATTGCGATTTCTTGAAGTGCGCTTCTTCAGCCTCGCGCTCCTGGAGCCGGCGCGCCCGGCGCTGCTTCGCCGCCTCGTAGCGGCGAACCTGCGCGGGGGTCTCCGGCGTGATCGGCGGGACGGGAATCGGCCGGCCGTTCCGGTCGATCGCCACGAATGTCAGGTAGCAGGAGTTGGTGTGCCGCCGCTCGCCGGTGAGAAGGTGCTCGGTTTCCACCCGAACCCCCACTTCCATCGAGCTGCGTCCGACGTAGTTCACGCTCGCCTTCATCACCACCAGATCGCCGATGTGAATCGGCTCGCGGAAATCCACGCGGTCCACCGAAGCGGTGACGCAGGTGGATCGCGCGTGGCGCAGCGCGGCGATTCCGGCGGCGGTGTCCATCATTGCCAGAATCACTCCTCCGAAAACATTGCCCAGTACGTTGGCGTGCTGCGGCATCATCAGCTGAGTGGTTTCGTGATGCGTCTCGGACATCGAGTGGGATTCGGGTTT
>JBKJHG010000009.1:0-2976 GCA_046599115.1 Gemmatimonadaceae bacterium
CTCATATCCGGGTCGCGCGTCTTCGCCAGCGGAGTCGGAACGGCGATGGAGATCGCGTCGGCCTCCTTCAGCTTCGTCTCGTCCGTAGTCGCGAGGAACTTGCCGGACTTTACGTGCTTCTTCAGCAGCTCGTGCGAAACGTCCTGAATGTGAGACTGGCCGGACATCAATCCTTTCGTCACCCGCTCGCTGACGTCATAGCCGATGACACGGAACCCCGCCTCGGCAAACTCCAGCGCGAGAGGAAGGCCGACGTATCCGAGTCCGACGACGGCGACGCACGCGGTGCGGTCCTCGATCTTCTGAAGCAGCTGCTCTTTCATTTTTTCTCGGTTGGGAATCAGGAGCCGTAGAAGCCGCGCACGGCTCCGATCACTTCGTCAAGCTGAGACTGGGTGAGCTCGGGGTAAACGGGGAGCGAGAGAACTTCCGCGCTCGCCTTCTCGCTCTCGGGGAACGCGCCCTTCTTGTAGCCGAGGTACGCGAAGCACGGCTGGAGATGAAGCGGCAGCGGATAGTAAACCGAGTTTCCTATCCCCGTCGACTTCAAATGCTCCTGCAGCCCGTCGCGGTTGCTGACGCGCAGCGTGTACTGGTTGTAGATGGATTCGTTCGCCGCTTCCACCGTCGGAATGCGAACCTCGGAAAGGTCGGAGAACGCCTTGTTGTAATACCCGGCGTTCTTCCTCCGCGCCGCGCTCCAGCTTTCAAGATGCGCGAGCTTGGCACCGAGCACCGCCGCCTGCAGCGCGTCGAGCCGGCTGTTGTATCCGACTTCCTCGTGGTAATACGTCTTCTCGCCGCCGTGAACGCGCAGACGGCGCAGGCGCATTGCCAGCGTGTCGTCCTGCGTCACCATCATTCCGCCGTCGCCATATCCGCCGAGGTTCTTTGACGGAAAGAAGCTGAACGTGCCGATCGTGGCGACTTCGCCCGCCAGCGTCCATTTGCCGTTGATCTTGCGCTTCGCGCCGATGGACTGCGCCGCGTCTTCCACGATCGGAAGATTGCCGACGTGTGCGCGCACACTCTCCAGCGCCGCCATCTGTCCGAAGAGATCGACCGGGATGACCGCCTTAGTCTTCGCTGTCACCGCCGCGCCCGCCGCTTCGGCGGAGATGTTGAACGTGTCCGGATCGATGTCCGCGAACACCGGCTTGGCGCCGACGTTGTGAATCGCGCCGGCAGTGGCGAAGAACGTGAACGGCGTCGTGACGACTTCGTCGCCGTGGCCGATGTCGAGCGCGCGTAGAGCGAGCAGGATCGCGTCGGTGCCGTTGGCGCAGCCGATGGCGTGACGGACATTGCAGTACTTCGCGACGTCGGTTTCGAACGCCTTGACGGAATCTCCAAGGATGAACGTCTGGTCGTCAACGATTTTCATCATCGACGAAACGACTTCTTCGCGGATGCTCTTATGCTGCGCTTTTAGATCTAGGAGAGGTACGGCCATTTGATTTGGAATGAACTTGTAATAATGCCTGATTTCAGAGGGGCGGGTCAACCTTTTCGCCGTCCTCCAAGCAGCTACTCTACGAGAGGAAGCCTCACTTCAGTCCCCGTCTCGGCGGCACGATAAATCGCGAGGATGAGCTCGAGCGATTTGCGCCCTGCCTTGCCGTCGGTCTCCGCCTTTCCTTCCCCTCTCAGCGCGGCGACCACGTTCCGGTAGTAGCCCTCGTGGCCATAACCGTAAACGTTCGGCGGATTGCTCGAAGATGCATCGACGAGCGCGTCATCTTCGTCCGGCTCGGCGAACTCCCAGTGCTCAATCTTGTTCACCGCCGTTCCACCGATCTTCGCCGTCCCCTTCTCCCCGAGAATCGTCAGCGAGCCTTCGAGATTCCTCGGATAGGTGAGCATCGTTACCTCAATCGTGCCGATCGCCCCCGAGACAAACTTCAGCACGGCGACGCCCGTGTCTTCAGTCTCGATCTTCCGCGCCATCGTCGCCTTCTTGGCGACGACAGACTCCACCGGTCCACCAAGCCACTGGATCAAGTCCACGTAATGCGAGGCCTGGTTCATGAACGCGCCGCCATCCATCGCCTTCGTGCCGCGCCACGACGCCTGGTCGTAATACTCCTGCGGCCGCGCCCAGCGGACGGTGGTATTGGCGAGATAAATCTTGCCGAAGCGCCCCTTCTCTATGGCGCGCTTCACGAGCTGCACGGGAGCGTTGAGGCGATTCTGCTTCACGACGAAGAGATTCACCCCCGCCTTGTCGCAGGTATCAACCAACTTGTCTGCGCCGGCGAGCGTGATCGCCATAGGCTTCTCGGAGACGACGTGCTTCCCAGCTTCGGCGGCCAACACGCCGTGCTCGGGATGAAGTCCGGACGGCGTCGCAACGACGACGAGATCGCATTCCGCTTCGGCAAGCAGCTTCGAATAAGAAGTGAACCACGAAACTCCGTTCTTGTCGCCGGCCGCCTTCGCGCGATCCTCGACGATGTCGCAAACGGCCGTCAGCTCGAGACCATCAACCTTGCCAATCGCGTCGAAGTGATTTCCGCTGATCCGCCCACAGCCGACGAGCGCTACACGAAATTGTTTTGCCGGCGTCACTTCGCTCCAACGCGTCGAATGTTGGAAACGTCACGCTCATACGTGCTGCCGCAACGTGCGCAGGTGCCAGCTCCGCCGTCCGGAAGCCGCTCACCGCACTGGCACATCCACCCGATCCGCTTCGCCGGAACGCCGACGACGAGCGCGTACGGCGCGATGTCGCCCGTCACGACCGTTCCCGCTCCCACGAATGAGTATTCGCCCAACGTCGAGCCGCACACGATCGTCGCGTTGGCGCCAATCGTCGCACCGCGCTTCACCAGCGTGCGCACGTACTCGTCCTTTCGCGACACGTGGCTACGCGGATTGTTGACATTGGTGAACACCATCGACGGGCCGCAGAAGACGTCGTCTTCGAGCTCGACCCCCTCGTAAACCGACACGTTGTTCTGGATCTTCACGTTGTCG
>JBKJHG010000016.1:0-3531 GCA_046599115.1 Gemmatimonadaceae bacterium
GGACGTTGTACAGGATGAAGGCCGCATAAGAGTCACGACGCAAATCAATCCTCTCCCGACGGTGGATGATTTCGTGATGCTGCCGGACGGAACGGTTGCCCTCGTTCGGGGCAGCGATTACCACGTGGACTTCTACAACACCGATGGAACGAAGGTATCGGCGCCGAAGATCTCATTCGATTGGCAGCGGCTCACCGATGACGACAAAGTCGCATTCATTGACTCGGTAAAAGCGGCGCGCGCGCGTCAACTCGCGGCGGCCCCGGCCCCGACGCCGACAACGACCCCGACCGGCGGCGCGCCGATTGGCGGGGGCGCTGCGGGTGGTGGCGGACAGCAGATTCAGATCTTCGGCGATGGCGGCGGCGCTGGTCGGCGACCTGGCGGCGGTGGCGGCGGTGCCGGCGGTGGCGGTGGCTTCCAGGTCAACTTCGTCGCCCCCTCCGAGCTGCCCGATTACAAGCCCGCGTTTTTCGCCGGCTCGAGCAGGGCGGATACGGAAGGCAATCTCTGGATTCGCACCATCCCGACCAAAAAGGTTGATGGCGGCCCCGTCTATGACGTGGTGAACCGGAAGGGCGTGCTCATCGACCGCGTTCAAGTTCCGCTCAACTCGACGATCACCGGCTTCGGCACGGACGGAAGCGTGTTCCTCACCCTGCAGAGCAACAACACGTTTTACCTCGAGAGGGCCAAGCTTCGGTAGCCGCGGCCCGATCTTGAAATTCAGCGCGCCGTCCGGCCAAGCCCGGGCGGCGCGTTCGTTTTTTCATCCTGGTTTCTCGACGCACGCGCCGTAGTGCGTTAACTTCACTCTGGACAAACGCGGAGCCAAGATGAAAAAGAAACATCAGCCAATCCCGGATTTCTCAGGCAAGCGTAAAGACGCGGGTATGAGAGAGCAGCCTTCACAACAGAAGTCGCAGACGCAGCCGAACACGCCGCCTCGTGTCACCAAGCCGGCGGCAACGTCGTCGAAGTCGGGGAGACGCGGCGGCTGAGCGCAGCATCCACCTCCAGCGCGGGGATCTACCGATGAGCAATCCGTCGAATCCGTCGGGCGCCGACCACACGCCCAGCGTCGCTACGACCTCGAGCACTCCGATCTGGGAAGATTTCGTCGACATCTTCGCCTCTCCGTCGGCCGTGTTTGCGCGGCGGGAAAACGGGAACGCGTGGCTGCCGATTGTGATCGTGACACTGACAATCGGGATTCTGTTCCTCGCCACGAAGGGATTGCTGCAGCCGATGATGGACGCTGAATTCCAGCGCGGTGCGGCGGCGGCGATGCGCAAGAATCCACAGCTCACCGAAGAGCAGATGGCATCGATGCGGAATTGGCAGGAGAAGCTGTTGGGCGTCTTCCTGTTCGTCTTCGTCCCGCTCGGAATCTTCTTAAACGGCCTCGCCCTCTGGCTCATCGGCAAGCTTTTCGACGCCAGAGAAACTCTCCGCACAGCCGTCATCGTTGCGACTTACGCGTTCATCCCGAGAATCGTCGAAGCGATCATCAATCCGGTGCAGGCGTTGATCCTTGATCCCGCTTCGATGACCTCGCATTATGCGCTCACGCTCGGCGTCGGTCGCTTTATGAATCCGGACACCGCTTCGCCATTCGCGCTGGCCCTTCTCGGCCGAATTGACCTCTTCACGATCTGGGTCACCGTTCTACTCGCCATCGGGCTCTCCGTGACCGGAAGGATTCCCCGTGCGCGCGCCGCAATGGCAGCCGCGTGCGTCTGGATGATCGGCGCCCTTCCCGCGCTTTTGGGAGCGCTTCGCAGCTGACGACACCACGCCGGCCGAGCCGGAAACGCGCCCGCACTGGACGACCGGCTAAGCAACTCACATCGCAGCCGACGAGCCGCAACGCTTACTCGGATACGCGGCAGTGGCTTCTCAAGGAGCACGGGCCCGTGTGCGCGTATTGCGAGGCGCGAATCAAGCCGGAGAAAATGACGCTCGACCACGTTACGCCGCGCCGCGGGCAAACCGCGTACGACCGGCGCGACAATCTCGTGCTCGCCTGCCCCGATTGTAACAAGAGGAAGGCCGACCTGCACATCCTCGCCTTCCTCGTCGCGCGACCGCAGCGCGCCGCGAATCTGCTGCGTTACGGAACGCACTTGAGTCCGATGCTGCTCGATCTCGCCCGGGAAATCGCTGGCCCCGAGGCTGTCGCACTCGCTGCCAAGCTGGCCGACCCCGACTATCCGTACAGCGACTGACACCCCGAGGTGATCCGATGAAACGCCCAGCCGACGACGAGTTTCTCCCCTACTACGCGCAGTACATCAGTCTCGTCGGCGACGGCGACGTAATCGGCATTCTCGAGCAACAGATCAGTGAAACAACAGCACTGCTCCGCGGGATTCCCGACTCCGGCGGGACGTTCCGCTACGCGCCCGGCAAGTGGAGCGTGAACGAGATCGTCGGACACCTTCTCGACGCGGAGCGAATCTTTGGCAATCGCGCGCTGCGATTTGCGCGCGGCGACAAGACGCCTATTCCGGGCTTCGAGCAGGACGACTACGTGAAGGGCGGCAACTTCGACGAATATCCCCTCTCCGAGCTGACGGCGGAATTCGAGGCTGTGCGCAAAGACACCTGTCTGCTCTACCGTCATATGAGCGATGAGGCGACGGCGCGAAGAGGAACGGCGAATGGCGCGGAGGTGAGTGTGCGCGCGCTCGCATACATCACCGCGGGCCACGAAATCCACCACCGCGGAGTGATCGCGGAGAAGTACCAGGGCGCGAAGAAGTAGCAACTGCTGAGCGACGCGGGCCGCTGACGCCGCCCGGCTCTTCATTGGGCGTATCTTTTCACCTGGCCCGCCTCCCGAGGTTCACAATGATCAGCAAAGACCAGATCGCCGCGTCGATGATGTTCGAGTGTGATGTTGCCAAACACGTTCACACCAAGCTCACGCCGCAGTCCTACGACTACAAGCCGACCGCCGGCCAGAGAAATACTCTCGAGCTGCTGCGCTATCTCTCCATTTGCGGCATCGCCGGCATTCAGTCGCTCTACCAGAGCAACTGGAAAACTTTCAGCACTTACACCGAGCGCGCTTCGAAAATGGCGGCCGAGGAATTCCCTGCCTCGATGGAACTGCAGAAGCAGGAGATCAACTCATTCTTCGACTCCGTGACAGAGCGCGACCTCGAGACCAAAGACGCGCTCCTGCCTATCGGCGGAACGCAGCTGCTCGGTCAGGCCATTCTCGATCTGCCGTTCAAATGGCTGCCGGCCTACAAGCTCCAGCTCTTTCTCTACGCCAAGGCGACGGGCACCGCGGACATCGGCACCGCCAACGCCTGGATGGGCATCGATTGGAAGCGGTAGGTTACGGCGAATGAAAACGCTTTCCAGCCGCGATGATCTCAAGGAGATCGTCGGCCGCATCAACAACATTCGTCCCGATAGCCCCCGCCAATGGGGACGGATGTCATCCGCCGAAATGATCCGCCATTGCATTGACGCAATCGGCGTCGGCCTCGGGGAAAAGCACGTCGGGCTCGTGAAGAC
>JBKJHG010000111.1:0-32232 GCA_046599115.1 Gemmatimonadaceae bacterium
TGATGTTCATCACGTTTGCGAACGGTCCGGCGAACATCTTCTGAATGCCGGCCATCGTCGTGGTGTCGGGGATCTTCGTCATCTCGAAGTCGTGCGATGACGGCCCGTGGTTCACGAGACGAATGCGCGTGAAACCGGCAACGGCGGTCGGCGGAACGCGGAAGGCGAAGTCGAACGCTTCAGCGCGGTAGAGCGGAAGATCGGGAACTCGAACCAGCGACGCCTGCGCTGTCAGGGAAACGGGAGCGACGAAAAACAGGAGGGCGAGGCGGATTGCCGGGGAATGGTTTCTCATCTCAGAAAATTTACTCCCAAAAAAGTCGTTTGCTACGGGCTCCCGGAGATCGCCGCTGCCACCTGCGGGTTGGCGTTTTCCTTTCGCGTCAGGTGCACGACGAGCACGACGATGATGACGAGAAACACCGCGCTCACCGGGATGGTGCTGAGGTTGAGCCCGCCGTCGTCCTTTGACGCCGTGAGCAAATCCCCGATGGATGCGCCGAGCGGCCGCGTGAGGATGTAGGCGATCCAGAAAGTGAGGACCGCATTCAGGTGGAAGAACTTGTACGCGGCGACGATGATGGCGATGCCGGCGGCGAACAGGAGGGCGGCGACGAGGTAACCCTGACCGAGGCGCTCGGAGATGAGATCGCCGGCGGACGTGCCGAGCGAGAAGGTGAAGAGAATCGCGACCCAGTAGAACAGCTCGCGCCCGGTGGTGACGATGGTGTGAACCGAGAGCGTGTGCTCGCTCGCATACCACGCGATGAAGACGATGATCAGTGCGACGCTGAAGATGATTGAAGTGGTTACGAGGCTGACGCCCATCCCGTCAACGAGGTTGTCGGAGATGAGAGTGCCGACGACGCTGATGAATACGACGACGAGCCAGTAGAGGGGCGGCACGTAACGCCTGGCCTTGAGCTGGAAGACGAGTGCGACGATGAGGATCGCCGCCATCACGTACGAAGTGACGACGGTGCCGAGGTTGAGCGTCGTGGAGAGAAGATCGGCCGCGGTCTCGCCGACAGTCGTCGCCATGATCTTGATGATCCAGAAGGCGAGGGTGAGTTGGGGGACCTTGTTCAACATCGTCCCGAGCTTGTCGTCGTACGCTGATTCCACTTTTGAGTTGCCCGTTAAGAGATGCGGGGGTAAATGCACGAAATATTCCGGGAGACGCGGGAGTTATCTGCGCGACAGATTCAACAAAAAAAGCGACGGCAAAATACGACTACCGGCAGGCGGCTTTCGGCCGAGCCGGCTGACGGCTGCGGGCTATTCCGGCGAATTCCCGGAAAAGCACATTGCCGCTGACTGTGCTACTCAAAGCCGCCCGCCGGTAGTCTTCAGTTGCAGTTTTCAAAAGCCAAGGTGGTCCCAATTCGCGATCGCATTCAACGCGAGCGCAAAGCTCCCTTGCGATTCCCATCTCCAGAGCGGGCGGATCCCGAACATCACGACGTTGCCGTTGCCGACTGGCGCATCAACGACGGCGGGTTTTCCGGCGAGCTCGTCGCCGCCGGCGAGAAGGCCGGATACGAGGAGTGAGTCCGCTGTCTTGTGGAATTGCAGAATCACCTTCGCGCGCATCAGTTCCTGCTGTTGGCCGATCGCGGGGTCGCGCCCTTCCACTCCAATCGTGTCGCGCGGCGTCACGGCGAAGACGGGCGCCTGGCTGAAGTAGATCGGGAAGCTCGAGCTCTCGTACCCGTAAAGAATCGGACTCGATCCGGCGCCGGGCGCGGGTTGGGCGCGGATGATGGAGCCGCGCGCGTTGAGCCCCTTGGTAGTGAGCAGACCGACTGTGGGATTGAATCCGAGCGTGATGGGAAGAACGCTCGAGTTGCCGGTGGTGAGAAGCAGACCACCGCGTTCGACGAACTTTCGCAGAGCCGCCGCGCCGTCGAGTCCCATTCCCGGACGGATGTCGTCGGTCTGATCCCACAGGTCGAGATTCGGCGTCAGCGTAGACTTCTTCCACGGAATTGGCGGCCCGACCATCGGGCGTCCGTTGACGAGAGCGTTCGCGCTCCCGTTCACGTGCGGGAAGACGACGACGTCGAATTTGTCGAGCTTCCCGGGCGTGCGGAGCGATTGATCGCTGATGTAAGTGTACGGCAGTCCCATCTGATCGAAGGCGTAGCGCACCCATCCTTCGTTTTGCGTCTCCAGCCACGAGTGCATCAGCGCGACTCGAGGAACGCGAATCGTGTGCTGCTTGACGGTGACGTTTCCGCCGGCGGCGATGGCGTGCATTCCGAGAGTCTTGATCGCGCTCCGTGCCGCATCGGTCGGGTTGGCGATGATGAACGTGCCGGCAGGGTACGTCGCGCCACCGATCCTGAACGATTCGTCCGCGACGCTTACTCCCGGCGTTTTCCACGGCAGCATCGCCGAACGCCAGTCGCCGAGGTGGCGAACGAGGAGACTTCCGGCGCCACCGATGATGTCGCCGTCAACGCGAGCGTCGGAGGTGAGCAGCTGCATCGGCTTGGTGAGAATCGTCGAGTCGGAGATCTTGAGCGTGGTGACGTGCCGCAGCTCGTCGAGGGTCCAACCGGTGTCGTCGTACGGCGGGGGATCGTCGGCTTTGAAATGCTGAATCGCGAGCAACGTGCGCGCGGTCGCGGCGTATGGTTGGTCGAGACGAACGATCCAGTCGCCGGTGTGAACTGCGACGAGGGACGAGGGACGAGGGAGTGGAGCGACGGAATCGTGCGTGGTGTCCGACGACGGTTTGCGGGGAACCGGCGTCGAACCCTTGAGGGTGAAGTCACTCGTTGCGGCGCTCACTTCTGTTCCCTGTGCGCGGAACAGATTCACCAGATCAGCAGCTTCAGCGGCGTGATGTTGATTCCTCGGAATGACAAAAGCGAACGGCGCACTGGTTCTGCCGCGCTCGATCATTCGCTCGCCTTTCGAGACAAAGTTCTCAAGAAATGTCTCTCGGTGATCAGCCGTGTACTTGAGCGCGATGAGCGCGCCTGACTGCTGATAGTTGATGTTGCTGCGTATGCACCACTTAATCCCGTTCACCGGCGGGTTGGGGCGATCCCAGCGGCGCGAGGTGTCAGCCGCCTGGAGACGGACCGTCGTGCATCCGGCGCCACTCGACGTGTACGTCTCGTAGAAACGGCCGATCGAGTTGTGAAGGTTCGCAACGGAGAGAAGTGTGTAGTTGGGCGCCCATCCGTCATAAAAGCCGTGCGTCCAGACTCCCGGCAATCCTCGGCGCGTGAGCTCAGTGATCTCCTGATATGCGAGTGTGTGCCACTCGTCCACTACTATAGGATCGTATTCGTCGTTGTATGGGCCGGTGCCGGTGCTGGTGTAAAGGAAGGGAACCGACTCGTGGAGATCGTGCGCCACTGTCGGATGCCAATAGAGAAATCCGCGCAGGAAATTTTTTGTGAGATTCTGCGACATCACCATCCCGTCGCGGTTGTTGTCGTGAGCGGTGTACTTCCCCCAATAGATGAGCGGTATCGAGTTCGACCCGAGCTTGAGCGCGGCGGATTCCTTGACGACGTCGACCTCGCGGTCGCGGCCGTCCACTTCCGTCACCGGCGTGATCAGCGTGATGACGTTGGCGCGGATGTCTTTCACGAAATCCGATTCGTCCACCGCGAGACGGTACGCCAGCTCCATCAGCATCTCGGGACTTCCCGTCTCTGGAGAGTGAATGGAGCCGCTCAGCCAGTACGTCGGCTTGGTGGATTTTATCAGTGCGGCCCGATCGGTGGCTGACAATCCGCGCGGGTCTGCCAGGCGGCCGAGCGCGAGTCGATTCTGCTCGAGGTTGGCGATGTTCTCTTCGCTGGAGATGGCGACGACGATCTGCTCCCGCCCTTCCTCGCTCTTCCCGAGTGAGAATCTGTTCACACGTAAGGGCGCCGCGGCAGCGAGGGCGTCGAAATATTTTGTGAGCTCAGCGACGTATGAAAGTTTGCCGAGTGTGCCGGGGACGTAGCCGAGGACCTTGAGCGGAGTTGGAACGGTCGCCGATGCGGGAAGCGTTGAGACGAGCTCTGTGGTGAACTTCCAGTGACCGGCTGGATCGACGGGAGTGAGCTCCTTGATTCGCGCGGAGTACGCGGAGTCGATCGGTTGTTGGGAGTAAAGGCGACTAGGGACTAGGGACAAGGAAACAAATGCGAGGGCGAATGCGGTGATGAGGCGGTTGATCGGCATATAGTTCGTTTAGAAAATGTCGAGGTCGTGGGCGGAAGCGAATTTGCCTTTGTAATACCGATGCAGCTCGGCGAGCATCGTATCTTCAGCGTCCGTCGAATCGCCGAAGAACATCTGATGATAAAGAATGAGGAGGCCGGTGTGGGCTTTGGTCGCCACCTCGCTGACTTCCTTCGTGGAAGTGTGAAAGCTGCGCAGGTACGCCCGCCACGCGGAATCGCTCGCCGCGTATCCCTTCATCGTGTAAGCCTCGTGCAGGAGAACGTCGCATCCATTGCAGGCGCTCACGACGTTGTCGGACGGGCGCGTGTCGCCGGTGACGACGATCGTTCGGTCGGCGGTTTGAAAACGATAACCGAAAGCGTGCTTCCAAGACCCGTGCAGAACGGGGAATGCGGTCACAGTCACGTTCCCATCTTTGTACACGACGCCGGCCACGACTTCGTGCGCGTTGATGACGCTGCCTGATTTGGTGTTGCGCTCGAGCCCGTTGATGCGCAGGTCGTTGTCTTCCGCGTAGGCCATCACGAGATGATGCACCATCGCCGCAATTCCAGGCGGACCATACACCTCGAGTGGAACCGTTCTGTGCACCACCCACGGCGTGTACATCAGGTCCGGCAATCCGAGGGTGTGGTCGCTGTGCAGGTGTGTTATGAAGACGCGCTTCAGATTCTTCGGTTCCAGGCCTTTCACGCCGAGGCGGGTCGCCTGGGTCGCGCGGCGAACCAGTCCGGGGCCGGTATCTACTATATAAGAGGCGCCGTGGACGACAATTGCCACCGACGGCCCCGATTTGTCCGGATTCGGTGAAGGAGTTCCGGTTCCGAGAAACACGATCTGTGTTTTGCTGGAGTCGGGTTTGAGCTGAGCGGAGAGTGGCGCGCCCATCGCGAACGCTGCAAGCGCCGAAGTGACAAGAGTGCGTGTCGTCATCTGGAGAGCTCGGGTGGGTGAAGCTGCGAGAAAATGCCGCTCTGGCGGGCGCGCGTCCAGCGAAGGGCGGTTGGGCTCGCCTAACGATACTCGCGCGACACTCGGGCAACGAGACGGTCGAGCGCGCTCTCGATCATCGGACCTGCGATCGTGAGCGACTTGAGGGAATGTCCGGCAAACGGGATGACCCGATAATCGACGCGCGTTCCCCCCGCGGCCACAAGGTAAGCGTCAATCGGTCGCCGCTTGTCCCCTGATCCGCGGAGGAGCGCGATACCGATACCGCTCGGAATTCTCTTGATCAGATCCGCCGCCGCGAAGCTTCCGGGCTCCGTCGGCTCGCTCAGGTTAGTGAGGTCGAGCGGCGTTACTCTGAGATGGGAGCGCTGTGTCGGGCTCAGAGCGAGCACGCCGATCACACCGGGAATGTGAGTCGTGGCGGCGCTCCAAAGTGCGACGTCAGCGCCGAATGAATGACCGGCGACGATGATCGGACTCTTATCATCGTTGAGCTCGTGGATGGCGCGGGCGATGATCGGTGGAAGCTGCGCCGCAAACGCACGCTCCCGGACGAGCGGATCTGTTGGAAGAGTGTCCAGATACTTCCTTACGTCGAACCCGATTACGGAGTAGCCGTGCGCGCTCAAGCGCTCTGCAAGCTGCTGATGCGCCCCCCAAAAACCGATGTCGTTTCCGAAGAAGAACACCGTTGCCTTTGGAGGGCGGGCGGTGTCCTGACTCGGGTAGAAGTAAAGCGGGAGCGATGTGAGGGATCGGTCGCGCGGATGGTACGCCGGTCGCGCGCGGGTGCAGCCAAAGGCGAGGGCGACACTCGCGATGACTACCCCGACAGTAAGGGTCCTTCGCATTCAGCGAAGACTAGTCTGCCTGCCTTTCCGCTGGCTTACAGCGGCCTCAGGTGGTCCGCTTCCTGCTTTGAGAGCTGAGTGAGTTGAACCCGCCCCATCGAGGAATACCGCAATGAAGAAGACTCTGATTCTGCTCTCGTCCACGGCGCTGCTTTTCGGATGCGCGTCCGCCGGATCCGTCTCCACCCAGGATGAAGTCCAGATCGGCGCGCAGGAGGCTCAGCAGGTCAACGCGCAGATCCCGTTGGTGAACGACGCGCAGATCAACAACTACGTGAACACACTTGGCAACCGCATCGCCCGGCTGACGTCGCGCGGCAGCGAGCTCAACTGGCAGTTCCAGGTCGTGAACAGCAGCGATGTGAATGCGTTCGCCATTCCCGGCGGCTACATCTACGTAAATCGCGGCGTCATCGAGCGCGCCTCCAATATGAGCGAGCTAGCCGGAGTGCTGGGCCACGAGATTCAGCACGTGATGAAGCGCCACACCGTAAAGCAGATGGCGCAGGCGCAGAACGCAAATACGGGAGTGGGACTCCTCTGCGCTATCACAAGCGTCTGCAACAGCGGAGTGGCGCAGGCGGGAATCCAGGTTGCGGGTACGGCGGTGTTCGCGAAGTTCAGCCGCGCCGACGAGAAGCAGGCGGACGAGGGCGGATTTGACAACGTGCTTCGAGCGGGCATCGATCCTCGCGGGATGTACACGTTCTTCCAGAAGCTGCTCGCCGAAGAGAAGGCTAACGGGGGCGGGGGAGCGACGGCGGGGTGGTTTTCCGATCACCCCGGTACGACCGACCGGCTTGCGGATATTCAGCGCAAGATAAGCCAGGTTCCGGCTAGCCAATTGAGGGGGCTGCAGAAGGACGAGAGCGCGTTCCAGACGATCAAGAGACGGGTGGCTCAGTTGGGGCCCGCGCCGAAGCCACGGCAATAAGGGCGGACTTGACTGCGGACTTCCGACGGCAAGCTGGTAGCTGCTAGCGTCACCTAAGCTAGTAGCTACTAGCTTTGCCCAGGCTAGCAGCTTGTAGCTTGCAGTCCTATCTCCGCAGTCGCCGTCTCCGCAGTTGCGTTGCGCTCCTCCCTCCATTACGCTTACGAAGAATGACATCCACGACGATCTCCCACGCGCATCGCCACCACCACGGCCACACCGGGCCGCGGGGCGCTTTTGCGCGTGTACGCCATACTGCATAAATAGAAGCAAGGCGTAACACTCTCGAAGCAACCGCGGCCCGTCCCTCTCAGGACGGGCTTTTTGTTTTTCACTCGTATAATCAAATGCTAAAAATCGCACTGCCTAATAAAGGAAGACTCTCGGAGGAAGCGCGCGAGCTGTTCGCGGAAGCCGGACTCCCAGTTCGCACTCGGGGCGACCGCGCTCTCTCTGCATCGTTCGGCTCAGGCGGCGAGTTCGAGGCGCTGTTCGTTCGCGCCCAGGACATCCCGGAGTTCGTCGCCGACGGTGTCGCCGACGCAGGAGTTACGGGGTGGGATCTCGTCTGCGAAGCTGCGCGGCCAGTCGAGTCGCGCCTCGATCTTGAATTCGGCGAATGCCGTCTCGTTGCCGCGGCGAAAGAGGAGAGCAGTATCAGAACGATCGACGACATCCCCGCGTCGGCGAGGATCGCCACGTCATTCTCCCGGATTACCGCCGACTTCTTCGCCAAGCGGTCACAGCCGATCGAGCTGATTCCCATTTCCGGGGCCGCGGAAATCGCGCCGCTGCTCGGCATCGCCGATCTGATCGTCGATATCACGTCAACCGGATCCACTCTGAAGATGAACGGGCTGCGCGAGATCGGTACGATTCTCACTTCGCGAGCGCAGCTCATCACGCGAAGGGGCGATGGGGCGACGGACGCGGCGAAAACCGAATCGCTTGAAACGCTCGCCACAGCACTGGAGTCGGTCATTCGCGCGCGGGGCACACGGTACCTGATGGCGAATGTTCCGCGCGCTTCGCTCGACGCGGTGAAAAGCGTTTTGCCGGGAATCAACGGGCCGACTGTCATTGACATTCTCAACGGCGGCGACCGGGTCGCAGTGCACGCGGTCGTCGAGGCTGATCGTGTCTATCGCACCATCGCGTCGCTGAAGGCGCTCGACGCAACGGGAATTCTCGTCACCCGCGTGGAACGCCTGATGCCGTGAGCAAGGTTGCAATAGAAAGGGAAGTCTTCCGGTACTCCGGTACGATCGCCGCGTTGCCTTCGGAGGCGCGGTCGGCGCTGATGCAGCGAACGAAGGACTCGGACGGCGCGGTGCGGAACGCGGTGACGAAAATCATCCAGCGCGTGCGCTCCGAGGGTGACGCGGCGCTGTTAGGGATGGCGAGCGAGCTCGATGAAGTGGAGCTGGCAACGTTGGAAGTTCCGCGGGCCGATGTTGCGTCAGCGCTCAACGAGATTAATCCTGCGCTTCGGTCAGCGCTCGAGCGCGCGGCCCGGAACATCGAACGCGTTCACAGCGCTTCTCCGCCAAAAAAGGTGGAGGTCGAGCCCGAGCCCGGGGTGATAGTTGGACGCCGGCCGGATCCGCTCAAGCGCGTCGGCGCCTATGCGCCCGGTGGACTCGCGGCTTACGCGAGCAGCGTGCTGATGTGCGCGGTGCCGGCACGCGCGGCGGGAGTGGGTGAGATCGTCGTCTGCTCGCCGCCAGGGAAAAATGGTTTGCCATCGCAAGTGGTACTCGCGGCGTGCGCGATCGCGGGGGTGGACCGGGTGTTCTCAGTCGGCGGCGCCGGCGCAATCGCGGCAATGGCGTATGGGACTGAAACGATTCCTATCGTGGACAAGATCGTGGGGCCGGGAAACGCCTTCGTCGCCGAGGCAAAGGTGCAGGTGAGCCGGGTGGTGGGAATCGATTCCCCCGCGGGCCCGAGCGAAGTCCTGATCATCGCTGACGACAGCTGTAACGCGGAAGGAATCGCGGCTGAAGTACTCGCTCAGGCGGAACACGACGGGGACGCTTGCGTCGTTGTGATCGCGCTCAGTGCGAGCGTCGCTGAGAGAATCGCCGCCGCGGTCGAGGACGAGCTGCCACTGATCCTTCGCTCGCGTGTTGCGCGCGGCGCTCTGAAAACGAACGGTGCGATCCTGCTCGCGCGCGATGAAGGGGAGGCGATCGCATTCGCCGAGGAGTACGCGCCGGAGCACCTGCTGCTTGCGATTGCCAACGCGGACGAAGTGGTGGCGCGAACGCGGAACGCGGGATGCGTGTTTATCGGTGAGGAATCGTCGGTGGTATTTGGCGATTACATCACTGGCGGAAACCACGTCCTGCCGACAGCCGGCTCGGCGCGCAGCTATTCGGGACTGGGCGCTCTCGACTTCGTACGATGGACGTCGTACCAACGGTTGACCGCCGAGGCGGCGGCGAGTTTGTCAGTGGATGCAGAGATACTGGCGACTGCTGAAGGATTGAGTGCGCACGCGGCAGCGGCGGCGCGCTGGGGATCGCTCTGATGCCGACGCAATGCCGAATCGATCTGAGTGACAACACGAATCTTTGGGGCGCTCCGCCGATGGCGATGCGGGCGCTGAAAACGAGGACGCCTGAAGTTGTTGCGCGGTATCCGGAGTCGTACTCGGTGGCGCTTCGGGAGCGGCTGGCGCAATACGCCGGCGTGGGCGCGGATATGATCGTGGCCGGCTGCGGTTCTGATAACATCATTGATTCGGCCCTTCGCGCGTTCGGTGAGCCGGGCGATACGCTGTGTCTGGCGGATCCCACGTTCACGATGCTGCCGGTGTTTGCTGCGGTGAACCGTCTGCGCGTTGCCACCGTTCCGTTCGACTCAAAGTTTGAGGTGAGCGCAGCGGCGGTTCTGGCGACGGATGCGCGGATCATTTATCTCTGCTCGCCTAACAATCCGACCGGGACGACGCTTCCTCTTGCGCTCATCGAGGCGATCGTGGCCGGCGCGAAGGGTTTGGTAATCGTTGACGAGGCGTACATCGAATTCGGGGGAGAGAACGCGGTCCCGCTCGTGGCGAATGGAAACGTGTTGGTGACGCGCACTCTGTCTAAGGCTTTTGGCCTGGCCGGCCTGCGAATCGGGTATGGGATTGCATCGCCGGCGATCGTCGCTACCGTCGAGAATGCACGGGGCCCCTACACGGTGAACGCGATGGCGGAAGCCGTGGCTGCGGTTGCCGTCACGGAAGATCGTGGCTGGCTGAGCGAGCGAATTGCGGATACCCGAACCAACCGCGGGAGATTCACTCGCGAGCTTACGCAGCTCGGCTTTGCGCCCATTCCGTCGGCGGCGAACTTCGTTCTTGTCCCCGTTCGGAGCTGCAATGAAACAGTTGACCGGCTTCACAATGCGGGGATCGCGGTGAGAGCCTTTCAGTCGCTTGCGGGAATCGGAGACGCAATACGGATCACGATCGGCCCGTGGGAAATGATGCAGGCGTGCCTCGACGCGCTGAAGGGATCGCGATGACGCGAATCGCTCTGCTGGATTACGGGACGGGAAATCTTCACTCGTTGGCGAAAGCGCTGGCGCCCATTGGCGAGGTGACGGTCGAGGCGGACGCGGGCGCCGCGATCGGGGCCGACCTGCTCATTCTTCCCGGAGTCGGAGCGTTCGGGCAGGCTGCAGAGCGGATTGAGGCAGGACGGGACAAGCTTCGCTCTGCTCTCGCAGACGGGTTGCCCTGCATCGGAGTCTGTCTCGGAATGCAGCTGCTGTTCGGTGAGAGCGAGGAAGGGCCGGGGCGCGGGATAGGCCTGATCGCCGGAAATGTGCGCAAGCTCGATGCGGAACGGCTTCCCCAAATGGGATGGAACTCCATCGAGTGGGAGAATGGCGATGATCCACTTACGCGAATCGCGGGCAAATCGCGAATGACATCCGGATACTATGCCAACGCGTTCGTTGGCGAGCCGGAGGACGCAACACTCGTCGCCGCCTGGAGCACTCACGAAGACGATCGCTTTCCAGCGGTGGTTCGAATGAGCAACACAGTTGGAATTCAATTTCACCCCGAGAAGAGCTCGCGCCCGGGTGTCTTGCTGCTGCAGGAAATCGCCAAGGAGCTGCTCGAGTGCAGGTGATCCCGGCGGTTGATCTCCGCGAAGGAAAGTGCGTCCAACTCGTTGGCGGTTCCTATGCGGAGGAGCGTGTGCGGCTCGAGGATCCCGTCGCGGTCGCGGCGAAGTGGGAGGGCGCGGGCTTTCGCCGTCTCCACCTAGTGGATCTCGATGCGGCTACGGGCAAGGGCAGTAATCGCGAGCTGGTCGAGGAGATCGTTCGTTCCACCGCGATGACAGTGCAGGTGGGCGGCGGAATTCGCGACGTTGACGTCATCGAGGAGCTGCTCTCGATTGGGGTGACGGCTGTCGTGCTCGGAACGCGTGCGATCGAAAACCGGGACTGGCTCGAAGAGGCAAGCACGCGTTTTCCAGGACGGGTTATCGTTGCCGCTGACGTGAGGGAGCGCAGCATTGTTACGCGTGGCTGGACAAATGCGCTTTCACTGGACGTCGCCGACGCCGTGCGCGCGCTGAGCGACCTGCCACTCGCTGGCTTGCTGGTAACCGCGGTTCATCGGGAAGGATTGATGAATGGACCGGATATTGACCTGATGCGCGAGCTGACCGGCGAGACACCACTGCCGCTCCAGGCATCGGGTGGTATCGGATCGCTGGAGGATCTGGAGGAGCTGGCGGAGATTGGCATCGCATCCGCGGTTGTCGGGATGGCATTGTACACTGGCGCATTGGATATCGAATCGATCACAAGGGAGTTCGCAAGATGAGCATTGTAAGCAGGGAAACGACGGAGACTTCAGTGCGCGCCGAGCTGACGATTGGCACGGGAGTCGCGCGTGTCGAGACAGGCAACGACTTCCTCGACCATATGATGACGGCGTTGGCGCGCTACTCCGGCCTCGACGCAAACATCACCGCGAGGGGTGATCTCAAGCACCACCTCATCGAAGACGTCGCGCTCACTCTGGGCAGATGCTTCCACGAAATCGTTCCCGCGGGCGCCGCCCGTTACGGAACGCGCACGATTCCGATGGACGACGCTCTGGTTCAGGCGAGCGTGGACATCGGCGGGCGCGCGTACTACGAGGGGCCGCTACCGAGCAATCTCTACGATCACTGGATGCGCTCTTTCGCGGATGAAGCGAAGGTGACCATCCACATTGATGTCATCCGCGGCTTCGATCGCCACCACATAGTCGAGGCGGCATTCAAGGCGCTCGGCCTCGCCCTTCGCGACGCGCTGGTTGATACGGGCGTGACGTTCAGCACCAAGGGACGCGTCTCGCTGACGGTCGAGTGATGCTGACGAAGAGGATCATCGCCTGTCTCGACGTGGACGGGGGGAGCGTGGTGAAGGGGGTCGAGTTCGTGAATCTCGCGGCAGTTGGCGATCCGGCGGAGATGGCGGAGCGATATGAGCGGGACGGCGCTGACGAGATCGTGTTTCTCGATGTCTCGGCGACGAACGCCAAGCGCGCGACGGTCCTGGATATGGTGTCTCGTACTGCCGAGCGATTGTTCATTCCGCTCACGGTTGGTGGAGGAATGCGAACCGTTGACGACGTTGACCGCGCGCTGAAGGCCGGCGCCGACAAGATCGCCATCAATTCGGCCGGAGTAAAAACGCCGCAGCTGTTCACGCAATGCGCCGAGCGGTTCGGTGCGCAGTGCATCGTGGCGAGCATCGATGCGAAGAGGGTCGGGGACGATTGGAAGGTTTACGTGAACGGCGGCCGCGAAGCCACCGGGCTCGGCGCGATCGAGTGGGCGGAACGGTGCGCGGCGCTTGGAGCGGGGGAGATACTTGTGACGAGTATAGATCGCGATGGAACGCGCAATGGTTACGACATCCAGCTATTGGCGCGGATCGCGGCGGTGGTTAGTGTGCCGGTCATCGCATCGGGAGGCGCGGGTACGGGGGCGCACGTCGCGGATGCTTTTCGCAACGGTGCCGACGCGGCGCTGCTGGCCGGAGTGCTGCACGATGGAACGACCAACATTCGCGCGCTGAAGGACGATGTGTCGAGCGCGGGAATGAATGTAAGGGAGGCGGCGTGAGCGAAGGCTCGTATCTGCAGGCGGCGGCGGAGCTCGCACGGATCACCGGCGCGGTTGCGCTCGGCTACTACAAGCGTGATCCGGAGCAGATGGTGAAAGGGGACGGTACTCCGGTGAGTGTCGCCGATCTCGAAGCGGAGAAAGCGGCACGCGCGTGGATCGAAGCGAGGTTTCCCGATGACGGTATCGTCGGCGAGGAATTCCCGACTGTGCGCGAAGGAGCGAAGCGGCGTTGGATTATTGATCCAATCGACGGCACGTACACATTCCTTCGTGGTGTTCCATTTTGGGGGACGATAGTCGCCGTCGCCGAGGGCGATGACGTGATCGCCGGAGCGGTATGCTGCCCCGTGTTGAGCGAAGAGATCGCTGCGGCGCCCGGCGAAGGCTGCTGGTTCAACGGCTCGCGCTGCAGTGTGTCCAGCCAGTCCGATCTGAGCAAGGCGACGCTGCTGACGACGGATGCGCGCTTCCTGCGCGATGAAGGCCGGCGCGCGCGCTGGCTCACGCTGCAGAACGCCGCCGGCGGAATGCGCACGTGGGGTGATTGCTATGGCTACATACTCGTTGCGACGGGGCGCGCCGACGTAATGGTTGACGATGCCGTGGCGGCGTGGGATGCCGCCGCGCTGATGCCGATAATCACGGAAGCCGGCGGAACGCTCACGGACTGGAAGGGGAACGCGACACCGTTCGGCGGAGACGCGATCGCAACGAATGGCAACCTGTCACAGCAGGTGCTTGGGATAATGAGCGGGAGCAAATCGTGAATGTGACGCTCGACCTCGACGGGCTGAGATACGACAAAGAGCGCGGGACGGTGGTGGTCGTCGCCCAGGACGCGGTGACGGGGCGCGTGCTGATGGTCGCGCACGCCGACCGGGAGGCGCTCGAACACACGCTGCGCACCGGAGAGATGCACTACCGCTCGCGCACGCGCGGGCTGTGGCACAAGGGAGCGACGAGCGGAAATGTGCAAAGGGTCGTGTCGCTCTCCGCGGACTGCGACAATGATACGATCCTCGCTCGAGTCATCAGCGCCGGGCCGGCGTGTCATTCCGGAGAGATTTCGTGCTTTGGCGGCGACGCCGGGGTTAACGCGTTCGCGGATCTGGCGGCGACGGTCGCACTGCGCGCGGCGTCCGGCGGGACAACGTCAGGCGATGACGGAAAGCCGAGCTACACGAGAAAGCTGCTCGATGACCGGAACCTGAGGCTGAAGAAGATCGGAGAGGAAAGCGCGGAGCTCGTCGCCGCCTGCGCCGACGAAGATCGACAGCGGGCGACGGAAGAGGCGGCGGATTTGATCTATCACATCGCGGTCGCGCTCAAGCCGCTCGGATCCGGCCTCGAGGACGTCGCGCTGGAACTTTATAAGCGGAGCGGTGGACTGCCTAAGACGTAGCTGCGGGCCACGCGAGACCTAAATGTGACGATCCGGTGAATCGCGGCAGTCAATCAACCGGGCACGACTCTTCCTAGTGTTAGCGGCAGCGGCAGTCTAACGGCTCGCCATACTTCACCCTGAGGCAGCAAAAAATGTTAAGCACTCTCAAGTCACTCATATCCCGTTCCACGCCGCTCGCCGGCGCCGCCATTCTCCTTGGGGCCCTCGCTTGCGGAGGCGATTCAGTCGCGCCCGGCAACGGCTCGCTAACGATTCAGCTCACCGACGCGCCTTTCAGCTTCGATTCAGTGGCGCGGGCAGATCTTTGGGTCGTGCGCATCGACGCAAAGACGGCCGATACCGACTCGTCGGACGCCGAATCCGGCAAGAACGACGATTCGAACGGCGGCAACGCAAACCCCGCGAATGGCTGGGTGACAATCGCCACGCCGAACAAGGCCTTCAACCTGCTCGATCTGCAGAACGGCACGACGACGAATCTCGGGCAGCAAACGCTGCCGACAGGGAACTATCGGGGCTTCCGACTCATTCTCGACACCGACAAATCCAGTATCACGCTCAAGAATGGCACAGTACTCACGGGCACCAGCAACCCCGGAATCAAGTTCCCGAGCGCCGGCCGTAGCGGAGTGAAGATCGTCCTCGACGCTCCTATCAACGTCACCACGAATGGAACGGTGATGGTTCTTGACTTCAATCTTGGACGAAGTTTCGTAATGCGCGGCAATTCGATCTCGCAGAATGGGTTGCTCTTCAAGCCGGTGATCAGAGCGACCGCGCGTGACATCACGGGCGCGATCAGTGGATCAGTGAAGGCGGGAAGCGCGACTGGCGCAGCGGTCGTGGGCGCAACAGTCGAGGTGCTCGCCAACGGGACGGCGTTGACCGATACGACAGCCGCCAAGCTGATCGAGGCGACGAAGACGGATGCGTCGGGTAACTTTACCGCCGCGTTTCTTGCCGCGGGTACGTACGCGATTCGCGCGACGCCTCCGGCAACGTCAACGAATAAAGCGGCAATAATTCAGGGAGTAGTAGTCACATCTGGAAGCACGACCAGCAATACGACCATCATACTTCCGTAGTAGCCTCCTGAGCGCGTGGCATCGAGCCGGCCCATTTGGGCCGGCTTTTTGTTGCCCCTCGCTGACGATCCCCGCTCCCCTGGCTGTTCTCCCCGCTTGACTGCCCCTCGCCGCTGGTGAGTGTTTCAGTATCACCCTTTCTCGCAGTGAGTCCCGCTCTGATGTGGCAGCCAACGTTCAAACACACCCTCAAGAAGTCCACCTTCCTCTCCGGAATGCACTGCGACAGGAGAATGTGGTGGGAGATCAACGATAAGCGCTGTGAGGAGATGAAGATCGATCTCCCGACACAGCTTCTCTTCGATCACGGAAACGAGGTCGGCGAGCTGGCCCGAAAACAGTTTCCGGGCGGCGTTCTCATCAGGCGCGATAAGGGAAACTTCGTCACCAGCTTCGCGCAGAGCCGCGAAGCGGTGGGCGATCCCGAAGTGTCCGTCATTTACGAAGCAGGATTCGTGGCGCACGACACGATGATTTTTGCCGACATTCTCGTACGCGGCAATGATGGATTCACTCTCATCGAGGTGAAGCAGGGCACATCCGTCACCGAGGAGCACATCTACGATCTCGGGTTGCAGGCGGTGGTGATGCGCGAGGCGGGCGTGCCGATAGTCCGCTTCGAGCTGATGCACCTGAATCGCGAATGCAAGTATCCCGATCTTTCGAATCTTTTCGTCCGCGAAGACGTTACGACACGGGTCGAGGCGAAGCTTCCCGAGATCGAGCACGCGCTTCAGCATCTGGTCCCCGTTGCCAAGGGAAAGAGTCTTCCGGCCGCCGAGCTCGGCAGCCGATGCACACAGCCGCGGGAGTGCGCATTCATCGCCCGCTGCTGGCCGGCGGTGGACGCGGACCATATTCGGTATCTCTACCGGCTGAACAAAGACAAAGCCGTCGAATTCGAGAAGAGAGGGGTCTCACGAATTCAGGATCTGCCCGATGAGCTCCAGCTCGGCGCGATACCGGCGCGCCAGCGGCGCTGCTTGCGCGAGGGAGAGATCCTCGTGGATACCAGCGCGCTCGTTGACGCGCTCTCGGCGATCGTCCCGCCTGTCGTGCACATAGACTTCGAGACGGTGATGTTCGCGATTCCACGATGGGATGGGTGCCGGCCGTACGACAACATTCCCGTGCAGATGAGCGCGCACGTGGTGAGCGCTTCCGGGAGCGCGCGTCACTTTTCGTGGATCGCCAAGGACACGAGCGATCCGCGAATCGGAATAGGGCCTGCGATCGTCGAAGCGTGCGCCGGGGCCGAGACTGTTACCGCGTACAACGCCGGCTTCGAGAAGCGGTGCATGCTGTCCGTCGCGGAAGTGTGCCCAGAAATCGCGCCGCGGCTGCGTGAAATCGCCGAGCGCCTCGTGGACCTGCTGCCGATTGTAAGAGACAACCTTTATCACCGGGAATTTCGCGGCTCGTTCAGCCTGAAGCGGGTGCTTCCGGCACTCGTTCCGGAGCTCACCTACGAGGGACTGGCGATCGCGGAAGGTGAATCGGCCTCAGCTCATTTGATGATGATGCTGTACCGGCAAAACTCGCTTGGCGCCGAAGAGCGCGCGAAGCTGGAAGCCGATTTACTTGCGTACTGCCAGCGCGATACCGAGGCGATGATCGCGCTGACGGCTCGGCTCGGGGAGCTGGCTCGGTCTTAACTGCAACTGATAACTGCAACCCAGAGATACACGGGTGAGAGCGGTCAGAGATGCATAGCCGCGAGGTGCTAGATATCGTTTTTATCTAGCGCCTCAATACTATGCTCCTCTGCTAACTCCTTCCCGTGTATTTCTGGGTTGCAGTTCGTCGTCAGGCAAGCTCTTTCAAATCCTGCTCCGATAGTTCCAACGCCGCCGCTTTGACATTCTCCTCGAGGTGCGCGACCTTCGACGTTCCGGGAATCGGGAGCATCACGGGCGAGCGTCGGAGCAGCCACGCCAGTGCGACCTGCATCTTCGTGGCGCCGAGCTTTTTCGCAACGGCGTCAATCTTTTTTTCCGTGGCGGCTGCTGACTTCGCACGCATCCCGGCGCCCAGCGGATACCAGGGGATGAAAGCGATCTTCTCCTCCTGGCAGTAGTCCACGACCTCTTCCCAATCGCGATCGGCGATGTTGTAGCGGTTCTGAACTGAAACGATCGGCACGATCTTCCTTGCTGCCTTGATGTCATTGACGCCGACCTCCGACAGTCCGACGTGCTTTACCTTACCTTCGCGAATGAAATCGGCGAGAAGGCTGAACTGCGCCTCTGCGGGATACTTCGTGTCGATGCGATGAAGCTGCCAGAGATCAATGCGCTCCACCTTCAGATTGCGAAGAGATCTTTCGAGCTGCTTTCGCAGGCGCACGGGATTGCAGTCCAGCTGCCAGTCGTCGGGACCGGGGCGCGTGAATCCTCCCTTGGTTCCTATCACCAATCCGTCAGGATACGGGTGCAGCGCTTTCGCGATCAGCTCCTCCGAAACATCCGGCCCGTAGGAATCGGCGGTATCGATGAAGTTGACACCGAGCTCGACGGCACGGCGCAGCACGCGAATGCACTCGGCTGGATCGGCGGGAGGGCCGAAGGTTCCCTCGCCTGTGATGCGCATCGAGCCGTACGCCATCCGGTTGACGGTGAAGTCACCGAGAGCAAGGGTGCCGGCGTTGGCGGCGGGGGGAAGTTGGTGAGGGCTGGGCATAATGGTTTTTTCTGCGAATGGTGGGCGGCAAATGCGACTGGCAACTGCAACGGCAAAAGAACTGGACGCCAGACTGTAGTCTTCCAGTCTGTCAGACAGTAGTCAACAACTCGGTGACTTCTCTTGCCGCTATCGGACTTCGTACCTTCGTCGGATTCACTGCCCGAAGCGCACTCGTGAAGTCACCGAGCAGTATCTAACGACTGCTGACTAGTAGTCTACAGACTGGCGTCCCGTTCTTCTGCATTTGCATTTGCATTTGCCGTTGCAGTTAGTAGTCCTAGAGTACCCGCCACACCATATGGCAGGCGCGCTCCTTCAATCGCTCCAGCGTTCCACGCTTCTTGAACTCGGCGAGATGGATCTCCTCCGAGAAATCCAGGTCGGCCACGAACAGCTTCTCCATTTTCGCCGCGATCCCCGCGTCCAATATTATGAGATTCGATTCGTCGTTGAACGACATCGAGCGGTTGTCGGCATTCATCGAACCGCAGGAAGACCAGAGCCCGTCAATGGTGATCGTCTTCGCGTGCATCATCACCGGCTGGTACTCGAATATCCGCACCCCTGCGCTCAGCATCGCCTCGTAGCGCGCGCGCCCGGCGTACCAGGTGCTCTTCACATCAGTCGTCTTGCTGACGGTGAGGATGCGCACATCTACCCCGCGCTTGGCGGCGGTGCAAAGGAGATTGCGAAAGGCGAGATCGGGGACGAAGTAGGAGTTGCTGAGGTACAGTTTCTCGCGGGAGCCGGCGATCGAGAGTGCGAAGAAACGTTCCGCCGAGGTGCTGCCGATTGTCGGTGACGCGTGGAGGAGCCCGGCGGTTATTCCACCGGTGGCAGTCTTGTCGTCGATTGCATTCTCCACCGGGGGGAATAAAAGCGGCCCAGTGAGCAGATGCCCGGTCGTCTCCGCCCAGCAGACGACGAAAGTGGCCTGCAGCTGCCGCACGGCCGGCCCGATGAAGCGAACGTTCGTATCGCGCCACTCGTCCTTCGTTCTTCCGTTACCGTACCACTTATCGTCGATGCCGAAGCCTCCGGTGTATCCGATTTCTCCGTCAATCACGATGACGCGGATGTGGGCACGATGCTGAGCCTTCTGCATCGTCCGCCAGCTGAAGGGCCGAAACTTCTCGGCGTGGACGCCGCCGGCGCGGAGGGTGTCGAAATATTCCTTCTTCAGCGTCGTCCCGAACGAGTCATACAGGAAATGAACCTCCACTCCGGCGCGTGCTCTTTCGAGCAGGATGGACTGAAGCTCATTCGCCATTCGGCCGGCGTTACAGAAGTAGAGCTGAAGCGTGATGCACGATTTCGCTGCCCGCAGATCACTCCACAACCGCGGGTAGGTCTCATCCCCGTCCATAAAGATCTCGACGTCGTGGCCGCCGTGGAGACAAGCCCCCGTCAGTAGCTGCATCGCGTCGGGAAAGAACGGATCTTTCACCGCCGGAGGCTTGCCACCTCTCTCATCGGCAATGACGTCACGGACGGGCGTTCCGCGCACGACGTCGAGGACGCCGATGAGCACGATGACCGTGATGACGACCGCCATCAAGGCGATGCCGGCGTAAATGACGATGTTCATTGTTTATTGGATTTCACTGCCATTAGAATGCCAAGAGCCCGGGCGAGTCGACCCGGGCTCCTGGGAAAATCAAAAGTCAGTGACCATTACATCCAGCGAGCTACGCCGCCGTGGTGCCCGCACGCGCCCTGATGGTTGGCCGAGTGCGAATAGAGTCCGTCCTTGCACTGGGCTACGGCGCCCTGCGGGTTGTTGTCCTCAGCGCTGCCATTGCCGGCGACTGCCGAGTTCGAATTCGCGCGTTTAACGGCGCGAGCCGATGCGCGCGGCGTCGGCGAGACCGTCCTGGAAGCCTTCGGCGGGTTCGCCGTGGCGGGTATCGGAAGCGCCTTCCCGGTCGCCTTCGAAGTTACTTCCGCGCCCTTCACTCCACCGTGACCGGAACAGGCGCCGCGGCCGGAAGCGTTCGATGTCGTGCCATCGGAGCAGACGCTCGAAACCCGGGTGCCGGCGGTTTTCTTGGCGATCGCTTTCGCCGCTTTCGCTTCGGACTTCACTGCCTTGGCGGCGACTTTGGTCGCCGATCTATTTACTCCGCCGTGGCCGGAGCAGGCGCCTCGGCCGGTTGCTGAGGAAGTAGTTCCATCCTTACATATGGCGGCGGCGGTTTGCGCTGAAACCGCGGTGGCGGAAAAGACGAGTGCGGCGATCGCGATAGTGCTGATGTTGAAACGTGTCGATAATCTCACTGAGGCCTCCTGGGGCATCGGATTCGGGCGAACATCATCAAAATACTGCACGGACACTAAGACCGTGCGTTGTTAGCATCGTGAAAGCTGCGAAAACGTCAGGTCGCGGCTGCGATCCGTCTCAGGGCCTGGATCGCCGCTGTCGTCTGCGCGCTTGGCGCCGCTGCCTTCCACGTCGCGGCGACGAGCTGATCGTCGCGATCGTACAGGTCGTTGCCAAACCACAGCTGTCCGTCCTGCATATATGTCGTGAAGTAGGCAATGTAAACGGGGAGCTTCTTCGGCAGCTTCACAGAGTGATCGTCCTGCCCGTGCTCCTGTTGCTGCACTTGATCTACCGGCCAGCCGAGGACCCACGACGCGAGTTCGTCTGGCTTCTCTACGCGAATGCAGCCGTGGCTGAAAGCGCGGACATCCTTGCTGAACAGCTCGTGATTCGGCGTGTCGTGCAGGTAGATATTGAAGTCATTCGGAAAGAGGAACTTTACAAGGCCGAGTGAGTTCTTCCCCCCGGGCCGCTGACGGACGCGCGTGACTCCGTGCTCCTGGTAGGTCTCCATATTTTCGGCGGCGAGAAATGCGGGGCCTTTCGGGAAAACTTCTTTCGCAGCGATGTCGGGCGTGACGAGCCAGTACGGGCGGAAGACCACGGTCTCCATCGAGTCGCTGAACACCGGCGTTGCTTTGTCCTCGTAATCCTTGCCGACGATGACCTTCATCTCCAGCGAGGTCTTCCCCGAGTCGTGCGCTTCGAGCTTGAATTCCGGCACGTTCACGAAGATGTAGCGCGAGCCAAGGGTGCGCGGGAGCCAGCGCATCCTCTCTAGATTCGCGGCGATCTGTCCCATTCGGTAGGTGGTAGAGAGATTGAGCGCGGTCATCGTCGGCTCGTCGAGCACGCTGTCCACGGCGAGTCCGTGGCGCGCTTGCCACTGCGCGAGGGTCGAGGCAAGCCCGCGATCGAACACGGAAGCATTCGCAGCCGCGCTCGAATCGCGCGGTGCGATCATCCCCTCGGCAGCGAGGCGGTTTCGCAATGCGGTCAGTCGCGCCGGATTGTCGGTTGCGCCGGGCTTCACAGCTTTGCCGGCGGGCACGGGCTGCCAGCCGCCCTTCGATGCGAGCGTGCGGTACTGATTGAGTGAGCGCACAAGGCCAACGTAATCGGAATCGGCGGGGCGCATCGTGGCGATGGACTGGTCGAGCGCGTCAACGCGAAGCCCGCGAACGAGCGCGCTGTCCACATTCTCTTCCTGCGGATCGATGTGCCAGTTCTGCGACATCTTTTTCGGATCTACCTGGCCGGTGAGATAATCCTCGCCTAGCTGCGCGTACGCGGAGGTCAGCGTCACGTCCGCCTCGGCAAGCTGATCCGCAGTCGGATGCTCGGCCTGCTTGACGGCCGCGACGGAGCTGGCGAGCTCGCCGATCGGATAGTTGTCGATTCTCAGCGCGTCGTTCTCGGCGTTGAGAATGGCATTCATCAGGGCGAGCGGGCGGGTCTTATGGAGACCGGCCGAAGTCAGCCATAGCGCGTTGCCGCCGTACAGCTTGTAGATGCGGCGTGTGTGACCCCAGACGTCCTCGGCAATCTGCGGAGGGCGGGCGCCGTCGAGTCTCGTTTTGATCGCCGCCTCGATGTTGGCGGTTGGAATCCCTTTGACCGAGGTGAGCTTATCGGGAGCCCAACTCTGGCTGACGGCGGGGCCGTCGGTGCTAGGTGAGCTCTTGCTGCAGGCGGAGATAGCGAGAGCGCCGAGGATTGCGGCGACGAACGAATAGTTCGGGAGGGACGATCTCATTTCTGGCTCTACCGGTTAGGCCGAAGAGGTCGGCGGGTAACCGGTTTGTAGGCGAAATGCGGGCCATTCGGGGAGCAGGGGTCGACGGAGGCAGCAAGGGCGACGGGAACTGCAAAAGCAACGGAAACTGCAAAGGCAAAATGAACGGGACTCCAGACTGTAGTCTGACAGTCTGGAGTCTCTCAGGATTTCACGCTAGTACGACCTCCGATGGCGGCAGGAGCAGTCACCGAGTTGTTGACTACCGACTGGTGACTACGAGTCTACAGTCTGGAGTCCCGTTCATTTGCCGTTGCTTTGGCAGTTGCAGTTGCCTTGGAAGTAGAGGTTATTGCTCCCCCGGCGCTCTGCTTCTCTTCCTTGTCTTCCTTTTCGTACGCGCCGATGACGTGACAGAATCCGCAGGCGACTGTTAACAGCGCGACAGACGCGAATGCGATCATTACACCAGCGGTATACGCTCAGTCATCAATCCTCCGTTGAGGTAAATGCTACCGCCGGGGCGGGGCGGCAGTAACCGCGTCCGGGGGCGGGCACCGATGTTGCCTTTGGGGCCTGCGCCCGGCGCGGTTTAATGAATGTCGGCTCAGCGTTCCGGGAGCGCCGAGTTTCGGTATGTTTGCCGGTCGAAGCGTGCAATTGTCGTTTCCTGAACGGAGCTTGAGAATTGGCGATCAACGAATCGGTCTCCACAATTGAAGCGAACAAGCTGCTGCTGCAGCTGCCTGCGTCAGAGCGGGAGGCGTTCGATCAATCGCTGGAGCCCATTCATCTCAAGGCTAAGGCGTTGCTGTTCGAGCCCGATCAGACGATTGACTACGTGTACTTCCCGCAGGATGCTGTGATCTCGCTCGTTACGGTTCTTCGCGGCGGCGGCGTCATCGAAGCACTCACGACCGGGAAGGAAGGGTTTGTCGGAATGCCGATCTTTCACGGCCTGAAGAGCACCGCGCTGCGCGGCATCTGCCAGATAAGCGGTGATCTGAAACGGATGACGGTTGCCGATTTCCGCCGCTGCCTCGAGCGGGCGCCGGAAATGCAGCGGCTTCTCCACCGGCACGCGCAATTCCTGTTCGAATCCGTTGCGCAGTCCGCCGCGTGCAACCGCCTCCACGTTATCGAGAAGAGGTGCGCGAAGTGGCTGATCACGTCACACGACCGCGTCGGCAGAGACGAGTTCAGTCTGACCCAGGAGTTTCTCGCCGAGATGCTGGCAGTGCGGCGACCGGGCGTCACTGTGGCGGTCGGGATTCTGGAGAGCCGGGGTCTCATCGGACACGGTCGCGGCACGATCAGGATCGTTGACCGCGCCGGACTCGAGAATGCGGCGTGCGAATGTTACGGAACTCTCCGCAAGCGGGAGGCGATCCTCCTGCAGTAGGGGATCGCATACACGTGACGGAAGATCGCGCGCCTGACGACGGAGCTGCGTCGCCGAAAAAGATCACCATCAGCACGCGCGACGTCGTGCGCATACTCGCGCTCGCGACCGCGGCGTTTCTGCTGCTCCGTCTCATCTGGGCGGCGCACCCGGTTTTCTTCCTTCTCTTTCTCGGCGTGCTGTTCGGTCTCCCGCTGTCATCGGCCGCTGACAGGTTCGAGAAGCGTGGCATCCGGCGCGGCATCAGCGTCTCGCTGATTCTGGTTGTGTTCATCGCGCTGCTCACCGCGGGCGGCGTGTTTATGGCGCCGATCCTCCGCTCGCAGTCAACGGAGCTCAAGCAGCGCCTGCCGGAAGCGATGGACAAATTTGACGCCTGGCTTGGTGTTCACGCCAATGGACTTGCGGCGCTGCTCCTCACCCCGGGCGAGGCGACCGACAGCGCCCGCGTCGCGCCGGTGACCGACAGCGCTTATGAAGATTCGATCGCGGAGCCGGAGCAGGCCGCGGTGACCTATAGTGCGACCGTGTCAACGACGAACGTTTCACTTCAGGGAGACAGCGCCGCGCGCGCGCGCGTAGTCGTCAAGGGAAGCAATCTCCGCCGCGAGATAACCCATCAGGTGACCAGCGCGCAGCACTCATTTCTCGGAGTACTGCGCTCGACATTCGCGCTCGGGGGCGGGCTGCTGCTGGTGCTGTTCGTCGCCGCGTACATCGGCGCGGATCCGGAGCTCTATCGCGGATTGCTCCTGGAGCTGGTACCGAGCGAGAAGCGGCCTCACGCGGCGCTCACGCTGCGAAGAGTCGGCGATACGCTGCGTGCGTGGCTGACGATGCAGCTGATCGCAATGGTGGTGATCGGAGGAGTGACGACGATCTTCCTATTCGCCATTCACGTCAAAGCGGCGCTGCCGCTGGGGATCCTGGCCGGCCTGCTCAAGTTCATTCCCATCGTGGGGTCGATCTTCGCCGCGATTCCGGCGGTGGCGATGGGGTTCATTGATTCGCCGCACAAGGCGCTGGTAATTCTGATCGGGTATGTCATCATCCAGCTGGTTGAGAATCACCTGCTCGTGCCGGTGCTGATGAAAGCAGGCGTGGACATCCCGCCGGCGCTCACGCTCGGGATTCAGGCTCTGATGTCGGTGCTGTTCGGCTTTCTCGGATTGCTGCTCGCGGTGCCGGTGCTGGCGGCGATAATGACAGTATTCCGAACGATCAATGCGGCGGAGATGCGCGCGTTGTCGCGAGACGTCACTGCTTCGGCGGAGACTCCGCCGTAGAGGGGGGGTCGAACATCATCGTCGCCGGAACGTCGCCGAATCCGGACAGCTCGCACCACTTCTCGAGAGAATTCGCCAGGGCGTGCTGATCCTTCGTCGATATGCGGTGGAACCCTTCGACAAGAGTCTGTTGAATCGTGCGCGGCGAATGCCGCACGATCTCGCGGCCGGCCTCGGTGAGCGTGAGCACCTTGCGGCGACGATCGTCCGGTGCGACCTCGCGGACGACGAGCTCCGAGTTCACCAGGCGAGCGACCACTTCGGACACGCTGCTATTCGTGGTGAGCGTCAACGCGACCACATCCTTGATCGACATCCCGGGTGTTTCGGCGAGCGCCTGCAGAATGTAGAGCTGCGCGGAGCTGATTCCGTAGCGCGCCTCGACGGCCTGCGTCGCTCCCCGGCCGGCGCGGACGATGCGCCTCAGCGAATTGAGCGCGCGGGAGAGCGAGGTGGAATTGCGATGCTTGCGGCCGTTGGTTGACATCGTCTTAACATTGTAATCCGATGCGCGCCCGGTGGAAAGAACGGGAACACCTGTCGTTGCGAGGGTACGGGTTAGCAGCGGATGGCGGCACGACAATGGCTATGTTTACTCCGCTCCACCCGAGATCGATCCAATACAGCGCTTGTCAGCGCGTTAACGAGGAGATGAGATGAGTGTTTCGAAAGTTGGAAGATATCTGCCGGTGCTGCTGGCTCTGATTCCGGCAGCTGCCCAAGCGAAGCCGAAATGGAAGACGGTTCATTCAGCCGCCGCGTTGACGGTTGCGCTCGACACCGAATCCATTATCAAGAACGCCGACGGATCGTATTCGGTTTGGACGCGATGGGACTATGCGACCCCGCGAATCCTCGAGAACAAGCAGTCGTACACGCGGCTCATCGAGAAGGCGAATCTCAAGTGCGCGCCGGTAGTGATGAAGCGCGTGAACACGGCGCTGTTCGACAAGGCCGGCAATGTGGTGAAGGCGCCGGAGGAGCTCGGGGCGTCCGAGGTTGCGGCGATGTCGTGGGACCCGCCGAGGAAGGGATCCGATGGAGAGAAGGTTTGGGCGGCGGTATGCCGCACGGTAAGAAGCAAGAAGAAGTAGAAAGGGACCAGGGACTAGGGACTAGGATGCTTCCGTATGGCCGTCCGATTGTGAGAAAACCGCCTCCTTAAAAAGGGGCGGTTTTTTTGTGTTTTCGTGCCAGAAAAAGTGGCAGAACCCTTGCTCTTATAGAGGGGGTATGCGACGCCAAGGGGCCAACAAATGATGGGCAAACTTCTGGAATCGAAGCGGACGAAAAAGAAGTCATTTTCGGGGACGCTTTTCAGCATTGTTCTGCATTCTGCAATTGTGGTTCTTGTCGTGTTCGCCACGGCGCGCGCGGGCGTCAAGCACGAGAAGAGCAAGGCGGAGAAGGTCTCATACGTCGAAATGAAGAAAAAGGACCCGCCGCCGCCCGAGGAGAAAAAGCCGGAGCCGCCGAAGCCCAAGGTGAAGAAGGCCGTTGCTCCGAAGGTCGTGAGCGTGCCGCGTCTTCCCAAGGAAGTGCCGATCGCGCCTCCGAAGGGATTCCAGGTTCTTCAGCCGCCGGTCAACATCTCGGTGAATCTTCCGAAGATCGACCTCAGCGCGAAGGTAACCGACGCGTCCGACTTCACGGGCAAGGGAGTCGCCGGTGGAACGGGCAGCGGCGTGGCGGGTGGAACCGGCGACGCGAGCTCGAAGGGAACTGACGCTGGCATCGACGCGAACAAGGTCTTCAAGGAGTTCGAGGTGGAATCCCCGGCCGAAAAAATTGGCGGGCCGAGCCCCGTCTATCCGGAGGGGCTTCGCTCATCAGGGATCGAGGGCGAGGTGATGGTTCAGTTCGTCGTCAACGAGAGCGGACGTGTGGAGCCGGGAACGGTGAAGATTCTCCAGTCGAGCAATGCTGCATTCACCGCAGCGGTGAAAGCGGCGCTCCCGCAGATGAGATTTTCGGCCGCGCGCGTTGGGGGGCAGAAGGTGCAGCAGTTGGTGCAGTTGCCGTTCGAGTTCCATCTCAACAGGTAACTGCAACGACAACCTAGAAATTCGCCTGGCCACTGACCATTTGCGCCTCCCGTGAAAGGGCAGTAATAATGTACGCGCCGGATTGCTGCCTCCAACCACCGAGAGCCCCAGTGAATTCAAAGAGTCGCAGAATCGCCATTGCCGCCTCGCTCGCCCTCGTGGTTATCGGCGGCTCCGCCAACGCGCAGGCGAAAAAGTCGGCGAAGAAAAGCTCCACGCCCGCCGCAACGTCGAAGACGGTTTCCGTCCTCGTCCTCCCGGTGGACTCCACTCCCGGCGATTCGATAAAGACAATCGTCCAGCGCGATCTTATGAACGGCGACAGGGTAACGACCGCGTTCATAGACCCATCCACGGCGCTGCGCGCCGCGCCGATCGGGCAGGAGGCGGTAGACCTGTCACTGCTCGGCCCGGCCAGGGCGGCGAACATCCTCCGTCTGAGGCGTGTTCCAGCGGGGCTGACCGCCACGCTCAGCAACGGCGCGACAGGAGTCGTCAAGGAGACGGGCAACTTTCTCCTCCCGCTGGTTACGGAGGCGCACCCGGATTTCATCCGCGATTCCGTGGCTCGCGATCTCGCGGCGAAGGCAAGCGGTGAATCGGCGCAGATCGCGCGTGACAGCGTCGCCCGCGATTCGCTCCTCCGACTGAACGCCGCGCCGTCGAAGAAGAGACAGAACACGAAGGAGAGGGCGGCGGCGAAGATCGTCGCTGCTTCGCGCGATTCGATCGTCAAGGAAATCGAGGCCCGCCGGATTGTGATTTTCGCCCGGGCGAAGCACGACACCGTGGCCCGTGACTCGGTGCTTCCGCTTCTCATCGCCGCTGACTCGGCGCGCCATTTCCGTTCGTCGCGCGATCAGCGTCTGGCCATTCACCTCGTCAGCGATTCGGTCGAGAAGTGGTTGACGGGAATGCGCGGAATCGCTGCGACTCGCATCGCGTACGTACAGGGAAAGAATCTCCACGTGGTGGACAGCGACGGCGCGGCGGACGAGATCATCCGCACTCCCGGGGCGGCGATGTCGCCGGCGTGGCACCCACAGGGGAAGTCGATCGTGTACTCGGATTTCACCGACAGCGGCACCCAGATCGCAGAGGTCGATCTGCCGGATGAAACCGTGCGACTTCTCGCGGCGACGCCGCGCGGCTTGAACATCACCCCGGTTTATACGCCCGATGGGCGAAGCCTGGTATACGGAACGGGCGGCGAGAAGCCGTCAGATATCGTGACGTATGAGCTCGGCAGCACATTCAAGCCGAAACCCCTGAGCAACGGGAAGTACGAGAACAGCTCACCGAGTTTCAATCCCGACGGTACGAAAATGGTGTTCATGTCGCCGCGCCCGGCGCTGACGCCGCAGATCTATGTGATGAACTCCGACGGCACGGGAGCGAAGCTTCTCACGCCGTTCAAAAAGGGAAAGCGGAGTTATCGCACCGGACCCGACTGGTCGCCGACGGGAGACGCCGTCGCCTACGAGCAGCAAAACGGAGATTTCCAGGTTTGGATGATAAACCTGAAGAGCGGCGCAATGACGCAGCTGACGCGATTCAAGGAAAATGAAGATCCGTCCTGGTCGCCCGACGGGCGGCATATGGCAATCACCTCCACGCGCGGCGGCACGCGAGAGATCTGGGTATTGGATGTGAAGTCGGGCAAGTACCGGCAGATCACTCACGTCAACGGAGCGCGCCTCGCTTCGTGGTCGCCGTCGCTCCACCTGCTGCCGTAGTGTGACGGATAAGGTCGCTGCTGGTCTTCCCCGGGTGGAAGACCAGCAGCGACTGTCTCGAAGCGCGCACCACCTTGTCGGCGACGCTTCCTCGCATCAGTCTCGAAAGCCCTCCCCGTCCCCGTGTCGCAATCGCGATGAGGTCCGCCCGCAGGCGTGATGCCGAGCGTGTGATGCCGTCGGCCGCGTCCTCGCCCATCGTGATCTCGATCGACGCGGGCACGCCGGCGCTGCGGACCCGCTCCGCCTGCTCGCCGAGGTATGTCTGTGCGACGTCCACATCGTTTTCCCACCACGGCAGCGTGGAACCCTCGGCCTTCTTCTGCGAAAACGTAACGGGAATCAGGACGTGCACGAGAAACACTTCGGCTACGTTCTTCTTCGCTAACTCAATTACCCGCGGGATTATTTCCTCGGCGAGCTTCGAGCCGTCGAGAGGGACAAGGATCTTCCGGAACGGCCTCGTCTCTTTCTCCGCGAGGTAGCTCGGCGCGCGCTTCACAACGAGGACGGGAATGTTGGTGTTCCTGATCAGCGCGTCAGTTACGCTGCCGAGGGCGGCGCGTGCGATTCCGGCACGGCCGTGGCTGGAGATGACGATGAGGTCAACGCGGTGTTCCTTGGCGTAACTGGCGAGAGCGTCGGCGACGGGACCTTCGCGGAGCGAGGAGCTTACGCTGGCGCGGGTGGCGGAGGCGCATTCTGCGGCCAGCGCGCCGAGCTGCGAAGATTCCCACTCGCGCTCGCGTTCAATCGCTTCGCGCGGGTAATCCACCATATCGGGACCCGTGAATGCCTTGGGAGCGGAGTGCACGCGTACGACCCTGAGCTGCGCGCCGGGAACGTTGGATAGCCTTGTCGCTACCGCGATCGCTTCGCGGTCGAACCCCGACCCGTCGGTTGGAGCCATAATGATGTCGAACACGCTGCCTCCACTGCTATAGATGCGCGCGATGTGCGCGAGGATGGAAGCAATTTCGGGCTATCTGGTGAGGCGGGCAGTCGGACTAGCGCTGATTTTTTGTGCGGGTTAGCCCTGCGGCAGCGCGTGGCGCGATTAACAGTGTAGGGGTTTTCCTGCGATGCCGGGACGGAAACCACCCGGAAGATTCAGACGAGACCTCACAAGGTCTGGGGTTGTAACCGACAGAGCGCTTTACATCGCGCCGGTATCGTTCTCCCATAGGACAGCGCCAATCACATACGGGAGCAACAAAATGAAACTCAATTCGATCTTCGCAACGATGCTCGCGGCAGCGGCGGTGTCCGCACCGCTGGCCGCGCAGCAGTCGTCACGCCTCCAGCTTCTGCCGGGGAGCACCCTCACCATCGAGGGCACCTCGACGCTGCACGGCTTCACCTGCAAGACCGACCAGATGGAAGCCTACATCGACGTCGATCCTGCTTTCCGCATCAAGCAGCTGACTGAAGTCGCGCATCCGATCGTGACGACCCGCGTCGTGATTCCGGTTAAGAGTCTGAAGTGCGGAGAAGGGAAGATGGACAAGAACATGTACGAGACGCTGAAGGCGAATGAGAATCCGTCCATTACGTACGTGCTCTCCACCTATTCGCTCGTTCAGGGCTCGGCGACGGAAACCGCGTTTGCGGCGAACACCGAAGGGCTTCTGACGATCGTCGGCAAGGACAAGACGATCGCGATGCCAATCAAGGCGCAGAGGGGCACCGACGGGACCACAACGGCGACGGGCAAGTACACGCTGCTGATGACTGACTTCGGCATCAAGCCGCCCAAGTTCATGTTCGGCGCGCTGAGGGTCGGCAATCAGGTGGTAGTGACATTCAACATCAAGGCAAGCGCATCGGCAGTCGCGTACCTCTCGGGTGAGACCACGATCGCCACACGGTGACCGTCGGACATCCGGGACCAACTCAGTCATACGCCATACCAGGAGAATATATGAAAAGGAAACTGAATCTCGTTCTCGCTCTCGCAGCCGTCGCGACCATCGTAATCGCCGGCGCCGCGGGCGCACAGACCGAAACGAAGAACACGACTACGCCGACGGATACCAAATCGGTGGGAACGCAGTCGAAGAGCGCCGAAGCAGCTGTCGCCGCGTCGCCGCTGGTTCCGCGGATCTCGCTGCAGAACTTCCGCTACGAGGATCAGCGCGGCATCAACGTCTTCGAGAACCCGAAGGTCGATGCCACGCCGTACGAAGGGTTCAAGCTCTTCTGGGGCGGCGCGTTCACGCAGCAGTTCCAGGGACTCAACCACAGCAACACCGCTTCACCGAAACTCGTCAGCGGCGTTGACGCGAACAAGCTGATCAGAATCGGGCACGGCTTCAACAACGCCGTCGCCAACCTGTATCTGAGCGCGCAGCTGGCGCCGGGCATCAGGGTCGCGATGACGATGTACACCTCCGCCCGCCACCACAATGAAACGTGGGTGAAGGACGGCTATCTCTCCATTGACGCTTCGCCGATCGATTATGCGCCGCTCAACAATCTGATGAAGTACGTCACGATCAAGGCGGGACACTTCGAAACGTCTTACGGCGATGTGCACTTCCGCCGCACCGACAACGGCAACTCGATGCGCAACCCGCTCGTCGGCAACTACATTATGGATGCGTTCACGACCGAAGTCGGCGGCGAAGCAATGGTTCGCGCCAACGGCTTCCTCGCTCTCGTTTCCGCGACTGGCGGAGAAAGCCGGGGAATGATCGCCAACCCGGACAAGAGATCGCCCGCCTACATCACCAAGATTGGATTCGACCGGCAGATCAATTCCGACCTTCGCGTCAGAATCACTGGATCCAGCTATGCCACGTCGAGCTCTGTCAACAACACGCTCTACAGCGGCGACCGTGCCGGCTCGAGGTACTACGATGTTCTTGAGAACACCGCTTCGTCGGAGACCTCACAGGCGTGGTCTGGTGCGATCCAGCCGGGGCTCAGCAACAGCATTCACGCATTCGTGATCAACCCGTTCATCAAGTTCAACGGGCTGGAGCTGTTCGGAAATCTGGAGCGCGCGAGAGGGCGGGCGGCGACTGAGACGTCCAATCGCGAGATAAAGCAGTACGTCGGCGAGGCAACTTATCGCTTCCTCGATGCCAACAAGCTCTTCGTCTCGGGCCGCTACAACCGTGTCTCCGGACGGCTGAAGGGAATCACGAACGACATCAGCGTGAATCGTTATGAGGTCGGCGGCGGATGGTTCATGACGCCGAACATCGTGACGAAGATGGAGTTCGTGAACCAGAAGTACAACGACTTCCCGACGACCGACATCCGGAACGGCGGGCAGTTCAAGGGATTTATGGTAGAGGGGGCAGTCGCCTTCTAAAGGCAACGGCAACTGCACTGAACGGGACTCCAGGCTGTGCTCTAACAGTCTGGAGTCTTTAGTTACTACCCGGTGACTTCCCGAACCGGACATCGGACATCGGACTCAACGAGCGTACGTTGCAGTTTCAGACCAACTACGCTCTACGCAAAG
>JBKJHG010000055.1:0-7417 GCA_046599115.1 Gemmatimonadaceae bacterium
TGATTGAGCGCGATGATCTTCGGCGCGGGGTGCAGGCCCTGGCGCCAGCGATAGTCGGCCGCGGGCAGCACCGATGAGAGCACGACTCCGATGTGATGCTCGCGCGCTATGTCAGACATTAACGCGATGTTGTTCTCTATCATCTCCAGCGTCACCGGCCCGCCATTCTCGGCGATATCATTCGTACCGGCGAGGATCACCACGACGCGCGGGTTGAGCGCGACAACGTCGGGTTGGAAGCGGGCAAGAATCTGCGTCGTCGTTTGTCCGCTGATTCCGCGCCCGACATAAGGCCTGCCGGGAAAGCTCTCCGCGAAATGGGGCTGCCACGACTCGGTGATCGAATCCCCGATGAATACAACGGTCGGCGCATCGGCGATGGTAAGCGCCGCAGACAGTGCAACAAGTGAAAACGCCGCGCCGTGCATCCGGCTCAAAGATCCTGATAGAGTCCGAGGACGTTTCCGAACGGATCGCGGAACCGCGCGATGACCATCGGGCCAATCGTCGTGGATGGCATCGCGACCGACCCACCGCTGGCGATGACAGCCTCGAGGGACTCTTCGACGCTGTTCACCATTATATAGATCAGCAGGCCGGGCGAATCGGAAGGGTGTCTACCGGTGACCCACGTTCCGCTCACCTGTCCGGTAGCGTCATCGAACGCGAGACTTCCATCGCCACGCGTTCGCGTTGTCCACTCGAACACGCTGGTGTAGAACGAGCTCGACTTTGAAATGTCGAGAGCGGGAATTTCTACATAGCAGATCTTGCCGTGCGCTTGGTCAGGCATCGTCGCTCCGGTCTCCGGGATGACTCAAATATGACGTTATTGGGAGCGAGAATGTCATCGTAGTTCGGCTCTCTGGGCGCCGGCACGTGAGAGTCGCTTGCAGAAGATGAGCTTGTCATCACCGGACTTGTAAAAATCCTTGATGCGCGCGGCGATCTCGTAACCGGTTCCCTCATAAAAGCGAATCGTGCCGCCGTACGTCTCCTGCGAGGAGGTCTCGATCAGCAGCATTCGTCCCCCTCGCTTCTCAATTTCCTGTTCGGTGAACTCAATCAGCTTCTTTCCGTGGCCGCCGCGATGGTGTTTGATGTCAATGGCAATCCAATAGAGATCGTATGTGCCGGTGGTCAGCGGCGCCTCGCCGAAGCAGACGTATCCGACGATCGGAAAGGGATCGTTGGTGGACTCGAGAACGTAGGTGAGATATCCGCTGCCTTCGCCGAGCTCGAGCCACTCGTCAACCAATTCGATTGCAGTTGCGATCTCGTCGGCGGTGAAGTTGCCGGCCTTCTCGAGGATAACGCGGACTGCGTCGCGATCCCTCGCGGCGAGCGGACGGATTGTGGTCGTCAAAATGCTCTCACCATCCCATATTATAGCGACCCACACGTGACTTCACGCCCAAAGAGGCCGCCCAATGCCGATCCGCGACGGAAAGCGCTACTGCATCACGCATACGAAGACGAGAATGTCCCGCACCGACAACTTCAAGGCGCTGACCAATGTTACCGGTGATGCCAAGACTGGAACGGTGGATCCGGCGCAAGGACTAGTTGTGATGCCTTTTCTGTGCGAGGAGTGCGGCTATCTCGAGCTCTACGTCGCCGATCGCGAGCGTTTCGGCAGCGACGAGTAGCTAGATGTGAATGGAGCGGCCCAGCACCCCGAGAGCCGCTTCCTTCACCGCTTCACCGAGAGTCGGATGCGAATGAACCGTGATGCCGATGTCCTCCGACGATCCGCGGTATTCGAACGCGAGCACCACTTCCTGGATCAGATCGCTCGCGTTCGCGCCGATGATGTGACAGCCGAGCAGCTCGTCGGTCGCCTCGTCGGCGATGAACTTCACGAAGCCGAGTGTCTCCGCCATCGTGCGGGCGCGGCCATTTGCGCTGAACGGGAACTTGCCGACCTTGTACTTCTTCCCGCCCGCCTTCACCTCGTGCTCCGCCAGCCCGACGCTGGCGATCTCAGGCCAGGTGTAAACGATGGACGGCATCGACCTGTAATTCATATGAACTTTGTGGCCGGCAATCACTTCGGCCGCAACCACCCCTTCTTCTTCCGCCTTGTGCGCAAGGAGCTTTCCGCCGACTGCGTCGCCAATGGCGAAAACGTTGGGGATGTTGGTGCGCATCTGATCGTCAACGGAAATCTCGCCGCGCTTGCCGATGTTGAGACCGAGCGAAGCGGCGTCGATTCCGGATAGCGAAGGCCTTCTGCCCACGGAGACGAGAACGTAATCCGCCTCGAGCGACTCCTTGGCACCGTCCTTCTCTATCTCGATGGTGACCTTGTTTCCGTTGCGCTTGCCGCCGGTGACTTTCGTCCCGGAGCGGATGTCGAGTCCCTGCTTGCGGAATATCTTGTCGGCTTCCTTGACGATCTCTTCATCGCTGCCGGGCAGGATCGTCGGGAAGAGCTCGACGACGGTGACCTTCGCCCCGAGCCTTCGCCAAACTGAACCGAGCTCGAGACCGATGACGCCGCCGCCGATGACGATGAGGTGCTTCGGCACTTCGGGAATCTTGAGCGCGCCGGTGTTGGAGAGAACTCTCTCCTCGTCGAACTTGAGGAAGGGAAGTTCTACCGGGACGGATCCGGTGGCGATGATGACATTCTTCGCCTTGTACGATTCGGTTTTCCCATCGGCGCTGGTGACTTCGACGACGTTTCCCTTCTTGAGAGTGCCGCGTCCCTTCGCCCAGGTGATCTTGTTCTTCTTGAAGAGGAACTCGATGCCCTTGGTGTTGGCGAGGACGACATCGTCCTTCCGCTTCAGCATCGTCGGGAGATCGAGCTCGATCGTGCCGAGCTTAACCCCGTGCTGCGCAGAGTGAAGCCGCGAAAACTCGAAATGCTCTGAAGACGTGAGGAGCGCCTTGGACGGAATGCATCCCACGTTGACGCAGGTTCCGCCGAGCGTCTTGTCCATCTCGACGCAAACGGTGTTGAAGCCCAACTGGGCGGCGCGGATTGCGGCGACGTAGCCGCCGGGCCCGCCGCCGATTATGGCGACATCGCAATCAGGCATTTGCTACTCGATCAGCATCGCGGCGGGATCCTCGATCAGCTCCTTCACGCGCACGAGGAATTGCACCGCCTGCTGTCCTTCCACGATTCGATGGTCGTATGAGAGGGCGATATACATCATCGGCCGGATGACGACCTGGCCGTCGAGAGCAACGGGGCGATCCTGCGTTTTGTGGAGGCCGAGTATTCCGACCTGCGGATAGTTGATGATTGGAGTGGAGACGAGAGAGCCGAAGACGCCGCCGTTCGTGATCGTGAAGGTGCCGCCGGTGAGATCGTCCATCGTCAGCTTAGTGTCGCGGGCGCGTTTGGCGAGATTCGAGATGTCCTGCGATAGCTCGAGCGTGCCCTTGCGGTCGGCGTCCTTGATGTTGGGGACGACGAGTCCCTGATCGGATGCGACGGCGATTCCCATATTGACGTAATGCTTGTAGATGATGGAGTCGCCATCTACCTGCGCGTTGATTGTCGGGAAATCACGAAGCGCCACGCAGGCCGCTTTCACGAAGAAAGGCATGAAGGTGAGCTTCACACCGTACTGCTTCTCCACCTTTTCCTTGAACTTGGCACGGAGCCCGTTGAGCCCCGTCATATCCACTTCGTTGAACGTGGTGAGGTGCGCCGTCGCGTGCTGCGACTGAAGAAGATTCTCGGCGATCCGCTTCCTGCGCGTCGTCATCTTCTCACGCGTCTCACGGTCACCAGCACCGGCGCTCCCGCCGGAGTACGTCGGAATGCTTTTTGTCGGAGTCGGCGCACTCTTTGTGGAGCTCGACGTCGAAGCGGGCGTGGGCGAGCTTCCGCCCGCGCCTCCACCGATCGCGCCGATGACATCCGGCTTGCTCACGACCCCACCGCGACCGGTACCAGCGACGCTGGAAATATCGACACCTTTCTCAGCGGCGATGTTGCGGGCCGCAGGTGAGGACTTCTGAGTTGAGCCGGCGGAGGCAGCAGTTGGGGCGGAGGCCGCATCCCGAGCGGCCGGTGCGCCGCTAACGGCCGCCGCGCCGCGTGGGCCAGCGGCCGAAGCTCCAACCGCTACCGACGACGACGCACCAGAACCCGCCTGCGTCTCGTCGAGCTCGCCAAGTATTTCGTCAACTTTGACGACATCTCCGGCGGCGTGACTCTGTTTCGTGAGCACGCCAGCTTTCAACGCCGGAACCTCGACCGTGATCTTGTCGGTGTCGAGCTCGACGAGCGTCTCGCCGGCTGCGACAGCGTCGCCTTCGTTCTTGAGCCACCGGGAAACGGTAGCTTCGACTATGGATTCACCGAGAGGTGGGACTTTTATCGAGATCATTCAGTATTGTTGAGGAGCGGATGTGGTCGGTAACTTAACCGCGTGCCTCCGGCGCCACTACTATAGTAGTAACCGCCTGAATATAACGTCCTGATGACCCCGTGCGAGCGCTAACAATCTCCGCCAACGGCGGACTCGACCAGCTCGAGTACCGCACCGATCTCCCGGTACCGGAGCCCGGCGAGGGAGAGGTCCGCCTGCGGGTCACCGCCGCCGCCCTCAACCACCTCGATCTTTTCGTGCTTGCAGGACTGCCCGGGCTGAAGGTGACGCCGAATTGGGTGATGGGAGCCGACGCCACCGGAACCGTGGACGCCATCGGGCCGAACACGAAATCGCCTTCGAAGGTTGGCGATACGGTAATCGTGAACCCCGGCCTCAGCGACGGCACCTGCGAATTCTGCCGCGCCGGCGAGCAGTCGTGCTGCGTGAAATTCAAGCTCCTCGGGGAGCACATCTCAGGTACGATGGCCGAGTACATCGTCGTCCCCGCGAAAAATGTGCGGACGATTCCAGGTTCCATTTCTGCGGAAACGGCCGCGGCCTACTCGCTCGCCACTCTCACCGCGTGGCGGATGGTTCACACCCGCGCCAAGGTACAGAAGGGCGAGAATGTTCTCATCCAGGGGATTGGCGGAGGGGTCGCGATTGCGGCTCTCCAGATTTGCAAACAGATCGGCGCGATTGTCTGGGTTACGTCCGGTAGCGATGAAAAACTGGAAAGAGCGCAGAACCTCGGCGCCGACCACATTCTCAACAACCGCAGTGTCGAGGTCGGGAAGGAGATTCGCGTCCGCACCAACAAGCGCGGCGTGGACGTCGTGATAGACAGCGTCGGTCAGGTGACGTGGAAGGAATCTCTCGCTGCGCTTGCGCGTTGCGGACGGTTGGTGACGTGCGGTGTCAGCTCCGGACCGACGCTCGAGACCGACGGGCGCCGCCTCTTCTGGAACCAATGGGACATACTCGGCTCGACGATGGGGAACGACGCCGAGTTTGATGCTATCGCGGAGCAGCTGAGGGAAGGGAAGTTGCTCCCACCGATCGATTCCGTATTCCCGCTCGAGAAAGGGCGGGACGCGTTTGCGCGACTCAAGAGCGGGGCGCAATTTGGGAAGGTTGTGATTCGAATCGCTGATTAACTAGTAACTAGTAACTAGTAAATGGAGCGACGGCCTTGTTTTGATTCCCTAGTCCCTAGTCCCTAGTTATTCATTGTCATCCCATATGAACCCCGACGAGACACCGTCCCTTTCGCCTTCCGCGGCTGCGCAGTATTCCGTCGAGGAGCTGGCGCTAATCCGCGAGTCGCTCGCGGCGGGCGAGCAACCCGGCTGTCCGATATGCAATGTGAAAATGAGCCACCGCGACATCGGCGGCGGCTCATTCGGATTGGGCTACGCGCGCAAGCGCGATTGGCTCATTTGCGGAAAGTGCAAGCGCAGCGCGGTGTTCGATATCGCGCGAGGAACGCGGAACTAACCAACGGCGAGAAGCAGGTTCCGGCTAATCATTCAATGCTCCGTATTCATTGTGATTGAAGATCAGGTCCACCGCTTGATCAGTCTTCCGTCGCCATCGGTGAACCCGCCCGAGGCGATGATGATCGTGTCCACCAGCGCCCATATGCCGAGCCCGCCGAGTGTGCAGAGCTGGACGATGGCTGATCCGGTCTTGCCAACGTAGAAACGGTGGGCACCGAAGACACCGAAGAGGAGGGCAAGCACGAATGCGGGGAGACGCAGCTTTTCGCTTTCGCCTCGATCGCCGGCGCTTTTCTGAACGGCGAGGCAGTGCGGGCAGGTCTCCGTCTCGAGGGCCATTATCCCGCCGCAGCCATCGCAATACTTGATCGTCGTCGCCGGGGCGTATGAGCTCATACCAAACAGTCTCCTGAACGGGAATTGAGCGCCCGACCGGGGCGCTCTTGAAAAGCTGCCACCGGAAGCGGCTTCGGTCTAGCGGTGAAATGAAGCGAAATCAGCTCTCCCCCCGTATCTTTTTCTGCGAGCCCCCATACAGAGCGAGCGATCCCGATGGACACGACGACCGCCGGATTCGGCGAGAGACTGCAGGACAGCTTCGACCAAATCTACAGATACATCCCGGCGCTTTTCGGCGCGCTGGTGATTCTCTTCGCCGGTTACCTACTCGCGCGCCTGCTCGAGAAAGCCACCGACAGGTTGATGCGCCGCGTCAAGCTCAACGAGCTGCTCGAGCGCGGCGGAGTGATGCAGGCGGTGCTGCGCTCCGGATCGCACGTCAATCCGACCCGCGTCGCGGCGACGCTCGTGTTCTGGTTCGTGATGTTCGCGGTGATGCTCGTCGCGGCGAACGCGCTTGGGCTGCAGTCGCTCGCCAACGTCTTCTCCGAATTGGTGAGCTACATCCCGAGCGTCATCGCCGCGATCGTCATAATGATTGTCGGCATCGTGCTTGGCGGATTCGTCGGCGGATTGATAATGGCCTCGGCGGGCGGACTGCACGGCGGACCGACGCTGGCGCGTATAGGAAAGGGCGGAGTCATAATGCTCGCCGTCTTTATGGCGCTGCAGGAATTGGGGATAGCCAGCGACATCGTAACGACTGCATTTGCGATTCTGTTCGGCGCCGTCGCGCTCGCTGTATCGTTGGCATTCGGACTCGGGAACACCAAGCTCGCCGGTGAAGTCACGCGCGAGTGGTACGATCACTATCGCACGGAGCGCGAGGAGATCGAGCGCGAGAACAAGGAGCTCGACCGGGAGGAGGGGATCTCGACGGATACCTACGAGTACCCGCGGTCGAAGAGAACTCCGGTGGCGCCGACTCAGGCGATACAGGTTAACACCCGCGCGGATACTGATATCACCGAGTCGTGAACGGCAACTGCATCCCGTTCTGTTGAGTTTTTTCAATGAGTAGCCCGTCGCCGCGCCGAGAGCTGGCGCGTTCCCTTTCCTTGCGCGACGCAATCGCGCTTGTGGTTGGCACCGTCATTGGAACCGGCGTCTTCTTTAAAGCCGCCCCGATGTCGCAGCTGCTCGGGTCGCCGGGCCTGGTGCTCCTCGCCTGGATTGCGGCGG
>JBKJHG010000092.1:0-13275 GCA_046599115.1 Gemmatimonadaceae bacterium
CAGCCTCCTCACCGGCGGTCACGTGCTGCTGGAAGGCGTGCCCGGCCTCGCGAAGACGCTCACCGTTCGCACGCTCGCCGAGACGATCTCGACTTCGTTCTCGCGCATTCAGTTCACGCCCGATCTGCTGCCCGCCGACGTCGTCGGCACCCAGGTGTTCGATCAGCAGAGCGGCCAGTTCAGCGTCAAGAAGGGGCCGATCTTCGCGAACATCATCCTCGCCGACGAGATCAACCGCGCGCCCGCGAAGGTTCAGGCGGCGCTGCTCGAGGCGATGCAGGAAAAGCAGGTGACGATCGGAGGAACGACCTACAAGCTCGAGGAGCCGTTCCTCGTCCTCGCGACGCAGAACCCGATCGAGCAGGAGGGGACGTACCCGCTCCCCGAAGCACAGGTCGATCGCTTTATGCTCAAGCTCCACGTCGGCTACCCGACGCGTGACGAAGAGAAGGAAGTGCTGCGCCGGATGGCGGGAGGCGTGAAGATTCCGGTTCGCCACGTCGCGACACCGGAAGCAATTCTCGCCGCGCGCGCCCGCATCGCCGAGCTGTATATGGACGACCGGCTGGTGGACTACATCGTGGACATCGTCCACGCAACGCGCGAGCCCGCCGCGGCGGGACTGAAAGAGCTCGTGCCTCTGATCGAGTTCGGAGCGAGCCCGCGCGCGACTCTTTCGCTCGCGCAGGCATCACGCGCCCACGCGTTTCTGCGCGGACGCGCGTTCGTCACTCCCGACGACGTGAAGGCGATCGCGCCCGACGTGCTTCGCCACCGGGTGCTGCGCACGTACGAAGCCGAGGCGGAGGAAGTGAGCGCCGACGCGATCGTCTCACGCGTGCTGGAGGCGATTCCGGCTCCGTGATCTGGAAGCGGCGCAGCCGGCGCGAAGAAAGCGCCAGAGCGCCGGTCCGTAAAGCGGCGGCCGGCGTTCCGCCGGAGATTCTCCGGCAGGTAAAGCTCATCGAGCTCAGAACCCGCGGCCTCGTGAACTCTCTGTTCACGGGTGAATACCGCTCGGTGTTCAAAGGCCAGGGGATGGAGTTCTCCGAAGTGCGGGAGTACCAGCCCGGCGACGAAGTTCGCTCGATCGACTGGAACGTCACGGCGAGAATGCGCCGTCCCTTTGTGAAGCGGTACATCGAGGAGCGCGAGCTCACCGTGATGCTGATGGTGGACCTCTCCGGCTCGGAGCGGTTCGGAACGGTGAACCGGTTCAAGAGCGAGCTGGCGAGCGAGCTCGCCGCCGTCCTCGCGATGTCCGCCGTGCGGAACAATGACCGCGTCGGCATTCTGCTCTTCACCGACCGCATCGAGCACGTCGTTCCGCCCCGCAAGGGACGGCGTCACGTGCTCCGCATCATTCGCGATCTCCTCGCGTTCGAGCCGAAGGGCAAGGGAACCGATCTCGCCGGAGCGATTGACTACCTCGCGCGAATGCTCGGCCAGCACGCGATCGTATTCATCGTCTCCGATTTCCTCGCGCCGGGGATAGACCGTCCGCTCAAGATTCTCGCACAGCACCACGACGTTGTCGCGGTAACCGTCGAGGATCCGAGCGAGATGCATCTCCCCGATCTCGGCATTGCGCGTTTTGTCGATCCCGAGACGGGAAAGACGGTCGAAGTGGATACGAGCAGCAAAGCGGTTCGCGCTGCGTACGAGATTCACACCGCCGAAGAGCGCGCGACACGGAAGCATCTGCTTCGCCGTCTGGCGATAGACGAGGTGCCGGTACACACCGATGCCGGCGTCGTCGAGCCGCTGCTCAAGTTTTTTCGCTCGCGCGAAACGCAGGCGCGGCGCAGATGATGAATCTCCTTGTCGCGCTCTTTTTTCAAACAGCCGTCGTGCAGGGTCCGTTTCCCGTGCAGCTCGGGTTTGCGCTGGATCGCGACACGGTAACCGTCGGCGATCACGTCACGCTGATCGTTCGCGTGCTCGCTCCGCACGGTGCTCAGTTCGCGTTTCCGGCGGGCCCGGATACGGCGCACAAGGCCGGGGCGTATCCGGCAGAGCTGATCGGCAAGCGCGTGACTGCGATGCAGGGCGACACGGCCGTCGCGGGTTATCGCCTCGCGACGTGGGATGTCGGTGCGCAGACGGTCAATATTCCCGATGTCGTCGTGACATACCGCGGCCGGCAGCAGCTCGTGCCGATATCCGGGGTCAGTCTGTTCGTGCGATCGGTACTCCCCAGGGACACGACTCTTCGGAAGCCGAAACCTGCGCGCGACGTTATCGCACTGACGTCGTTCGATTGGAGAAAGTGGCTTCCGCTGCTTGTGCTCCTTCTGCTCGCGTTGCTCGGATGGTGGCTGTGGCGCCGCTACCGGCAACGCGCGGCAATGCCGCTTGATCCCTACCAGCGTGCGAGGGCGGAATTTGCGCGCGTCGCCCGCGAACATCCTGCCGAGCGTGAGCCGGCGATGCATCTCGCGGGAATGGTGGATGTGATGCGCGACTATCTCGCCGCGCGAGTCACCGGAGTGCGGCGGTCGTACACTACGAGTGAGCTTCTTCCGAAGCTCAAGCTGGAGAGCGAGGCGGAGCGCTCGCTGCCCGCAATGCTCGATCGCACCGACCTGGTGAAGTTCGCGCGTGAGACGACGACGCCGGTCGAGGCAAGAAGTGCGGGCGATGCGGCGCGCGCGATCGTGGACTCGGTAGAGGCGCGCGAGTTGGCGGCGGAAGCCGCCGAGAAAAAATCGAAGCTGGAGAAGGCCGCGTGAAGTGGCCCGGTTCCATCATCTTCTACACGCCGCAGGCGTTGTGGCTGCTGCTGCTTCTTCCCGGCTGGTGGGCGTGGCGGAGGAGCAGACGTCCGGATTCAATCGTCTTCTCGCAGGCATCGGTTCTGGCGCGCGGCCCCCGATCGGGGAGTTGGATTCCGCGCGCGATGTTCCTGCTGCGGAATCTCGCGCTCGCGCTGCTCGTCGTCACTCTTGCGCGCCCTCGCGCGGGCGCGAAGGTCGAGAACCTGACGAGCCAGGGAATCAACATCGTGCTCGCGATCGATCTCTCGAGCTCGATGCTGGCGAAGGACTTTCAGCCGCAGAATCGAATCCAGGTTGCCAAGGCGACGGTGAAATCGTTCATCGCCGGACGCCGCAGCGACAGGATAGGAATCGTCGCGTTTGCCGGCGAGGCGCTGACGCAGGTGCCGCTCACTACCGACTATGCGGTCGTGATGCAGGCAGTGGACAATCTGCAGGCGGGGCAGCTCGAGGACGGAACGGCGATTGGAACCGCTCTCGCGACGGCGGCGAATCGTCTCCGCGACGCGCCGGGGAAATCGAAGGTGCTGATTCTTCTCACCGATGGTATCAACAATCGCGGAACGGTCGATCCGCGCACTGCCGCACAGGCGGCGTCGGCGTACGGGATCAAGATCTACACGATTGGTGTCGGCACCCAGGGATCCGCTCCCGTTCCCATCGGACGCGGCCCGGACGGTCGCTTGATCTTTCAGATGCAGCCGGTCGAGCTCGATGAAGTGATGCTGGGCGACATTGCGCTGATGTCCGGAGGGAAATACTTCCGCGCCCGCGATGCTGCGGCACTGCAGTCCATTTATCAGCAGATAGACAGGCTCGAGCGCGCGCCGGTGCAATCACGCACGGTGGTGCGCTACGCGGAGCTTTTCCGCTGGCCGCTCACGCTCGGCATTCTCGCCCTTGTCGGCGAGCTTCTCCTCGTCGCGTGGAAGGCGCCCCTCCCGTGACGATGTTGAAATACATCCAATGGCCGGTCGCTCTCGCACTGGCGCTGATTCTTCCGCTTCTCACGCTGTGGCTGGTGAGGACGGGCATTCGCGCCCGCGCCGCACGCCTCGCGCGCCTCGGCACAGCCGAGATGACTGCCCGCCTCGCGCCGTCGCTCACTCCGAGCAAAGGGCGGGGGAGACTGTTCCGGCTCGGGCTCGCCGCGCTCCTGATCGGAATCGCGTACGCGGGGCCGCGATGGGGACTCGAGCAGGCGATGGTGAAAGCGTCGGGGGTGGATATCGTCCTCGCTCTCGATGCTTCGCTCTCGATGCAGGCGACGGACGAGAAGCCGAGCCGCCTCGTGGCGATGAAGGAGGCGGTGAGCCGTCTCCGCGATCTTTCACCTGGCGACAGATTCGGACTCATCGCGTTCGCGGGACGGAGCTACATCCTCACGCCGATGACGGTGGACAACAGCGCGCTCGATCTCTTTCTGCAAAATCTCGATCCGACGATCGTTGGTCAGGGTGGCAGCTCGCTCTCAAGCGCGCTGCGTCAGGCGACGACACTGCTCAGTCTCGATTCGACGCAGAGCGATCGCGCCATAGTTCTTATGAGTGACGGCGAGGGATTCGACGATTCAACTCAAGTGCTTACCGAGGCGAAACGCGCCGCCGACGCGGGAATTGTCGTCATCACGGTTGGCTTCGGAACTACCGCCGGCTCGACGATTCCGATCCGCGAGAACGGCGCTCAGTCGCTGAAGAAAGACGAGAGCGGCAATGTCGTCGTCACGCGTTACTCACCTGATGTTCTGAGTGCGGCGGCAAACGTCGGGAAGGGGCGGTTCATTCCGGCGGCCGGAACCGCCGCCGATCGCGGCACCGCGATTCGCCAGGTGATCAATCGTCTCCACGCCTCCCAGCGCTCCGTGTCGTCAGGCGAAAACCTCGGTGCGCAGTTTCAATGGTTCGTCCTGCCGGCGCTGCTGTTGATCTTCGCCGACACCTTCGCCGTCACACGCCGGGTACGGCGGCGCGCTGGTGCGGCGGCAACTACAGCTGCAGCGTTGATGCTGGGTCTCAACGGCTGTCATCAGGGTCCTCCGCGCGATCCAGCGGCGATCGCGCTTTACAACGGCGGAACCGTGCTTCTGAACCGGGACTCTCTCGCGCCAGCGATCGATCCACTCACGCGCGCTGCGGAGACGAAGGATTTGGAGACGCAGTATCGCGCGCGCTTCAACCTTGGCCTCGACTATCTCGTACAGGGCCTGCGCTCCACGAAGGACTCTGCGGCGAAAGACTCCGCCGACGCTCCGCTCGACAGCGCGCTCGCCCGTTACAAGCAGGTTCTGCTGAGCGCGCCGTCGGACACCGACGCCAAGTGGAACTACGAGCTCGCGCTCCGCAAGAAAAAGGGTGGCGGGGGCGGAGGAGGTGGTGGAGGAGGCGGAGGCGGAAGCAATCCTTCTCCGCAGCCATCACCGGCCGCATCCAACAATACGCGAAACGTCCCCAGGCCCACGCCGGGAATGTCGCCGCAACGCGCTGAGGCGCTTTTGAATGCGGCGGAGAACCAGGAGATGGATGTTCAGGGGCGGAAACAGCAGCGAAATGTTCCGCTGCCGCCCCCTCGCGGAAAGGATTGGTAAGACAGATCATTCACCGATGATCTCAATCCTGCCGTCTGCGGTCGCCGATCAGATCGCCGCGGGCGAAGTTGTCGAGCGTCCGTCGTCGGTCATCAAGGAGCTGCTCGAAAACGCGCTCGATGCGGGCGCAACGGTCGTCGACATTTCAGTGGCGGAGGGCGGACGCCGCCTTATTCGCGTTAGCGACGACGGCTCCGGAATCACCTCTGACGACCTCCCGCGCGCGCTGGCGCGACACGGGACGTCGAAGATCAGAAGCGCGGCGGATCTCGTCGGCGTTTCGACATTCGGTTTCCGCGGCGAGGCGCTGCCATCGATCGCGTCAGTCTCGCAATTCTCGATCGACACAGCCACCGCGGATGGAGCGGGCACGCGAATGACGTCGGCGGGGGGAATGCTCTCCGAGCCGCAGGGGATCTCGCGCCGCCGCGGAACAACCGTCACCGTCGAGCAGTTGTTTTACAACATTCCGGCGCGCCTCAAGTTCCTGCGCAGCGCGCGCTCGGAGTGGAGAAGCGCCGTCGAATCGGTGACCTCGCTCGCGCTCACGCATCCTCAGGTTCGCATAACCGTCGAGCACGACGGCAAGGAAGTCCTGACGCTGCCGCCGGTGTCTTCGATGCGCTCTCGCATAGCGGGCGTCTGGGGAGGCAAATACGCCGAAGGTCTCCTGGAAGTAGACGACGTCTCGGGCGCGTATCACATCAGCGGACTCGTGCAGCGTCCCTCCGACGTCGGCACATCCACTCGGCGGACATTCCTCGCCATTAACGGTCGCGCCGTTCGCGACACCGGAATCGCCCGTGCCGTCGAGGCGGCGTATCGCTCGACGATCGTCGCCGGCGTGAGACCTTCGTTTTTCCTCAACGTCACGATCCCGCACGACACCGTTGACGTTAACGTGCACCCGGCGAAAGCCGAGGTCCGTTTCCGTGACCGGTGGCCGGTCGAGCGCGCCGTCGAGAACGCCGTCCGCCGCGCGCTCGGAAACTTCGACAGCGCGGCCTCACTCGGCGCTCGTGGATCGTTCTTCACGACGCGCCAGCCGGAATCGTTCACCGCCGTGGACACAGGTGTCCTATCGGGCAGGGAGACCACGGGCTCTCCGCTCTTCGACCACGCAATCGGTCACGGGATACCGGCGACGAATGGTCGAACGGAATACGCGGAGGTTCCTGCCGCGGATACACAGCAGCAACAGGAGCCGATTCCGCCGCTCTTCCAGCTTCGCAGCACTTACATCTCGTTCGAGCATCCTGATGGTCTCGTGCTCATTGACCAGCACTCGGCGCACGAGCGTGTCTTGTACGAAGAGTTTATGAGCGCTCTCGAACGCGGGGCAGCGCCAGCGCAGCATTTGCTCCTTCCGCTCACGCTTCATCTGGGTCCGGCTGAGGGGGAGGCGTTCGATGCGAACCGCGAATACCTCGAGAAGCTTGGATACGGCGTGGAGGGATTCGGCGGACACACGCTCATCGTCAACACAGTGCCGATGCCGCATCCGCGATTCGACGCCGAGCGGTGCTTGAGGGAGACGCTCGACGCGTTGACGGGCGATCGCGTCGCCGGCGCAGCGGCAAGGCACGAGCGGCTCGCGGCGACAGTCGCCTGCAAGGCTGCAATCAAGGCGGGGGAACAGCTCTCGCAGGGAGAAATGCGCGCATTGTTCGCCTCGCTCCGTGACACGAAGCTTCCCGCGCACGATGTGCACGGCCGCTCCACGATCGTGCATCTGACGTGGGACGAAGTCGAGCGCCGATTCGGCCGCAAGTGACGGGCGCTCCGATCCGCGTCATCTGCGGCCCCACTGCCGGTGGAAAATCCGCTTTGGCAAAGAAGCTTGGCGAGGGCCATCCAATTGCGATAATCAGCGCGGACTCGCGGCAGGTGTATCGAGAGTTCGACATCGGAACCGCGAAACCGGGGCGTGAAGAACGCGAGAGGGTACCGCATTATGGCATCGACATAATCGATCCTGCGGAGCGCTACTCGGCGGCACGATGGGCGGATGACGCGAAGGCGTGGATCGCGGAGGCGGTGTCGCGTGACCTGACACCAGTCATCGTCGGCGGAACAGGGCTTTACATCCGCGCGCTCTTCGAGCCGCTCAGCAATGTGCCCGAGCTGGAAGCCAGCCGGCGCGCGGCGCTCGACGAATTCCTTCGCGAGCAGACCACGGAAGAGCTGCATCGTTGGTGCGATGTGCTCGACCCCACCCGCGCATATCTTGGAAAGACGCAACTCATCCGCGCAATTGAGACCGCGCTGCTCTCCGGAATCCGGATCAGCGACAGCTACGGCGGTGAGCGCGAAGTCCGTCGCAACGCGGCCGCTTTCACTCCCGACTATCTGGTGGTTGATCCCGGCCCAGTGATTCACCGGCGCATCGAATCGCGATTCGACGGAATGGTCGAGCGCGGATGGCTTGGCGAGACGCGGCGGCTGGCGGAGACCGTTCCCGACGACGCGCCGGCGTGGAAGGCGTCGGGATACGGAGTGATGCGCGAAGTCGCAAGGGGTGAATCCGATTTGGCAACTGCCCGCGCGCGAGTCATTATTGAGACGAGGCAATACGCGAAGCGGCAGCGTACCTGGTTCCGGAATCAACTGCCCGCAGCGCAGGTGACGAGAGTCGATCCCGAATCTCCAGGAGGAGATCTGATCGTTCAGCAATGGTGGGTGAAGGGAGCTGCGTCAGCGTGAAGATCGGGATCACCTGCTATCCGACGTACGGCGGTTCGGGTGCCGTCGCGACCGAGCTGGGCATTGCGCTCGCCGAGCGCGGACACGAGGTCCATTTCATCACCTATCGCCAGCCGTTCAGGCTGCCGTCATTCCTGCCCCGCATCTTCTTCCACGAAGTTGACGTCGGCAGCTATCCGCTGTTCGAGTTTCCACCCTACGATCTCGCGCTTGCCGTGCGAATGCACGAAGTCACGCGCGACCGGGGCCTCGAGGTGCTGCACTGCCATTATGCGATCCCGCACGCGACGAGCGGCTGGATCGCCCGGGAAATGCTGCGCAAGGAAGGGGGCGACGTCAGCCTCATCACGACGCTGCACGGCACCGACATTACGCTCGTCGGACAGGACCCCTCGTTTCACGCGATCACGAAGTTCTCGATCGAGAAATCCGATCACCTCACCGCCGTCTCCGAATTTCTCAAAGACGAGACCTTCAACACTTTCGGGTGCGATGGCTGCGGCGTGCAGGTGATTCATAATTTCATTGACCCGAAGCTTTATGATCGGAGCCGTTACCCCGACGACCTGAAGAAGCAGTTCAATGCTGGCCGGCCGATCTTGATGCACGTTTCCAACTTCCGGCCCGTGAAGAGAATTCGCGACGTCGTTCGAATATTTGCCAAGGTCAACGAGAAAATCCCCAGCGTCCTTGTGATGGTCGGCGACGGACCGGACCGTGACGCCGCGGAACAGGAAGCGCGCAGCCACGGCGTGGAAGCCTCTGTTTCCTTCCTCGGCAAAATCGACAACATCGCCCCGCTGCTGGCGGGAGCGGATCTCTTCCTTCTTCCGAGCCAGAGCGAATCGTTCGGGCTCGCCGCGCTGGAGGCGCTGGCGTCAGGAGTTCCTGTCGTCGCCTCGAGAGCGGGCGGACTCCCCGAGGTTGTGCGCGATGGCGAGACGGGCGCGTTGTGCGAGGTCGGAGACGTTGAGGGTATGGCGCGCGGTGCCCTCCGCATCCTCGGCGATAAGCAGCGATGGGAAAAGATGAGCGCTCTCGCCGCCGCCGACGCGCGTGAGAGATTTTCGCAGGACGCGATCGTCGCCAAATACGAGGCGCTTTATACCAAGGCTGTCACCACACTCAAGAAATGACAACATTCCAGGCGCTCGTACTCGGCATCATCCAGGGGTTGGCCGAATTCCTTCCCATCAGCAGCTCGGCCCATCTCACGCTCGCACCGTGGCTGTTAAACTGGCCGGATCCGGGACTTTCATTCGATGTTGCTCTCCACGTCGGGACGCTCGTCGCCGTGCTAATGTACTTCCGCGATGAATGGTGGAAGCTGATCAAAGCCACTGGCGCGCTGCTCGTGACGTTCAGGGCAGACACATTGGAAAAGAAGCGCGTTCTCTTTCTCATCGGGGCCACGATTCCCGGCGCGATCGGCGGATTCCTTCTCGAGAAGCCAGCCGAGACGGCGTTTCGAAGCCCGGCACTTATTGCGACGATGCTGATAGTGATGGGTGTCGTGCTCTGGCTCGTTGACCGCGTGCGTCCGGCAGACCGCCCGCTCTCCTCTATGAGATGGGTTGACGCGATCGTGTTTGGCCTCGCGCAGGTACTCGCACTCGTCCCCGGAGTTTCCCGCTCGGGAGGTACAATTACCGCCGGACGAGCGCTGCGCTTCGACCGTGAGAGCGCGGCCAAGTTCAGCTTTCTGATGTCGATGCCGATTATCGCTGGGGCGGCGCTGCTCAAAGTGCCCGGGGTCATTCGCACGACAGGCTTCACGACGCCGCTCATTGTCGGCGTGCTCGCGTCTGCGATCAGCGGCTGGCTCGCCATCTACATCGTGATGCGCTACGTCACGCGGCACAGCTATGGGATCTTCGCAGCCTACCGTGTCGCGCTCGGCATCCTCGTGCTGGTGATTCTCTACACGCGTGGATAGCGCGACGCGTTACGACGGCGCTTCCGCCGATGGGCTCGCCGAGCTCATCGGCGCGGAGCACGTCCATCTGCTCGGCTCGACCGCATCTACGATGGACGTTGCGCACGAGCTGGCGCGGGATGGCGCACCGGCGGGCACGATCGTAATTGCCGATACGCAAACGGCGGGACGCGGGCGCGGCGGATCGAAATGGGTGTCCGAGCCGGGGGAGGGAATCTGGCTCACGCTCATTGAGCGGCCCGTTGACCCCTCGGCGCTCGACGTGCTTTCAATTCGCGTCGGATTGGGCGCGGCGCGCGCGCTGGACCTGTTCTCCGAGGAACCGGTCAGGATCAAATGGCCGAATGATTTATTTTCAGACGGCAGGAAGTTGGGCGGAATTCTCATCGAGGCCCGCTGGAGAAATACGGAGCTCGAATGGGTCGCGATCGGGGTCGGAGTCAACGTGCGCCGGCCCGCGACGATCGACGCCGCCTCGCTTGAACCGGGAACCACGCGGGTGGAAGTGCTCGCCGAGCTGTTTCCCGAGCTGCGCGGCGCGGCGCAACCGGTCGGCGAGCTGGACGATGCGGAGATGTCGGAATTCGATGGAAGAGACTTCGCGCGCGGTAAATACTGCACCGAGCCGGCGAGCGGGATCGTGGGCGGTATCTCGCCGTCGGGCGAGCTGCTCGTCGCCCTCGCGGATTCAGTTGTCAAATTCAGGAGCGGTTCGCTGGTAATGCCCGGCGTGCCAGGCCGCGCGCCATCGCCCGTTCAGGCTCCGGGTTCCTGATAACTTCACCGTAGGCCATTCAGCAGAGAGGGACCGTTGATCATTGCATTCGATGTTGGAAACTCGGAGATAACAATCGGCATCTTCGAGGGTGAAGAGCTGATCTCACATTGGCGGCTGACGACGCTGGCGCAGCGCACCGCCGACGAGCTGGCGCTTCTCATCAGGTCGATCGTCACCACCGATGCGCGGAAGACGTCGGCGATCTCCGGCGCGGCGATATGCTCCGTCGTTCCCCAGCTGACGCCGATGCTGGTCGAGGCGTGCCGGCAGGTGTTCAACGAGGATCCGCTCGTCGTCGAGGCGCAGGCGAATCTGCCGGTGAAGCTCGACGTGGAGGAGCCACTGACCGTCGGCGCCGATCGCATCGCTAACACGTTGGCGGCGAGCCGGATTTTCAAGCGCGACTGCATCGTAGTGGATATGGGAACAGCCACCACCTACGATTGCATCCTCGCCGACGGCACCTTCTTGGGCGGTGCGATTCAGCCGGGCATTCGCGTGTCCGCGGATACTCTGTTCACAAAGACGGCGCAGCTCGCCGCGGTTGGAATCGGTGCGCCGAATCGCGTCATCGGGCGGAGAACCGATGACTGCGTGAGGGCGGGAGTGTTTTATGGCGCCGTGGATTCGATCGACGGGCTCGTCCGCCGGACAAAGGCGGAGTGGCCGTACAAGAACAACCCGCTCGTGATCGGGACGGGGGGGATGGCCGAGCTGATCAAACCTTACTCGAAGGAGATCGAGCGCGTCGAGCCGTTTTTGACGCTGCACGGTATCCGGATCGGATACGAGTTGCTGCGGGCCTAGCCCCGGCGCGGTGGGACGAGGCGCTTCCGTTCTTGCTGTCCGACCCACGGTGTGTTCGTTTTTCTTCTTCCTTCCAAACGGAGGCATTTTTTATGTCGCGAAAAATCATTCCACTCGCGCTCCTGTGCAGTGTGCTGTTCGCCGGGACGGCGCCGGCACAGAGCAAGGCGGCGAGAATCAAAAACGCGATGGGGGCGGCCCCCGCCTCGATCTCCGCGAACGCCACTGTAAAAGACTGGCCTGACAAAACCGGAAAATCGGCGGTCCTGAAGGAGGGGAGCAACGGCTGGGTTTGCTATCCGAGCAAGCCACGGTCGAAGTATGTGAAGAACGATTCGATGTGCCTCGACAAGCAGTGGCAGGAATGGTTCGCGTCGGTGATAGAGAATCGCAAGCCGAAGATCACTGCGACCGGATACGCATATATGGTGAGTGGCGACTCTTGGGAGAGCAATACCGACCCGATGGGCGCTACCGGCCCGACTGCCAGTAATGAATGGCACCACTGGGGGGCCCACGTGATGGTCGTTTACCCGGAGGCGAGTATGTTGGCGGGGATCCCAACTACTCCAAGTAGCGGACCATATGTAATGATGGCGGGCACTCCACACGCCCACGTTATGTGGCCGGTAAAATAAACCGGGGCGAAGTCGCCGCGGGCGCATTCCGCGCGTTAGAAAGTGCTTTAGCCGTAAGTCGCTAAAGTCTTTGGGGACAAGGCTGTAGCTCGGTTTTCGTCCCTCACCCCCTCCGGGTCCGGTGAGACCATTCGACCCCCGTTGAATTAGGAGACTTAACTAGGTAGCTTAAGGGTTGTTGGCACTCGTCTACTTAGAGTGCCAACAGCCTCTTTTTTCATCAACACTCAAAGCCACTTAGCTGGAGGGCTGCAGGGTATGGCCACAAAGTCAACTGGAACCGGCAACACCAAGGTTGGACCCCTCTCGGATCGCGTGATGGTCAAGGCGTCCGAAGAGATGGAGCAGATGCGCGGCGGGCTCTTCATCCCCGACACCGCGAAAGAAAAGCCGCAGCAGGGCGAGATCATCGCCGTCGGACCCGGCCGCTACGAGAAGGACGTCCGCGTCCCGATGGAGCTCAAGGTCGGCGACAAGGTTCTCTACGGTAAGTACTCCGGAACCGAAGTCACAATCGACAACAATCAGTATCTCATTCTCCGCGAGTCCGATGTTCTCGCGGTCATCGGCTAACCTGAACCACACAGAGCACTCATATGGCAGCTAAGGAACTTCATTTCAACGTCGAGGCTCGCGCGGCTCTCAAGCGCGGCGTCGATCAGTTGGCCGAAGCAGTGCGCGTCACGCTCGGCCCCAAGGGACGCAACGTCGTCATCGACAAAAAGTTCGGCGCTCCGACCGTCACCAAGGACGGCGTCACCGTAGCGAAGGAAATCGAGCTCGCGGATCCGATCGAGAACATGGGCGCGCAGATGGTGAAGGAAGTCGCCACGAAGACGAGCGACCTCGCCGGAGACGGCACCACCACCGCCACGGTTCTCGCCCAGGCGATTTTCCGTGAAGGCCTCAAGAACGTCACCGCCGGCGTCAACCCGATGGCGCTGAAGCGCGGCATCGATCAGGCAGTGACCGCCGTCGTCGAAGAGCTCAAGAAGATGAGCGTCCCGACGAAGGGCAAGAAGGAGATCGCCCAGGTCGGTTCCATCTCCGCG
>JBKJHG010000076.1:0-19187 GCA_046599115.1 Gemmatimonadaceae bacterium
CTTCACGGTGCTGTTCGCGATCGGGCGGATGCCCGGCTGGCTGGCCCAGTGGGAAGAGATGCTCCTCGACAAGGAGCAGAAGATTGCGCGCCCGCGTCAGATTTATGTCGGTCCCGCCGAGCGGCCGTACAAAGCGTCGCTCGATCAGCGGCAGCCGGGAAAGGGAAAAATGAAGAAGGATGCTCTACGAGCGTAACTGCGACCAGGAACAAGGGACTAGGGAGCGGACTTTCTGCTCATTCCCTAGTCCCTAGCCCCTGGTCATCTGCTTAGCTCCACCCCTTCCGCATCGAGCAACGCTCTCTTGATGCGAAGGCCTCCCGTGTAACCGCCGATGCTCCCGTCCTTGGCGATGACGCGATGGCACGGAACAAGAACAGGTAAAGGATTCGCTCCGCAAGCGTTCGCCACAGCGCGTGTCGCCTTTGGTCTCCCGATCGCTTTCGCGATGTCCGCGTAAGAGCGTGTCGCCCCCAGCGGAATCCGCCGCAGCTCCTTCCATACGGAGCGCTGAAATTCAGTCCCCTGAATGTCGAGATCGGGCTTCCGAGGCGAAGGTTTTCCGGCGATGCTCGCCAGCACCAGATTCCGCAGTGGCGCCAGCGCCTTATCGTCGCGCACTACTGCAGCATCCGCGTAGCGCTCCCGCAACGAGCGCTCCAACTCCGCCGCCGTTCCGCGCACCTGCACGACGCACAATCCCTTCTCCGATTTTGCGACGAGCAACTTTCCCATCGGGCTCGGGCCGATTCCGTATTTGATCGTCATTCAAATATCTCCTCTATTGGCCGCCCGTCGTCTTTCTATAACCCGGCCCGCGCAACGCCTTGCCCGGCAGCGCGGATGTAACCTTGCCACCGTCAACGACCGGCACGCCGTTCACGAGCACATAGCTCACGCCGCTCGCCAGCTGCATCGGGTTCTGATACGTCGAATTGTCTATGATCGTGTTCGGGTCGAAGATCGTGATGTCTGCGTGCATTCCCGGTTTCAGGAGTCCGCGGTCGCTCAACCCGACTCTCTGCGCCGCGAGCGATGTCATCTTGCGAATCGCAAACTCGAGCGAGATCACAGAGTCCTGGCGCACGTAGCGCCCGAGGATTCTCGGAAAGGTTCCGAACGCGCGCGGGTGATTTCTCTCCCTGAACACGCCATCCGAATCCGGACTCATCGCGCCCGCGTCCTGCCCGACGGAAACCCACGGCTCCTTCATCGCCATCCTCAGCGCGTCCTCGTCGAACGAGAAGTACATCGCGCCGGTGTTCGCGTGATCGGCGATGATGATGTCGAACGCCGCGTCGTACGGATCCTGACTCCTCAGCTTGCCGACCTCTGTCAACGTCAGCCCCTCATATTTCTTGAGCGAATCCACCGACACATCGCTGATCATTGTCTTCGCCGCCGTTCTGATCCCCGCCGCGCTGTCCTGTCCCAGCTCCACTTTGAGCCTCGCCCTGACTGCCGGATCTTTCAGCCGAATCACGAGCGAATCGTCTCCGCCTTCCTGCACCCAGGTGTTGAGCATCGCCGTCAATCCCGTCGCGCTCGCGGTGTACGGATATTGATCGGCGGTGATGTCGATGCCGGCCGCCCGCGCCGAATCAATTACGCGCAGCGCTTCCTTCATCAGCTCGGGCGTCCGCGCCTTGATGTGCCGGATCTCAGCCCACGTCCCGGTCGCACTGGCGATGCGCACCGTCTCATACACCGCCTCGACAAGACGATTGTCTTCGTGCCTGATGTGCGCAGCGTATCCGCCCTTGTACGGCGTGACGTATTTCGTCAGCGCGATCAGCTCCTCAGTGCTGAAGAACGTGCTCGGCAGATAGATGAGCCCAGTGCCGAGACCGAACGCGCCGTCCCGCATCGCCGAATCGATCAACGCGCCCATCTGCTTCATCTCGTCCGCCGTCGGATGCCGCGTGAGCTGACCCATCACCGCGAGGCGCACCGAGCTGGTTCCCACGTATGTGCCGAGGTTGATCGCCGTGCCCCGCCGCTCCAGCTCCTTGAAATACCCGTCCAGTGAGCGCCAGGGGCGACGCTTGTTGACCGTCTGACCGACCGTCGTGTTCGGCCACGCCGATGTCACTTCGCCGGTTACTTCGCTGGTGATCCCTTGTGTGATCTTCGAGACAGCGTGCGGCCCGTTGAGAATCGAGTTCTCGGAGTGGCCGAGCATATCGATGAAACCCGGCGAGACTACCTGGTCCCGCGCGTCAATCACTCGCCTCGCCGTCAATCCCGGAACGCTCGGCCCGACGTACGTAATTCTGTCGCCAGTGACGACGACGCTGCCGCGGTACCACGGGTTTCCCGTCCCGTCCACGATGCGTGCGTTGGTGATGAGTATGTCGGCGCTGATCGATGCGTTCGGCGTCACCGATGTTTGTACGGGCGAGCAGGCGGCGGTGGCGATGGAGATCGTAGCGGCAAGGGAGCGTAGGCGCATCAGGATACCTTCCTCGTTTTCTTTTTCAGGAAATCCATCAGAATGAATTGGCCGAGCGTCATCGTGTTGGTGAAGTATGCCTTGCCGCGGCTGATCTCGGAGACTCGCTTCACGAATTCAATCAGCGCCCTATCACGGGCGAGCATGAAAGTATTGATCACGATGCCCGATCGCCGGCAGTTGGCGACTTCGCGAAGCGTCTCTGAGATCACGGTCGCGTCGAGCCCCATCGAGTTCTTGTATATCTGCCCGTTCGGCATCGTCAGCGCGCTCGGCTTTCCATCGGTGATCATCACGATCTGCCGCATGTCCTTCTTCTGTGCCAGCAGCAGCCGCCGCGCGAGCTTGAGGCCTTCGGCGGTATTGGTGTGATAGGGACCAACCTGCGCCTGCGGCAGCATCGATAACGGTATCACCTCGGCGGAGTCGTGAAAAAGCACGACTCGCAGCGAGTCGCCGGGAAACTGGGTGCGAATGAGGTGGGTCAGCGCGAGAGCGACCTTCTTCGCCGGCGTGAACCTGTCCTCGCCGTAGAGAATCATCGAGTGCGACGTGTCGAGCATCAGCACCGTCGCGCAGGAGGAACGATACTCCGCCTGGCGAACCGCGAGGTCGCCGTAGTCGAGGTCGATCGGGATGTCGAGCGAACCCGTTCTGACGAGCGCGTTCTTCAGCGTTTCGTTGACGTCGAGGTTGAGCACATCGCCGTACTCGTACTGCTTCGTAAAACCGTCAGCCTCGATCCCCGTGGCGAGATACGGCGTGTCGTGCGAGCCAAAGCTCGATTTTCCGATTGAGCCGAGTATGTGTCGCAGGCTCTTGTAGCCGAGGAAGTCGATTCCTTTGTCGGTGAGATTGAACTGCACGCTCTGAGAGGCAGCGTGCGCGAGCCCGCCGCGCCCGGTCACCGACTGGTGGTCGGCCGGCATCTGCGGCGGGGCGTCCAGTTTGAGATATCCCTCGTCGGTCAGCCGCTGCACGAGATCGTCGAGGAGCTTGGCGAGCTTCCTCTGCGAGTCCTCGTCTCCCTCACCACGCATCGCCTCGAGCAGATCGGGAGTGAACTGGCCGCTTTGAATCAGCGCATCGAGAATTGCCTGACGGAGCGCATCGAGCGAGCGGTCGCCCTCTTCGGGATCGTCCCAGTACGGATTGAAATCCTGTCCCGCGGCAAATCCTGACTGCAGCAGAAAATCGGCGAGATTGTCGAGCAGCGCCTGGAGGTCCACGGCGTCAGCCGCTTCCGGGCTGAACTTGGAATACGTGTGGAAGCGCATTCCCAAAACTACACGCCGGCCCGGGGACGTGTATAATCCGTCAGGATGGCCGAGCCAAGATCGCTGAATCCATTCCACGCGCTTCAAGCCAACCGCAACTTCCGGCTCTTCTGGCTTGGACAAACCACGTCGCTGATCGGGACGTGGATGCAGACGGTCGCCCAGAGTTGGCTTGCCCTCGAGCTCACCAATAGCGCGTTCCTCGTCGGCGTCGTCAGCGCGGCGGGCTCCTTTCCGATTCTGCTGCTGTCCCTCTACGGCGGCGTGATCGCCGACAGATACAACAAGCTCCGCATCGTCACCATTTGCCAGGCGCTGCTGCTGCTCGAAGCGGGGTTGATCTGGTGGTTCACCTGGTCGGGGCGGATCACGATTACCTCGCTGTTGCTGCTGGTGACGATGAGCGGGATCGTGAGCGCCTTCGAGATTCCCGCCCGCCAGTCGCTCCTTATAGAGCTCGTCGCGCGGGAAGATCTGGTTGACGCGATTGCGCTCAACTCCGGCGGGTTCAACCTCGCTCGCATCGTCGGCCCGTCCATCGCCGCCGTGGTGCTCGCGCGCGCCGGAATGGCGTGGTGCTTTGGACTGAACGCGATCAGCTATTTCGCCGTCCTGCTAAGTCTCTCCCGTATCAAGCTCCCGCGCTGGAGTCCGAAGCAGAGCCTCGTCACGCCATTCGAAGGGTTGAAGGAAGGCATCCGCTATATGCGTGGATCGCGCGCCGTGTCAGGGTTGATCAGCGTCATCGCCGTCTATTCCATCTTCGGGTTTATGTACCTGACGATGATGCCGGTATTCGCGCGCGAAGTGCTTCACACCGGCGCCAGCGGCTACGGCCTTCTTCTTACCTTCGTCGGCGCCGGCGCACTCACGGGTGCGCTCTCCCTCGCCGCACTCGGCGGCCGCATCCGTCGCGGGCGTCTGTTCGCGCTTTCCGCGTACGCGTTCGCAATCCTTACCGTCGCCTTCGCGCTCGCCAAGATCGTGATGCTCGCCGCCGCGCTGCTGCTCCTGCTTGGCCTGACGATGCTGATCAACGGAGCGCTCGCGAATGGAATGCTGCAGTCTGCGGTTCCCGACGAGCTCCGCGGGCGCGTGATGGCCACGTACGTATTTGTGTACGTCGGCTTCACGCCGATCGGATCGTTCATCGCCGGAGCGATCTCGCACTTCATCGGTGTCCGCTGGGCAATCGGGCTTGGCGGAGCGGTGATGCTCCTCTTCTCGGCGTGGGCGTTCTGGAAATACCCGGAGATCCAGGCGGCCTAAAGTGCAAGGCTGCTCACAACTGCAACTGAACGGGATGCGAGGGCTCGCCTTCAAAATGAAGCGTACGGTCTTGCGGTCTTACCCTAAACTCTGACCCCTTACCTACTGAACCCCCGCATCCCGTTCTGTTGTAGTTTCGGTCGCTGCGTAATACTCAACCACATTCCGTTTTCTGTAGAGGTACCACCACCCGAATCCCGCCAGAGCGATCGAGAGTGCGTAATCCGTCGTATTCGCGAGCGGCGGCGGGATCAGCACGATCCCGAGCACGAGCAGCAGCATCGAAACCCACCGCGACCAGTGACGGTTCTTCGCCAAACCGTAGGCGACGATGATGGAGATCACCAGCAACGGGATGATGAAGAGGCGAATCGCGTCGAGCGACTGCGCCGACAGCTGCTGCATCGACGGCAGTCCGGGTAGCGCGACCGACTCCGGATTTCCGGGTCGAGCCATTTCTTCCAGCGCCGGCATCATCCAGAGAAAGAGCACCAACATCGCCGCGTACATCCAGCACACCACCATCCCGCCCTTCAGCAGCGCCGGTTTTTTCGGCGACAGTCGCTCCCGCGACTCTATGCTTTCCACCAAACTCTTATCGCGACGACAAGGAGAAAGACGGCAAAGCTCCGCTGCAGCGTCGGCCCGGAAAGATTCTGCGCCAGCTTCGCGCCGAACCACGCCCCGATGAAGAGGCCGAGCGCGATCCACAGCGACGCGGTGATGTTGATGTGCCCCCGCTTATAGTATTCCATCGCCCCGAGAAGGCCTACCGGGAGAATGAGTGCGGCGAGCGACGTTCCCGTCGCCATCACCGGGATGAATCCCGCCAGAAGAATGAGCGCGGGCCCGATCACTATGCCGCCGCCAATTCCAAAGAGGCCTGACAGCACTCCAGCGGCGAGTCCGATGAGCAGAAAGAGCAGAGTAACGTTCACTATTATTTTGGGTTAATGGTCAGACAGAATTTCACGATCGTGCTTACGCGATTCCATTCTTGATCGCCAGGATCACTTTGTCGACGAATGTGTCAATCTCGTCCACGGTCGTGTAGACGTTCGGCGTAATGCGGATGCCGCGGAACTCGGGATGAATGATGGGAGTGTTGATGATCCGGTAGTTCGACATCAGCCATCCGCCGAGCTTCACATTGTCGAGGCCGTCAATGTCCACCAGCGCGATCGCGCCCGAATCCTTCCCCTCGAGTGGTGTCAGCAGGCGCACTCTCGAGCTCTCCGCCAGCAGCCTCTTTGCCCAGCGGTCACGCAGGTAGCGCAGTCGGGCGATCTTCCGCTCCGCGCCGATTCCTCTGTAGAACGCCAGCGCCGCCGAGATCGCGTTGTGGTTCGCCGCCGGATGCGTCCCGATTTCTTCGTACTTCCGAATGTCGTTCTCCTGCGACTTGGCCGCCGCCATCAGCGGCCAGAGCTTCTTCTGCTTCTCCTTTTTCACATAAAGGAACCCGGTGCCGATCGGTGCGAGCAGCCATTTGTGCAAGCTCGTGCCGTAATAGTCGCACTGGAGATCGTCGCGCTTGAACGGAAAGTGCGCGAATGCGTGCGCGCCATCAACGAACACCTCGATCCCGAGTGGGCGCGCCATCTCCACGATCTCTCTCACCGGCATTATCTGACCGGTGAGATTGGTGATGTGCGTCACCTCGATCACTTTCGTCCGTGGCGTGATCGCGGCGCGGAACTGGTCCACCAGATACTTGGCCGACGGCGGCGGAACTTTGAATGAGATCTGCTTGAGGACGATCCCCTCGCGCCTGACGCGCTGGTCCCACGACGTCAGCATCCTTCCGTAGTTCTGGTTCGTTGTCACGACTTCATCGCCAGCCTTGAGATCCAGGCCGAAGATCATGATCTCGTTTGCCTCGGACGCGTTGCGCGTGATCGCCATCTCCTCGGGGTCACAGCCGAACTCCCGCGCCAGATCCCTCCTCACGCTCTCGACCCGCGGCTCCAGTATCCTCCACATATGCTCTACCGGCGCCTCGTTCGTAAATCGCAGATCGCGAATCATCGCCTCGAGCACGTGCGTCGGAGTCGGGCTTACTCCGCCGTTGTTGAGGTTGATCAGGGTGCGGTCGGTGTCGAACGCGCGCTGGATTTCACTCCAGTACGTCTCGTCTTCCGCGACTTCCGCCGGCGATTTATCGCCGGCAATTGTGTTGGCGCGGAAAAGCGACGCGATCGCCGTGTCGCGGAATGCCGGGGTGGCCGCCATTCCGGCGGCCGTCAATCCTCGAACGAAATCGCGCCTGCTCGTCATCTGCTTGCTCCTCGGTTGTCGTTACCAGATGCGCGCGCGAATGGAATCGGGTCTCATCATCGGATCGCCCGGCTTGCATCCGAACGCCTTCGCAAACTCGGGCATGTTCGAGAACGGTCCGTTCACACGATACTTGCCCGGCGAATGCGGGTCGGTCGCCACGAGTACTCGCGCCCGCTCGGGCCGGTTGTTGCCCATTCGCGCCTGCGCCGCGGCGAGAAAGAATCTCTGCTCCGGTGTGAAACCGTTCACGAGTGAGCGCGGTTTCCCCGCCATCGCGCGCTCCATCGCCTCGTACGCGATCGACACGCCGACGACATCGGCGAGATTCTCGCCCAGCGTTAGCTTGCCGTTGAGGTGCAGCGTGTCCACCGCGACGTACCCTCCGTACTGCTTCTCGACGACGTTCGCCCGCGTCGTGTAGCGCGACCCGTCCTCGGTCGTCCACCAGTCGCGGACGTTCCCATTCGCGTCGTACTGACGCCCTTCGTCGTCGAATCCGTGCGACATCTCGTGGCCGATGGATATTCCGACGCCGCCGTAATTGGCCGGATCGTCATAGTCCAGCGCGAAAAACGGCGGCTGCAGACGTCCCGCGGGAAATACCACTTCGTTGAGGGGCGGATTGTAGTACGCGTTCACCGTCGGCGTCGTCATCCCCCACTCGGTGCGGTCCACCGCCTTGCCGATGCGCGCGTACCTCTTCGCGCGCTGGTACTGCTGAACGGCGAGGGCGTTGTTGATGAATGCGCCCGGCACGATTCGCAGGTTCGCGTAGCTCTGCCACTTATCGGGATACCCGATTTTCTGGTTGAACGCGTCCAGTTTCTGCAGCGCCTGCTTTCTCGTGTCCTCGCTCATCCACTCGGCGTGAAGGATCCGGTCACGCAGGACCGCACGGAGATTCATCACCATATCGAGCATCTTCGTCTTCGCCTGCGCGGTGAACGCGACTTTCACGTACTCCTGGCCGAGTGCGTCGCTGAGTGAACGGTCGGCGGCGGAGAGACATCTTCTCCACCGCGGAAGCTGCTCCTTCGCGCCGGTGAGGTTCGAGCTGAACGCGAACGCTTCGTTGGCGAAAGACGATCCGAGCAGGGATGCTGAAGTGTTGAGCACCTGCCAGCGCAGATACGCCTTCCAATCATCGAGCGGCCGCTGCTCCAGCTCCGTTCCGAGCGCCTTCAGGAAGTCCGGCATTCCGACGTTGATGCTCGTCACTGCCGGCGCGCCGGCTTCGCGAATGAACTCCGCCCAGTCCACACCGGGCGTGAGCGCGTTCGCTTCCGCGATCGGCATCGGATGGTACGTCGCCTTCGGGTCTCGCAGTGCCACCCGCGAAAGCGACGCCCTTGCGAGCGCGGTCTCGAGCCCGAGAACCTTGTTCGCGTCCGCGGCAGCCATCTCCGGCGATTCGCCGGCGAGAATGAAGATCTTCGTTGCGTGGTCTATGTACTTGGCGCGCAGTGCGACGGTGCGGTCGTCATTCTTCAGATAGTAGTCGCGGTCGGGCAGAGTCAGTCCGCCCTGCGACAGCTCGGCGATCACCATCGTGGCGTTTTTCTGGTCGGCGGTGCCGCCGAATCCGAACGCGCCGCCGAATCCGAGATAGTGAAGACGCGCGATCTCGCTCATTAGTTGCGCCCGATTCGAGATCGCGTCGATGCGCGACAGCTCCGGCTTCAGCGGCGTTGCTCCCGCCGCATCCGCCGCCGATGAATCCATGCAGCTCGCGTAGAACGTGCCGAGTTTCTTGGTGGACGGATTGTTAGTCGTTGGCGCGCGCTTCGCGGCGTCCTCGAGCAGCGACTTTAGTACGAGATTATTCCTCTCGCCAAGCTCGGAGAACGCGCCCCAGTTCGAGTACGCGGCGGGGATCGGATTCCGGTTCAGCCAACCGCCGTTCGCGAATTCGTAGAAATCATCGCAGGCGCGGACGGAGCGATTGAGGTTCGTCGTGTCGAAGGCCGGCATTGTCAGCAGGCTTGCCTGCGCACCGGACGAGAGCGGAGCGGCCGCGATTGCAAGCGCGGCTGCGAGAAACCGAGAGATCTTCATTCCCCACCTGTGTAAAAAGGCCCGAGCAATAATAGACCTCGGCTTCACAGGTGGGGAGGCCCGACGGTGGGGCCCCTACTGGTATTGTATGTAGAGCGGCTTCGGCGTCAGACGCAGCACTTCCGCCGGAGTGAGAATCGGATCGCCTTTTTTCACGTCATTGTGATAGAAAAGCTTGAACCCGGTGAACTCCACCGGCTCCTGTTCGACGTAGGCGCGGTAAGAGTCGAACTTCAGCCACGGCGGTCCCCATCCGTCCATGTTGATGACAATCTGGACGCGCGGATCGCGCTTGATCGCGCTCGACTCCGTCAGCATCCCGCGCGTGAATCTGTGCACGACGAGGATCTTCGGCGGGAGATGGTTCTGCGTCACCAGGTCGGCGAGCAGCTTCACTGCGAAGTTGACGTCGCTCGAGCTCATCGTGCCGATCTTCGTCCCCGGCTTGTGCCCGTCCTTCATCGAGAACTCGGGGTCGATTCCGAGATGCACACCCGGCCGCTTGAGAAATGGAATCAGCCGAGGCAGCTCTTCCTGCACCGTGCTCTGCGCCACCTGAACGTCGAGGAAGAGAAGAGCATTTTTCTTCGCTGCCCATCCTGCGACCAGGTTGATGAGACTGTCCGTCATTCGCAGCCGGTACTTTCCGTCACGTCCCGGCGTTCCCTGCGCGACGACGGCGATGAGATGCAGCGCCGGCTGGACCGGCGTCGATGGATCGGCCTTTCGCCACGCTTCGATCTCCTTGTCCAACTTCTTCAGCATGTCGTCGGGCGGCAGCTCGCCGAGGATTCCCATTTTTTTCGAGAGCGGATTGCCGTAGAACGCGACGATTCTCCGCGCCGGCAGTATCGCGCCGGGGAGCGGCGCCGCTTCCTTCACCGGCCAACGCGTGTCTTTCATCCCGGCGCGAATAGCCATCACCAGAGCGATGCTGTCCTTCTTGCTCCGTCCTTCCACGTGCGGGATCTCGACTTTCGGCGCGGGCGACGTGTCGCCCGGGGTCGTCGATGATTCCGACGCCGGCGTGGACGACTGGACTCCGAGCGTCCCGACCACATCATTGGCCGTGGAAGACTCGCTCACGCGTCCCGGGGCGCCAGCGGACTCGATCTGCTCCAGCCCATTGGTTGATCTGGCGTCTTTGGCCGCGCAGCCCGCCGCGAAGAACACGATCGGTCCGGCTACCAACACGGCTCTCAGTTTGTTCCAGAGTTCTTTGAAGTGCATCGAAATTGATTGTTGGTGGATTGCGCCCTTAGCGTAGAGGGCGCTCGGTACTCACTTACGCAGACTCCGCGCCGTACGGCGTTTCTCGCCCGCCACGTAGGCACCGTATGTTTAGCTACCGCCATCAAGGGATTACCGTCTAGTGAGTGAGCTGCTCGACCGCCTCCGCGTAATTTTTGCCGATTCGTACAGAGTCGACGAAGAGCTACCCGGTGGAGGAATGAGTCGCCTCTTCAGGGCCACCGATCTGGCTCTAAACCGCCAGGTCGTCGTCAAGATTCTTCCGCCCGAACTCACCAGCGAGGTGATGGCCGCCCGCTTCAAGCGCGAGAGCGAGGTCACCGCGCACCTGCAGCATCCACACATCCTCCCGATCATCACGGCCGGGGTGGGTGACGGCTTGATGTATTACGTGATGCCCTTCATCTCGGGCGAATCGCTCCGGGCCCGCCTCAAGCGACAAGGGCGTATTCCCGTTCCACTCGCGATTTCCGTCACGCGCGAAGTAGCCTCGGCGCTCGCCTACGCGCACAAGGAAGGAGTCATTCACCGGGATATCAAGCCGGAGAACATCCTACTCCAGGAAGACCACGCCGTCCTCGCTGATTTCGGGATCGCCGCAGCGCTCGCCGGTCCTGCATATGTGTCCGGCGAAAAGCTCACACGCACCGGCATGTCCATCGGTACGGTTGGCTATATGGCTCCCGAGCAAACGCTCGGCGGAGACAACATCGATGCTCGCGCCGACATCTATTCGCTTGGCGTCGTCGCTCACGAAATGGTCGCAGGCACTCCGCCCTTTGGAGGAAACACAACGCAGGCGATCATCGCGGCGCATCTGACGCAGAAGCCGCCGCGCCTGGACGATCTCAGCGAAGAGGTCCCGCTCCCTGTGGCGCGCGCAATTGAGAAGGCGATGGCCAAGGATCCGGACGATCGCTTCCAGACTGCGGGCGAATTTCGCGACGCGCTCGATGCCCCTACCCCTCGGCTTTCGACTCTCACGCGCGCTGTCAGCCCGCGGCGGCTCCGCCGTAAATCGAAGAAACTGGTCGTGCCTGTGCTCGCGGCGATGCTCGTCGGAGCGGTCGGAATGTGGTGGATGCGGCACCGGCAGCTGGAGGCGGTGGAGCAGCCGGTCACGATTGTAATCGCTCCGTTCGACGCGCTTGGCGCGGCTACTTCGGACATAAGCCTCTGGCACGAAGGAATGGTTGACCTGATGGCGCGCAACCTCGATGGTGCCGGACCGCTGCGGACCATCTCGCCGACGACCGCCATTCGCGGATGGAAAGGGCGGTCGACTCATCAATCCGCCCTCGCGCTCGCGAGGCGCACCAGTGCGCGTTACGCGATTTTCGGGAATGTCACCGGTAGCGGCGTGGATTCGGTGCGCATTCGTGCGACACTTCTCGATGCGTCGGACGACCACGAGGTCGCTACATACGAGCCGCACGGCGCCGACGTGGATGACGCAGCTAGCGCTCTCACCATCGCGATCCTGAATGATCTCCGGAAAAGTCACCGCATCGGGGCCGTCCGCGAGACTTCCATCGGCTCTGCGTCGCTGCCGGCTCTCAAGGCGTTCCTTCAGGGAGAGCAATTTTTCAGGAGAACTTCCTGGGACTCCGCGGGCGTGGCTTACAGCCACGCCATCTCCATCGACACCGCCTTCGCTCTAGCGCTTCGGCGGGAAGCGCAGGTCACTGGCTGGCAAAAGAACGGCAGCGATTCCCTCGCTAATGCGTATTGGCTCCGAGCTGGCAGAAAAAATCACGGGCTTGGCCCGCGTGATAGCCTGCTTATTGTTTCCGATTCTCTCACGGCCGCCCTCCAGCAGACCGATCTGACCAATCCCGATTGGGCGAAGATGCGTCGGCTCTTCTCAACCGTCGGTGAGCTCACGCTTCGCTATCCAACCGACGCCGAGGCTTGGTACGCAGCTGGTGAAGCGGAGATGCATTATGGCTACGGAACCAATCTCGACATCTCAGAGCGGCAGATTCTCGACGCGTTCGACCGTGCCATCGCCATCGATTCCGCATTCTCGCCGGCCTATATCCACACGGTTGAGCTCGGCTTTACTCTCGGCGGTCTCACCGAAGGCCGTCGCTACATCCACGCCTACCTCGCCCACAATCCTGCCGGCAACGACGGCGAAGCGGTTCGCCTACTCGATCGTATTACCAACCCGGCACAGCCGGATGCTCGAGCTGTGCGAACGATGCTCGATACCGCACAGACCACCGTGCTCATTCACGCTTGGGCTCCGGTCAACCGCTGGACCGACTCCGCGGAAACCGCCCTCCAGATTCTCCACGCGATCGAGCGGCGGCCGCGCGGGTCACCAAATTTTGCGCGTGATTCCGCGTGGCTAGCTGACGCGCTTCCGCTGCAGCTCGCTTTTCGGGGGCGGATGCGCGAAGCGCTCGCTGTCCTCCCGTCTCGTCCCTCCCGGCTCTTCGCACAGTTGGTTATGGCTGGAGTAGTGGATCCTGATTCAGCGCGGACGACTTTCGATGCCTGGCTCAAGACCGGCGATCCGCAGCTTCACAGCGCGCTTCCGTGGTGGGCGTTAAGGGGCGATACCGGCTCGATCGCCCGGCTGGATCTGCTATACGAAACCCAGATCAAAACCGGGCCTCCTAATCAGCGTGCTCTTGCCTCGTACAACGCTGCCGCTGCCAAGGCGTATCTGCTTCTCGCTCGGCGCGACTCAGCCTCAGCGGAGAAAGCGTTCGCCGCGCTCCCCGACTCGGTCTGCCTCCGGTGTGATTTCGATCGCCTCGAGTCTGCGCACCTGCAGGCAGCGCGTGGCAAAATCGACAATGCAGACAAGCTTTTGCGTCAACGGCTCTATTCCGCAGTGACTCCCGCCGAAATCACGCTCGCTCTGGAGCGGGCTCGAATCGCCGCGGGCGCAGGCCACAAAGACATCGCGGCCAAGGCGGCGGCGCTCGTTGTAGGCGCCTGGAAAGAAGGGGATCCGGAGGTGCAGCCGATGGTTAACGCCGCGAGAAAAATCATTCGCTAGCGATTTTTCGGGTTTTTCCTATATTCGGGGGCGCAGGTGCAGATGTTTCCAGTCGATTTACTTCAACGTTCAGGGGATGTATGAAAAAGAATTCCGCTTTGCTTTTGTCCGGGCTCCTGGTCGCGATGGCTTGCAAGGATACACCGAGCGGCCCTCAGGCATCTGCGCTGCTTTCCGCGCCTCAGCACGGCTCCAATGCGGTCAGCTTTCAGCCCCCGCCGCCCCTCGAGGGCTACCTCGATGGCAGCGCTGCGTCCACCGCGTTCACGGTTGGAGTGACCTATTTCATGAACGGCCCGGAAAACAACGGCTGGATCAGCTTTGCGAAGAATCAGCCTGCCGGCGTTTCGCTCTCTTCGCCCAGCGCGAGGATCACCATTCGTAACCGTGTGGCATCCGGTAAAGGACTTCTGACGATCGCCGGAGTCGGCATTATCGATCTGGCCTCAGGCATCTTGGAGGGGGGAGATTTTCGTGGCTCCTGCTCGGCTACCGAAGGGTTCGTTGGCACCGCCGATGTGATCGGCGGGCGCAGCGGAACCTGCGGCAGCTTCAGCTTCACGACGACCCTGGGCAAAACGGGATTCATCACCATCCGGTCTGGCACCCCACCCCCGATTGTCGTCGGCTACTAAAGGGATTCGATTGCGCCATTCGTCCTGAAAAGTTTTTCTTTAGAGGGAGCCCCAAAAGGGCTCCTTTTTTTGCGCATCACTCGCCCTTGCTTCGGTATTTATTCGGTGATATTCTGAGGCTATATGGCCTCACCGAATGCCGCTCTCAAAGCCCTTCTCGAGAATCGTTTTCCAGATGCGATTCCTCTCACTCACGGGACCGCCGAGCCCGTCGCGACGGGCATCTGGGCCCTCGACGCGATTTTGCCCGGCGGCGGACTCCCTCGTGGACGGTTGACCGTCTGGGTTCCTGAAGGTGGAGCGACCGCGATTCTTCGCGCCGCTTCGCAGACCACGATTCTCAACGGCGAGCGCGCGGTGTGGATCGACGGGAAGGGAACGATCGCCGGCGCGTTCTGGGAAGAAGGTCCGATTCTCGTCCGCCCGCGAACGAGAAGAGAGGGGCTCCGCGCGTCGGAGGAGCTGCTCCGGTGCGGCGGATTTGCTCTTGTCATCGTCGCCGGAGTCGAGCCGGAAGGGATGGAAAATGTCCGCCTCTCCCGTGCCGCGCGCGAAGGAGGAGGGGCGCTGGTGACTCTCACCACCCACACTTCTATGGCCAGCCTTCGTGTGAGCTCGAGCATTCTGCGCGAGAGCTACCGATGGCGGAAGGATCCTTTCGGTGAACCCGCCGACGCCGAAGAGGCGCACATTCGCATCCGTGCCCACTCGTTGGGGTGGAGCAGGAGTGTGGACATTCCAACCCGCGTGGTTCCCTTCGAGGGGCGCGTGTCGCTGGATAGCGGACTTGTGGATCGGAGGGGCGGCCAAAAAGCGCGGCCCAAAAAACCAAAATCTGTTATTAGATAATTATCTAATCACCATTTGGGCCATCGCCTCCGCCTGCGGCACGCGCCGTAGTTGGCGGCCTTTCGCGGCTAGCGCCCGGCGGTCAGTTAATTTAGTCCGCTATTTGAGGGGTTTTGGGCCCACCCCGTGCATATCAAAGGGGTATAACTACCGTGCCCTCCAACCTCCCTCGACTCCGCGCCACTGGCGGGTTACTGCTCATTCTCGGTGTCGCTTTAATGGCGGCTTGCGGGGGCACGCCCACCTCAGAGATCTCGAATGCGGTCAGCGGCGCGGTCGCCGCGATCTCACCGGACGAGGTTTCACAGCGCCATCTGGGCTTCGACACTTACTCCTATCCGGGCGACGCGGCGATGACGGCCTGGCGCGACGAATCGGTGCCCTATGAGTGGGTCGGGTACTACCTCGAGGCACCCTGCCACAAGGAAAACTCCTGGTCGGGGAAACGCCAAAGACTGACCGACCTTGGTTGGGGGCTCGCAGTGATTTATGTCGGACAACAGACGTGGGGCGGAACCCCGGGAGCGCCTCAGATTCGCACCAAATACGTCACCAAGTACGTCACTCAAACAGTGCGTGTGAGAGGTAGACGGGTGAAGAAGAGAGTCGCGAAAAAAATTCCCATCCGCGTCGTCGTCGAGCCGCGCGCGCGGAGCGGCTCGACCTGCAACAAGGAGCTCGTCGCCGAATCAAAGGGAACAACCGACGGCGCCGATGCTATCGCTAAATCCGCCGCGGAAGGGTTCCCGTCGGGAACTACGATCTTCCTCGACATCGAGCGGATGGATTTTGTTCCCGGCAGAATGCGCGACTACTATCGCGCGTGGACGAAACGCGTTCTCGAGGACGGTCGCTACCGGCCCGGCTTCTACGCCCACAATGCCAACGCGCAGCTCATCTACAACGACGCGATCGGCGTCTACGCGCTCGCCGGCAAGAGCGGGAAGCCAGCGTTCTGGATCTCCGGCGGGAGCGGATTCTCGCAGGATCAGAGCGCGCCCGCCGATGTCGGCCACGCCTTCGCGAAGGTGTGGCAGGGAGTTCTCGACGTTGCGCGAACGCACAACGGCATCGCGCTGCCGATCGACATCAACGTCGCGCGATTCCCGTCGCCATCGGCAAGTCGGAACGGAGACTAGCTATGGGCTCCGTGGCCGGAAATAACTATCCGCGTTCCATCGCGGCTTCGTCTCCCGATTCGCTATCTCCCGCACCAGATTCACGTAGAATTCGTTGAACTTAGCCACTCCCGCGAAATCGATCTGCTGCGTGAGGTCGTCCCCGACTCCGTGGTATCTCTCGGCGCGGAACTTCTTCACCATCAAATGCTCCGGGGAATTGAGCTCGAATCCGAACTTCAGCGACACCGCCGGAATTCCGCGCTTTATGAAGCTGTATTGATCGCTGCGGACGAATGAATTCCGCTCCGGCTCCGGATCGCTCTGCGCCTCGATCGAACTCTTCGCCGCCGCCCGCCGTACGTCGTCGGCGAGATCCGACTCTTCAAGGCCGTTGACGATTACCGACCGCAGCGGATAGAACGCGGTGAGCATGTCGGTGTTGGCGTTGGCGACGATCGCGCCGGCCGGTACCGTCGGATGGTTGGCGTAGTACCACGAGCCGAGCTCTCCCTTTTCCTCTCCGGTCACCGCTACGAACACGAGCGAGCGGCGCGGGCGCGGTCCTCTTGCGATCGACTTTGCCGTTTCGATCAGCGTCGCGACCCCGGAAGCGTTGTCGAGAGCTCCGTTGAAAATGCTGTCGCCATTTACGGGCGGTCCGACGCCAAGGTGATCGATGTGGGCGCTGAGAACGACGTACTGATTGCGATACTTCGGAGCGGACCCGCGCAGAATCCCGACGATGTTCTCCGACGTAACCAGCCAGCTCTTCATCTCCACGCGGGAGCGGAGGGTCACTCCGAGATCGAAGCCGGGAAGCAGTTTTCCGTCGCGTGCCATCTGCCGCAGATCCTTGAGCGTATGCGCCGAGCCGGCGAACAGGCGCTCGGCGAACGCCGATGTGAAAGTTCCGGCGAACGTCTCTCCAATCGTTTCATCGAGACTGGTATCAGCGAGCGACATCGCTGGAAGAAGACGACTCGCCCGCGCCCGCTCAGGTGGTATGTCGGAGACGCGCGGATCGGCGATGACTATCACTCCGATTGCGCCGTGCTTTCGCAGCTCGCGCCATCGCTGTGACTGCGCGCTCGAGAGTGCGGGGCCGGCGACGGAGGCAGGTGCGCCGGACAATACCACCGCAATTTTCCCGCGCAGGTCGATTCCGCTGAGATCATCTACGCCTTTCTCCGGAACGTAGAGCCCGTATCCGGCGAAGACGAGCGGCGCCTCGACGGTGGGAGGAATCGCGACGCGTGAGTTGAGCGACAGGTCGACGCCGAACCTTAGCGTATCAGAATGTCCGGCGCGGATGATCTCGACCAGCGAATGTTCCTCGACCGGCCGCCGCGCTTTGAATCGAACAGCCTGGAGATAGCCGTGGTCTCGCGCCGGCAGAAGCCCCGCTGTTCGAAACTGCCGCGCGACGTAGCTCGCGGCGAGATGATGCTCGCGGCTTCCCGTCTCGCGCCCCCTCATACTGTCGTTGGACAGAACGCTTACGTGCTTAAGCCAGGCATTCGCCTGCCCTCGCGCGGGAGCGGCGATACACGTGAAGAGGAGCGTGGCGACAGGCAGGAGAATGCTGCGGATAGAACGGAAAGCGGATGTCATCGGGAGCCGGGAAGAGTCACCGGAAACCTGATGTGCGGACGGACGGTTGAGAAGAGCTTCGCTTGAAAAGTCAGCTCGCGATCCGTCTCTCTCCCTTGTCCATCATCAGCTCCGGCGCAGCCCACTCAAATTCGAGCTTTTTCCTGAAGCATCGCTTGGGCACGACGTCCACTCCCGCGCTCTTCAGCATCTCGTAGCGGGCGAGTTTTTCCGGATAGCGTGACACCGTCGTTGTCTCGTAGCCCATCGACAGGAAGAAATTGTCGGTGAGGCTCATCGCGAACAGCTCTTCGAAGTTCCGCGCTCTGGCGAGCCGCTCGATTCCGAGGACGACTTCCGTTCCCAATCCCTTGCCGTGCTCCGAGCGCGCGACGGCAACCGACGCGACCTCTCCGAGCGATGGCGAGAACTCCTCCAGCGCGGCGCACGCGAGCACCCGGTTGTCGTCACCTGCGGCAACGACGTAATTGTCGATCTTCGACGCAATCTCGGACATCGACCTCGACAGCATCGAGCCGTTCGCGGCAAAGGCGCCGACAAGCTCCCAGATCGCTCTGACGTCGGTTATCTGCGCCCGGCGAACAGTCGGCGGAGCGAGCTCCGGCGGTCTCGAAATGCTGAGCGGCGATCCAGCGGGAAATGGGAAATTATGCACGTAGAATGTATATCTACGCACACCCCCTCACGCAATGCTTTTCCGGAATTTCTCCGCTACTGCGGTGCAGGCCAGATGCAGCGCGACGGAGGGGCTTTCGCCGTCGGCTTCACGCCGCTCATATACAGCCGCCGTACTTCCGGCACCGGGATCGGACCATAAAGCAGAACGGTGTCGTGATAACGGCACGGGTTGAACCTCGTCCCCTCCTTTTTTTCCGCGTCGTGCCGCAGCGACGTCCACTCCTGAACCCCGGCGAGATACGCGTTCAGCTGCACGTAGTCGAGTTGGGCACGCTGCAGCTTCGGCTCCGCCTCGCCCCTCTCCTGAAACGCGTCCGTCATCATTCGCCGCACCGCCTCGTCATTCGTCATTCCCATCGTCTGCAGCCGGATGTCTATGATCGCGTTCATATAGATGCGGAGCATCCCCTTCATCTCCGTCAGCTCGGCCTTCGTCTGATCGCCGCCGTTCACTCCCGCCGCCAGCATCATATGCTCGGTGTAAACCGCCCATCCCTCGATGTACGGTGTGTTGCCGTACACCACGCGGAGCAGTCTCCGCCAATCGGGGAGAACGCGGTTCGCATACTCGCCCTGAACCGCTACAAGATGCTGACGATCACCATTCACGAGGCGATGCCCGGGCACGCGGTTCAGGGCGAGTATGCGAACCGCGTTCCCCCCGATTGGCGGAGACTGCTCCGCGTGGTGTACGGC
>JBKJHG010000081.1:0-10067 GCA_046599115.1 Gemmatimonadaceae bacterium
AGTTCCGCAGGGAGTCATCGCCTGGGATGTGGAGGTCACCAACCAGAACGACGAGCCGGTAGCCATCTATACGATTCTCACGCTCGTAAAGCGGTCGCCTGCGGACTCGGCGACTGACCCGGGCGCCTTGAAGATTCCGCCGGATGAAAATGTTGCGAACGCGAACGCGCGGGCGATCGCGCACACCATCGGCGGCGGAAAGCCCGCTTAAGAGATTTTCGCCAGCAGCGAGCGAAGCCGCGGAAAAACGTCGTGGATCTCGTCCATCGAGAGAGCGCCGACGCTCAGCCGGAACCAGCCCGATTCGTCCATAAGTCCGAACGCCTGGAAGGGCACGACGGCTACGCCGGCCTCCTTCAGCACGAGCGAGCGGATTTCCTCGTTGGTTTCCAGCGTCTTTTCGCCGAACTTTTTCCCGCGCAGCTTGAGCTGCAGCGAGACATAGATCGCTCCGTCGGGACATAGCACATCCACCGGCAGGCCTTCATCGCGCATCCGGGCAAAGCCGTCGTGAAGCGCGTCGAGCCTCTCGTGAACGGCGGCGTCCATTCTTATCCGAAACTCTGCGACCGCGCTCTCGTCGTTCAGCAGCGCCGTCATCCCCACCTGCTCGGCGTGCGGAGCCCACGCGCCGATGTGCGACAACAGCTCCCCCGCCTTGCGGGCGATCGCCGGCGGTGCGAGCAGCCAACCAACTCTTACGCCCGTCGCCGCGAACGCTTTCGATGCGCCGTCCATCGTCATCACATACGGCGCCGACTCCGGGACAAGCGCCAAGGCGTAGCGGTGCTTGTTGTGGTTGACGCGAATCGAGCTGTAGATCTGATCGTAGAGCAGAAACAGCGGGCGATCGCTTCCCCGCTCTTCGCGGCGATGATTCTCCGCCACCACTGCTTCAAGAATGGACTTGAATACCTCCGGTTCCATCGCCGTACCGGTGGGGTTTCCCGGCGAGCAAAGGCAGAGCATCCGTGCCGTTCCGAGATGCGGCGCAAGCTCCTCCAACGTCGGCTGAAATCCATTCTCGCTCTTCGCCTCCACCTCCACGGCGTTGGCGCCCGAAAGCCAGGCATACGAATCGTTCTGCCACGACGGCACCGAATACACGACGGTATCGCCGGGAGTGATGACGGTGCGATATGCTCCGTAAAGCACGGGGCGTCCGCCGCACGTGATGAGCACCGATTCGATCGGGTACCGCACCCCCGAGCACCGCTCGACGTAATCACAGACAGCCTTCCGCAACGACGGCAGTCCGGGCGGCGGCGGATAATTCGTCGAGCCGGCCTCGAGTGCGTTCTCGATCCCACGCAAAAGTTTCTCCGGGATCGGAAACCATTTCGAGCTGAAGTCGCCGAGGCTGAGATCAAGCACAGGAGTGCCGGCAGCGCGAAGCTCGCGAACCTGCTGGGCTGTACGCAGGATGCCGGATAAATGCATCCCTCTGGCGAGCTCCGAGAGAGCTCCGGCGAGGCGTGTCTGATCGCCGAACTCCGGCGTCACGGGGGATGACCCGGGCATCGTTCCATTCTACTCATTCCTTGCTCGCGAGGCCAGAAGTGCCGCTCTACCGCTACCGCCCGCGCGCCGCCTCGAGCGCCGACATCCGCGTCGGCCCGGGATACGGCTTCGTCCCCTTCATCGACCGCCAGAGAATGCGGTTGAACAAATCCTCGTCCGCTTCGTCTTCCTTCGATAGCGCCAATTTCCTGGACGCAACTGCTAACGCGCCTGTCGCAGGATTCATTTCAGTCAGCGGCACATTCGGAGTGAGAGCTGAGTAGGGAGCGAGATCTGCGCGCGACTTCCAGATGTCCCGCAACGGGCGACCAAAGCGGTCGAACTGCGACATCGGCTGGAGTCCGAGTATCTCTTCGATCGTCGCCAGTACATCGGTGGTGTTGGCGAACCGGTGGAAAACCCCGCCGCGGTTGTAGGCGGAGATGACCAGCATCGGCGAGCGGTGTGAGTCAACGTGGTCCGGCCCAGCCTGCGCGTCATCCTCGAGCACGAACACAACCGTGTTCTTCCAATACTTCGAGCGAGAGAGAGCTTCCATCATCCGGCCAAGGGCGAGGTCGTTGTCCGCCATAAACGCGCGCGGCGTCGGCTTGCCCGCCGTCGAGCCGCTGGTGTGGTCGTTCGGCAGACGAACAATCTCCAGTGCGGGAAAGCTATCGGTGCGCTCCATCCGCGCGAAGTCTGCAAGCCAAATGTCGGCTCGCTTCTGATCGGAGACTGAAAGGGAGAAGCCGGCAAACTCGTGATTGGTGTGCTGGTCGAGATCCGGTTTCGTCGCAGCGTAAGCCGGAGCGCCCGTTCCGTTCGGATCGAATCCCGATTCACTCACGAACTCGCCGTAATTGCGATATGTGATCCCCGCCGCCTCGGCGAGCGTCCACAGATAACCCGCCGCCGGCTGCGCCACATCATCCGGCACCAACTGGTCACGGTTCATTCCCTCGTAGTCGTAGCTGCGCCCCCGATTGGAGTAGTTGGAGGGAATCGTTTTCTCCGAGTAGTCGGTCACGTACGCCGCGGTGGACCAGTTGTGACCGTCCGGACTCACTTCGGCGTTGACGAAGAAACGGTCAAAGATTCCGAAGCGCTCCGCGAGCGCGTGATGATTGGGTGAGTTCTTTCGCGGGAAAAAAGTGAGACTGCTGTCGCCGTCGGCCTGCGTGAGATCGCCGAGCACTTGATCGTAGGTGCGATTTTCCTTGATGATGTAGATGACGTGCGTGAACGGCGGATATTGAAAGCGCGCGCGTGGTGCGCCCCACCCATTTGCCGCTGCGACGCGGGCCGAGTACGCGCTCAGATCGCCGGCCGTTAAGGGGACGACATTCAGGGTGCCCGAGATCTGGCCGAGCGTGTACTCCGGGGAACCACTCCGCCGACGCGTGTCCGGCTGTGTCATTCGCGGATTCGGTCGCGTTCCTCGGCCCTTCGCGCTTAACACAAAGAGACTGCCGGAGTTCTCGATCACCGCAGATGGATACCACCCCGCGGGGATTCGCCCGCTCAGGGAGTCACGCGGATGACTCGTGGGTCGCCCCGCGGTCTTGGCGGACAGATCGAAAACCACGACGGAATTGTTGTCCGCCTCGGCGGCGTACAGCCGGGACCCATCTGCAGACAGTGCGAGTGCGTTGGGGGTGCTTCCTTCGGGAACGTTGCCCGGGGGTGAATCATCGAGCGTCGCCACGATTGAATTGGATTTCGCATCCACCACCGCGATGCGGTCGGTGCTCGCGGACGCGACGAAGAGGCGCGTGCCATCCTGATTGAGTAGAAGCGTGGATGGGTGGCGCGGTACGGCGACGCGCCCCGTAGGCGTGAGACGTCCATTCGCGCTGGTGAACGCGTACACGTTTGACTCTCCCCAGGCCGACACGAAGACGCGACCGTCAGGTGCGAGCGCGACGCCGTACGGATATCGGCCGGCGCTTAGCCGCTGCAAGACGCGGCCGGATGGAATGTCCACGACGGCGATCGAATCGGAGAGGTTCTCCGCCGCGTAGAGAGTCTTGCCATCGGTCGAGATAGCGAGCCCCGCAGGGTAGCGTTTCCCGTTTTTTCCCTTCTCGCGTGGCGCGAGCACGATGCTGTCGCTCAGCGCCGCAACTCCGTCGTTCCACGCGAGGCGATAAATCACGTCACCGTTTCCGCCGGATACGAACAGGGATTTTCCATCAGGCGCAAACTTCAATCCGAGAAAAACCGCGGGGAGGTTGAGCGTTTGCGTCACGGTTCCGGAGCCGCGATCGACAATTTGAATCCCCTGATCGCGCCACCCGTTGAGGAGGACAACGATTTTCCGTCCGTCAGGCGAAGGCACCATCGAAAGCGGGAGCGATCCGAGATCAGTGGATCGTCCGGCGGGATCCAGGTAGGCACCCGTCGGGAGACGGTAGCGGGAGGAGATTTCCTGATCGGCGGAGGAGCCGAGCTGGGGCGCGGGAGCGCACGCCAGGCCGGCTGCGAGGATTGCGAGAGCGAATCGAGTTCTGATCATTAGCAAAAGATGACCTTGGGGACCGGGATAGCCAGGGGCGCTAGCCTGTCTGGCGCGGAAATCGCCTTCCAATCGCCCGTGCTCTGCATACTTCACGGTTGGCTGCTAGAGGGATCAGGAAGCAATCTGTGGACGCGCGCAGTGGTGCGCTCGCTATGCCGCAGAGGCGAGACGGTGCACCTCGTCTGCCAGGAAAACCATCCCGAGCGGTACGACTTCGTTTCGCGTGCCGTCACTCATCGCCTCGATGGGACCTCGCACACGACGCTGTCGCGCGACGCGCCGTTCCCGGGAAAATGTGTCCTCCACAAGCCCGAGCTCGGTGAGACGCTGCCGGTCTTCGTCTGGGACAAATACGAAGAGTACGACCGCGTCGTTCCGATGATCGATTTGAGCACGGACGAGATCGAGTCATACGTGGAGACGAATCTTCGCGTTGTTCGGCGCCTCGTCGCAGAAGAAGGTGTCGGGGTGATCCACGCCAATCACGCGGTAATGATGCCGGTTGTTGCGCAGCGCGTCCGCTCCGAGCTTGGGATCCCGTACACGGTGATGCCCCACGGCAGCGACATCGAGTACGCGGTGAAGAAAGACCCGCGATTTCATCGCTACGCGGCAGGCGCACTGTCGGGCGCGTCGCGAATTTTCGTAATCGGTGACGAGATGCGCGACCGGGTGCTCAGCGTTTTCTCCGAGGTTCCGGAGCTGGCTGCAAAACTCACCAAGCTTCACCTCGGCGTCGACACGGCGGATTTCGAGCTTGTGGCGCGGGCGGATAGACCCCGGGAGATTGCCACGCTTCTGTCGGCGCTCGCATCGATCCCCCGTGGAAAGTCTGCGTCTCAAGAAAATACGATGGAGAGCGAGCTGCCCAAAGTTCAGCACCTCAACTCCCTTCGCGCTGTCCTCGGAGACGCCGCGGGCTACGACGGAAAGCGCCCGGACGAAACAGCGAATGAGAAGATCTCCAAAGTGGAGTGGACGAGCACGCCGGTGCTGGTCTATGTCGGTCGCTTGATCGCGTGGAAAGGGATTCAGTCGCTCATCGCCGCATTGCCGTTCGTGTTGGAAAAGGAGCCGAGGCTCAAGACCGTCGTCGTCGGCCACGGTCCGCTTCGGGAGGCGATGGAAGCAATGCTGTGGGCGCTCAGGACGGGTCGCCGAGACATCGTCGAGATGATCGTCGCCAACGGCCGCACGATAGATGGAAGCGCGGATCACGGAGGGGGGAATGCGGCACTGGACGATGTTGCGCAGTTCTACCGCGAGCTCGACGAGCGCGGAAAGCTGTCTGACTATTTCTCTCTCGCGCAGCGCACGCTCTCTAAAGACAGCGTCGTGTTCACGGGGTATCTCACGCACCACGAGCTGAGGCATCTGTTCCCGTGCTGCGATATCGGAGTCTTTCCGTCCGTAGTTCGCGAGGCAGGACCGCTGGTTTTTCTCGAAGCGCTGGCGTCGGGATGCTTCCCGCTTGGCACCTACTTCGGCGGGATGGCGGCGAGCATCGATTCTCTCAGCGACGCGATTCCGCCGTCGGTCACGGAGATAATGAAGCTCGATCCGGATAATACGGTCGCCGATCTCGCCATTAAGATCCCGCTTGCTGTACGGGAGAGCGGCCGCTACCGGGAACCGCTGAGCAGAATCGCGCGAGAGAAATACGATTGGTCGAGCGTGACGGAGAAGTTCCTGCGCGAGACGGAAGCTCTCGCAAGCGAGTAGCGGGCGGGTGTAGGCGTCGCTCATCCGCAGCCCATTCTCCGAATGGCTTGACCCTGAAGTGTAGCACAGGGTTTATCTTGATGGTAACGAGGGCTTTTAATAATGCGAATAGGCGAAGTCGCGACGCGGGCGGAAGTAACGATTGAGACTCTTCGATACTATGAGCGGATAGGCCTGCTGCCCGCTGCGTCACGCCAACCTTCAGGGTATCGAGACTACGACGTGGATGCCTTGATGCGTGTCCGGTTCATCCGCAGCGCGCAGGATCTTGGATTCACCCTTCAGGAGATTGGCGCCCTCCTTGGATTTCGCGCTCAAACCGGAAAATCGTGCGCCGCAGTCGAGAGGCGCGCCACCAAGACTTTGGAACGCATCGATTGCAAGATTCGCGATTTGAGGCGGATGCGATCCGCGCTCTCTCGCTACGTGAATGCCTGCCGCAACAAACACCCGCTTGAGGAATGCCCTATCCTCGCCGGCCTGGGTGCTGAATCCGGGACGCATCAGTGACGGCCTCTCCCTCCGTGGAGCTGGTGAAGGACGCCGGCTGCCCTAACGTCGAGCGTGCGCGGATTGCAATCCGCACGGCACTCAAAACGCTCGGATTGGCAGAAAAATGGCAGGAATGGGATCGCGATTCGGAAGAGACGCCGCAACAACTGCGTATGCTCGGCTCACCGTCCGTCCTCGTGAACGGACTGGACGTCGGATGCATCGAAGGCGAGGCGGCGCACGCAGACGCGAACTCTTGCCGAATCTATTTAGACGAAAGCGGTTTCATCTGCGGGGCGCCATCCTCCGGAATGATTGTTAGAGAGTTCGAGCGCCAGAAAACAGCGACTACAGTTCGCCAGAGTCGGGAGACGACTTAGGTGGAACATTTCGACCTGGTCGTCCTCGGAACAGGAGCGGGAGGAAGCTCGCCGGCATTGAAATGCCGTGCGGCCGGGTGGCGCGTGGCCATTGTTGACGACCAACCCTATGGCGGTACGTGCGCGGTGCGGGGCTGCGATCCGAAAAAGGTTCTCGTCGGGGCGGCGGAGGTTGTTGCGTGGCAAAAACGAATGCAGGGTTACGGCGTGACGGGCGAGACCGCTATCGATTGGCCTGAGCTGATGCGATTCAAGAGAACGTTCACCGATCCGGTTCCCGAAGATAGGGAGTCCGCATTTATGAAGGCGGAAATTGACACACTGCACGGAGAGGCGAGCTTCGTTGCGGAAGACCGGATACGCGTGGGATCGCGAGAGATCGTTGCCAAGCACATCCTGATTGCCACAGGCGCGGGACCGCGTTCCCTGAACATTCCAGGCGAAAATCTCCTCACTACGAGTACCCAGTTTCTGGAACTAGACCAGCTTCCGTCCCGGATCGCGTTTGTCGGCGTCGGCTACATCTCACTGGAATTCGCCCACATTGCCCGCCGCGCAGGATGCGAGGTGACATTGATCGGTCGCGGCTTGCCGTTGCCGGGCTTTGACGCTGCGCTCGTCGAGCGTTTGCTGGCGCACACCCGCGAGTTGGGAATTCAGGTCATTCTCGACGCCGACGTGACGCGAGTCGAGGCTGTCGATTCCGCGAATCGCTATCGAGTCCACGCGACCGGCCGCGATGGAGAGATCATCGTCGAAGCCGATCTCGTCGTCCACGGCGCGGGTCGAACTCCGAACACCGCTCGCCTCGGCACAGTGGTAGGAAATGTCCGCCTGGATGAGCACGGTGCCATCGCGGTCAATGAATTCCTGCAAAGCGTTACAAACCCTCGCGTGTACGCGGCAGGGGACGTTGTTCTGCCGAGCGGTTCCATTCCGCTGACTCCGGTTGGAGGACACGAAGGAGCAATCGTCGCCTCCAATCTCCTCAATGGAAACCACCAGAAGCCCGATTATCGGGGGATCCCGAGTGTCGTCTATACCGATCCCCCTCTAGCCGCGGTTGGCTTGACCGAAACAGCAGCGCGAGAGAGCGGCGCCAACGTAAAAGTGAAGACGGTAGATACAAGCTCGTGGTATTCCAACCGACGTGTTCGCCAGCCAGTAGGATTGGTCAAGACGGTGATCGATGCCGACAGCAACAAAATTCTCGGCGCGCACCTGCTCGGAGCTCACTCAGACGAGGTGATCAATATCTTCGCGCTCGCCGTGCGGTTCGGCATCTCGGCGAGTGATCTCCGTCATACGATTTACGCTTACCCTACCGGCGGGTCAGACGTGCCGTACTTGCTTTGAACGGCGACCATCGGCGCTCGTGTGACGCCTCAAGCTCGCGCCTTTTCACCTGATTGCGCTGAAGATCGACCACCCGCCAAGCACGATCAGGAGCGCCCCCGTCCACCGCGGCACCTGATCCGCGAACGAAGCCAATCGATCGAGGGCCCCGCGTGCTCTCGCGGAGTACACAGCAAAGACGAGTGGGAATGACAGCGCGAGTCCGAAAATCGCCATTGTCCAGAAACCACGCGCGATGTTAGCAGAGCCAAGATTCGCCGCGAATAGCACGGCGAGGAGCGGGGTCGCGCAAGCCGGGATGTTGAGGCCGAACACGACTCCCACGGCCGCCGCGTTCGTCGTGGGACGGAGTCTCGGTCCGATCCTTCTCATTAGAAGCCGCTGATGACCGGACAAGTAGAGCGCGCCGACAATTCCATACAAAAGCCCAAGGCCGATCCAGAAACCACGCTGATAGGGAAGGATCGCGCGACCGGCGAGCGCGGCGACGACGCCTAGCCCGCCAAGCACAAGAGCCCTCGTAGCGGCGAAAAGGATCGTTTCGCGCTTAATGGCTGCCGCTGATTTCCCCTGCAAATACTTTACGAAGAGGATGCTGGATCCCACCGTGCACGGCTCGACGAAACCGAGCAGCCCCAGGAAAAAAGCGGTGACCATTCCCGTCATTACTGCGGTGCTGGTGTAGGTTGGATTGCAACACCGTCGAAACGCGCACCGCCAGTGACGCGGATGCAGCCGAACCTGCTTGTCATCAAGCTGCGCCGACGCCGAGTTTTCGAAGCGTGTCAGCGTTCACCGCGCCTTGATTACAACAATCAGCAAGTCGTCCATCGACGGCGACCGCCGGAACGCGCGTGACACCGTAGCTTTTCGCTTTTGATTTGCCGGCGTCGCTCTTTACGTCGAATACGGTGATGTCGCAGCTGTCGCACGCGAGAACGCGCACCGTTCGCAAGGCGTCCTCGCAAAGCGAACATCCCGCACTGAAGAAGTCTATCCTTTTCTTTGTTCTCGTTGTCATCTGAAAAGCCCTCGATGGGTGATGAAAGTGATTGCGGACGTCAACCCCGCGCGGCCATCGCCGATTCGCCAATCCGCATTTGACGCCTCCCGCAAACTGTTACCGATGATAACCCCTATACCCCGGTATAGAGTCAAGGGGGAACCATTAGAGGGCAATCCGTATTTACCTAGTGGCGATGTCAGGACATTGAAGACAGCGTGGGCTCTGGAGTTGCATAACTCTGCGCAAGACCGAGCCACAGACCCATTCTTTTAAACGAGGTGAGCGATGCGATTGCTAACGACTGTAGTGTGCGGCGCGATGATGAGCCTGGCGGCCTGTACGGCGGAGAAGAAAGCGTCAGGCGCGGCGGATACAGCTACTATCGCCGGGTCAAATGACCTGGGAGGAATGCGCTCCAACGCTTCGATGCCAATGACTCACTCTGATACCGTGGCACTGAGTGCGAGCGCGGATCTCGAGCAATTTGCGTCGGCGCCGGACGACCGCGTAAAGTCTTTGCTTCCCGCGCACACTAGCGCGATGGAAGCCCTGCTCGCCGACTGTGAGCGGATGATGCGGCAGATGAAGATGACTCCCCCCGCAAAATGGGATAGGGCGACTGCGGAGATCCGATCCGACCTCACCCGGATGGGCGGAATGAATCCCTCACAGCTAAAAGCATTTGTCCCTGAGCATCGCGCTCACGTTGAAGGGATTCTCGGAATGCGTCGGGACATGATGAAGATGTGACCGCGGCTGATCCACCCGCTCGAAACGGCATTTTCAGAACCTTCGGAAGCGTGAGCTCGTCCGGATTGCGGTAATCGGCGAGGCCGATAGTGACGTCGTCTTTCGGTGTGCTTGGCTTGAGCGTGTGATGAAGCGTATCCCAGATGGTGAGGCCGCTTGACCAGTTCGAGTTGACTTCGTCGTGTTCGACCGAGTGATGGATCCCGTGCAATCGCGGAGTCATGATAATCCGGCTCAACCATCTTTCCGTCCGGGTTGAAATCCGCACGTTGGAATGGTGGAACAGAACGGAGAGCATCAGCAGGCGCTGGTACAGGGCCAGCGTGCTGGGAGTCACCCC
>JBKJHG010000189.1:0-5867 GCA_046599115.1 Gemmatimonadaceae bacterium
CGATCGAATGAATCACGCCAGCGATATGCAGCGCGCCTCGCCGATTCCGACGTGCTCTCCGCGTTGACCACACCCTCCGAGCCGCTTCACCGGCTCGGAGGGTGTGGTCAACGCGGAGCGCACGTCGGAATCGGAGAGGCGCGCTGCATATCGCTGGCGTGATTCATTCGAGCGTCCCCGCTCGCCGATCTCGACGACGAGATCCGATTCACCGTCTGCGCCGACTCGAATGCTGCAGCGCACCCCCGCTTTGCGAAGCGCGTCGCTATGGGTATCGAGGTAGAGCTCGCGGTAGAAAGTGCGAACAGGCGGGCTCGACGCGAGGCCGAGTGGCAGCGGTGCCTGAATCAGCTGCTCGAGCAGCTCCGAGGATACTACGTCACATCGAAGCTCGCGGACCATAGGGGAATCTGCCGGTCACCCGCGATTGTGTCAAAAGAAATCTCAGGCGCCCGTTCGGGTTGAAAACCCGTTTAGCCCGCCGGGCTCGCGGCCGCCTTCCGCGCCGCCGCGGTGGGCAGCACTCCCAGTCCCGTCCGCTCCAACTTCCCCCATCCGACAACCTGGCCGCGAATTGCAGCCGTTATCGACCGCAGCACGACCCAGTACATCACCTGCCGGTAGGTGAACCTCTGCAGAAAGATCACCCACGTCAGCGTCTTGTCCTCCCTCGGCTCCATCAGGAACGCGATTACCGCCGCGAGCCAGTCCACAAGGAGGAAGAGCGCGTAAAGCGTGAGTATGCTCTCGAGATTCACAAGCGCGTACTCCTCGCCGTGCTGAACCTTTACGAGCAGAACGGAGAAGAGACTCCAAACGAACAGCAGATCCGCGAGCGGGGATATCGCCGCGTAAAAGATCTGGAAGATCCACAAATTAGGAAGAGCGACGAGGCCGAGCGATCCATAGCGCGCGCGCAGAGTCATGTCACGGTGCTTCCACGCGCACTGCAATGTTCCGAACGACCAGCGGAATCTCTGCCGCGCCAGCATCCTCATTGTCGTCGGGGCCTCGGTATATGCTATCGCGTCCTCCGCATACACGACCCGTTTCCCAGCTCGGCCCAGCGAGAGCGTGAGGTCCTGGTCCTCGGCGAGAGTGTCGTCGCTGAACCCGCCGGCGGCGATGACATCGGTTTTTCTCCACGCGCCGACGGCGCCCGGAACGACAGTGATGCAGTTAAGCATCGCGAACGCGCGCCGCTCGAGATTTTGACTCGTCACGTACTCCACCGCCTGGAACCGCGTGACGAGATTCGTCCGGTTGCCGACCTTCGCATTGCCTGCGACGGCGGAAATGGCCGGATCGATCATTGGCGCGATCAGCCGCGCGACGGTCTTTCGCGTGAACTGGGTGTCCGCGTCGAGGCAAATGACGATCTCGTGCTTGGATCGCTCGAGCCCGTAGTTGAGCGCGCTCGCCTTTCCTCCGTTCGCCTTCCGATAGACGGCGATGCGCGAGTCGCCGGCAAACTCGCGCTTCACGACCTCGAACGTATCGTCGGGTGAACCGTCGTCAACGACGACTATCTCTATGTCCCCGCGATGCGCTTGCCTGAGAAGCGACCGCACTGTGGCCGCGATGACGGTTGATTCGTTGTAAGCCGGCACGATGATGCTCACGTCGGCGTTGTACGGAACGGGGATCTTCTTCGATACCCGATGCGCGGCGGCGAGGATCATTATAAACAGGAGCCGGAGCGCACCGATGATCACGGCGGAGAGGAAGAACCAATAGACCAGCCACTCGATTGCGCCGATGGATGAAAACGAAATCAGCTCCACATCGCGAGCGAAAGTGCTTCCCGCCGAGAGCGGCGGAATCGCCGCGCTGGCGGGAATTCCCGCCAGCTCTGAAAGAAGCACCAGCGTGTCGCCGCGCGCTCGCAGCGAATCAATGATCGGCCCGAGCGCGGCGACGGTCGCGGCGCGATTGCCGCCGCCGTCGTGGAGCAGCACCACGTTTCCGCTGTCCCGCTCGGCGAGCACGTTACGGATGATGGTCGCCGCCGTCGTGCCCTTTACCCAATCCTCCCCGTCAACGCGAAGGCCGGCCGTCACGTACCCGCGCTGCGTAGCGATCTGGACCGGAATCAGCTCATCGGCGGTGGAGGGATTCGCGTCGCCGAGGAACGGCGGCCGGAAGAAAACCGTGCGCCGATTTAACAGCGCCTCGAGCAGACGCTCGTTGGCGTCGATCTCCAGCTTGGTGAGAAACTTCGGCGTCATCGCCAGGTTGGGATGCGAGAAGGTGTGATTCCCGAACTCGTGCCCTTCCCGCACCTCACGCCGCAGCGTCGGAATGTGCGCTTCGACATTTCTGCCCACTACGAAGAACATCGCCTTCACTCCGCGCGAGGCCAACGTATCGAGAATCGCCGCCGTCCACTTGCCGTCGGGGCCGTCGTCAAACGTCAGCGCGACACGATGCGCGCTCTTCCCATAACGCTCCACCACGAATGGCGTCGGGTAGCGTCTGATCTGCTCCCCCGAAATCAGGCCGAGCCGGTCGTCGGCAGTGACTGTGCGGCTGCCATTCGTCGGGGTGGACGCAAGGCGGAGGATCTCGCCACCGGGGCCGGTGAATTCCACGTCGTATCCGGACGGCAGAACGGCGAGCGCAGTCTTGGCTGCGTCCACGCTCGCCGCGTCGAGCGCATCCCAAAGGGCGCGATCCTCTCCCCCCAATCTCCAAATCGCGAATCCGCCCGCGCCGAGCGAACGGCCGATTTTCACCTCGTTGTATCCGGTGACCGCGTCGCTGTACCACGCGAGGTGGTCGGTGGAATCCGGGTCCGTCCACGCGACGTATGGACTGCCGCTGTTGCGATCGAAATGGATGACGACGTGATTCTCTCGCGCGCGCCACATCACTTCCTGAAACGTCATCGTCTCGCCGGAGTTCACCGGATTGCTGTCATTCCAATCGTAGCCGTATGCCGCCACCGCGAGAATCGCCTTCTGCCTCGGCACATACGCGAGCAGCCGGCTCGCCTGTGCCGCGTACCATCCCTGGCTGGCAACCGGTCCCGCGTCACCGTGCCCATAGTGCTCGTCGTACAGCATCAGGAAAAGCTTGTCGTGCACCGTTGCGAGTGCGCGGATGAGCGCAGGATCAGTTGAGGGCGCGATCGTTTCCGAGGTCACCGCGTGGAGCGGCGCGAGCTCGTCGTGTAGCCGGCGGGAGAAGTCTATCAGTCCGGCGTAGGAGTCCTTAGGCACTTCCTCGAGGTCGAGCGTCACTCCGCCGAGGTGATACTTCTTCACTTCGGCGGCGAGCTGCGTTGCGATCAGAGCGCGCTGCGCCGGTGTTGACAGCATCGCCCGCACGCCCTCCGGATTGAAGTGCTCCATCCGGCGGTCGTAGTTGCTCACCATCAGCATCACCTTCGCGCGCTTCTCCGCCGGGAGCGAGTCGTACACACCGTAGAAGCGTGCCAGCTGCTTCGTGTCCACATAGGTGAGCGTGTCCGCCTTCGCCGGCACGAACGCCCATTCGAAAACGATCCAGTCGAGGTCGGTCGCGTGCTCTCGCACGGATGCGAGCGAGTTATCCGCCCACGGAACGTAAAAGCCTACCCGGGTAGGCCGGGACGTAGAATCGGCGGTTCCACCATTCATCTGAGCGCCGAAGAGACGCGCCGCGTTCTTGACCGAGCTCACCGCGCGCCTCGCTTCGAGGACAGCGTAGAGCTGCTCGCGCTTCACACGCCGCGCCCGGGCCCCGCGCGTGCCGGCAAACTTCGGGAGCGACTTCGATGAGGGCGCGACCGGCTTGAACTCCGGAATGAGCGGCGGAATCAGCACGCTTGCCACCAGTGCCAATGTCAGCAGTGTCGTGACAACGCCGACGAATGCGAGACCTCTCCTCACCCGCCGCCACCTGCGCCCGCTGTCGTCGCGGAATACCGAACCCTGCGAAGGGCTCACCGTTTCTCGCCGCCGAACGCCCGCCGCAGAGTTTCCGCCAGCGTGCCGACATTGCGCGCCGATTCATCTACCAGTGTTATGTGACCCACCTTTCTCCGCTCCGTCGGCGCCTTTCCATACAGGTGCACGTACGCGCCCGGTATCGACAGCAGCTCGGCGAGTGGCGGTATCTCGCCGATGAGATTCACCATCGCCGCCTCGCCAGCGGCGTCGGCTTCACCGAGTGGCAGCGAGAGTATCGCGCGCAGATGATTTTCGAATTGGCTCGTTCTCGCGCCTTCGATCGTCCAATGTCCGGAGTTGTGTACACGCGGAGCCATCTCGTTCGCCAGCAGCTCGCTCCCCCGCTGGAAGAACTCCACCGCCAGAACGCCGATGTAATCCAGCTTCTGCATAATGCGCCGCACATAATCCTCGGCCGCGCCTCTCAGCTGAAGTGAGACATCGTGCACCGGCGCTCGTGAGACGCGCAGTATCCCATCCCGGTGTTCATTCTCGATCAGCGGGTAATACACTTCCCGGCCGTCGTTGTCGCGCACTCCGATCACCGACAGCTCGCGGTCGAACGCCACCATCTCCTCGACGATCGCAGGGCGTTCGCCGATCAGCTCCCACGCCGATGCCGCCTCATCCCGGTTGCGCACAGTTACCTGTCCCTTGCCGTCGTAGCCCATCGTCACCGTCTTCACGACGGCGGGCACACCGGTGGAATCGAGCGCTCGCACCAGCTGCTCGAGCGAATCCGCGGCGGCGTACCGCGGAGTCGGAATTCCGAGCGAAGAGAAGAACAGTTTCTCCGTCAGCCGATGCTGCGCCACTTCGAGCGCGGCGATCGGCGGATACAGCTTTACTCTGTCAGCGACGAATCGCGCCGCCTCGAGCGGAACGTTCTCGAACTCGAAGGTCGCGACGTCGAGACCGTCAACGAATCGCTCGAGCGCTGCTTTGTCATCGTATGGCGCGGCGATCAGCTCGCCGAGCTGTCCGACGGGAGCGCCCGAATTCGGATCAAAGAAGCGGAACTGGATTCCGAGCCGGTATCCTGCGAGCGCGAGCATGCGGCCGAGCTGGCCGCCGCCAAGCACGCCGACTTTCACGGCTTCGGCGCCGGGTCGGGCCGGTCGAGAACCGCCTGCGTCTGCTCGTCGCGAAAAATCTTCAGCGCTTCGCGAAACTCCGGATGCTTCGCGCCGAGTATCGAAGCGGCGAGTAGCGCGGCGTTGATCGCGCCGGCCTTCCCTATCGCGAGCGTACCCACGGGAACACCCGCGGGCATCTGCACGATTGACAGAAGCGAGTCGATTCCCTGCAGCGACTTCGACTCGACCGGGACGCCGAGCACGGGGAGCGTCGTCTTCGCAGCCGTCATCCCCGGGAGATGAGCGGAGCCGCCTGCGCCGGCGATGATGACTTCGATGCCGCGCCCTTCCGCCTTCGACGCGTACTCGAAAAGGAGATCGGGGGTGCGGTGCGCCGAGACCACCTGCGTCTCGAATGGAACGCCGAGCGCGGTGAGTGTTTCCGAGGCGTGCTGCATCGTCTCCCAGTCGGACTTGGAGCCCATAATGAGCGCGACGAGCGGCGGTCGGGTCGTCACGACTTCAGCTCACAGATCAGCTCGCTGACGCGCGTGAAGCTGCGGCGGTGGTGCGGCGTTACTCCGCTCGACATCAGACCGGCGAGGTGGTCGGGGGTCGTGTATCCGGAGTTCTGGTTCCAGATGTAGGCCGGATACTTGAGCGCCAGCAGCGACATCAGGTGGTCGCGCGTGACCTTGGCGAGAATGGACGCGCAGGCAATGCTGTAGCAGCGCGCGTCGCCGTGCGGGATCGGGGTGTGCTCGACGGCAACCGCATCCGCACGCTGCCCGTCGAGCACACCCCGATCCCGCACGGCGACGCACGCTGCTACAGCATTGCCTGCGCGTCCATTCTCGCC
>JBKJHG010000106.1:0-44539 GCA_046599115.1 Gemmatimonadaceae bacterium
GAGTGCTCGCTACATCGCGCACGATGGAGCAGGGCGTCAACTCGGTGAATGAGATCGAACGGCTCGGACGTGACATCGATAGCGCGCTGGCGACGATCCTCGGCGCTGCCGAGAGGACGCGCGAGGCGGCGGCGACGGTGACGCGGGCGGCAGGCGAGAACGCGCGAGCGGTTGAGTCGGCGGCCGCGAATCTCAGTCTGGTCGCGCGCACCGCCGAGAGTCACGCCACGGCCGCGATGCAGGTCAGCGCGTCAACGGAAGAACAGAGCGCTGCGTGCGAGCAGATGAGTATGGCGTCCACTCAGCTGTTCCACGGAAGTCACGCGCTCCGGGAGCTGGTGGGTGAATTGAAAACCGGCGAAGGCTGAGCGGGACCGGCAACTGCAAAGGCAACTGAACGGGACGCCAGACTGTAGTCTTGAAGTCTGTCAGACTGTAGTCACGACTCGGTGACGTCACTTGCCGCAATCGGATGTCGTGCTTCCGTGGAATCCTGAGCCCGAAGTGCGCCGGTGAAGTCACCGAGTAGGTAACTAAAGACTCCAGGCTAATCGACTACAGTCTGGAGTCCCGTTCATTTGCAGTTGCACTTTGCATTTGCAGTTGCAGTTATTGCACGCAAGCCGCACCCGGACTCACAGGCTTCGGCTTATCCACCACCACCCGATGCCCGAGGTTCGCGACTTTCAGCGCGACGTCGTGCACCAGCTGCGCCACGTGAGCCATATGCGGGTAGTCGATGTACTGTGGCTCGTCGGTGAGCTGGTGGTAATCCATATGCAGCCCGGTGGTGAAAAACGTTACCGGAATCCCGTAGCGCGCGTAGTTCGCGTGATCGCTGCGGCAGTAGATGCGCTCCGGATGTGAGTTCGCATCCATCGCGTAATCGAACGTCATCGGATTCTTTTCCGTCCTGTTGACCGACTCGACGAGGTTGCCGAGCTCCGTGGAGAGGCGGCGTGATCCGACGAGCTGCAAGTATCCCGGGCTGCCGCTGATGCCCGGCGCGACGTAATCGAACGCGTCGCCGCGGCCGACCATATCAATGTTCAGCTGGGCAACGATGGAATCGCGCGGAACCGTCGGGTGGTCGGTGAAGTACTGCGAGCCGAGCAGCCCTGCCTCTTCGCCCGTGTGCCAGACGAAAATCAGCGAGCGCTTCGGCTTCACTGGCGCTTTTGCAAACGCTTCGGCGATCTCGAGTACGGAGACGGATCCCGAGCCGTCGTCATCGGCACCGTTGTAAATGGAGTCCATCCGCGCCGGTCGCAGATTATGAAGACTGTCGACGTTGATGTGAATCGACGCGCGCTCTTCGTCGGTGAGCCCGCCGCCGGGCCCGCCCGGCGTTTGATGAGTGCGCGCCTCGACGATCCTGTTTGCAAGCACGTTCCAGAGGCGCAGCGAATCGTGATCCGCCGGCGTTCCAAACCCGAGGTGATCATTGTGGGCGCCGATGGCGACGTACTCGCCGCGCAGCTTGGGGTCGGAGCCGGGCAGGATGGCAACGACGTTTCTCGCCCGCGCGGGCTCGCGCGTCAAGCCGAAGTTGCGGAAATAAATCGTCTTGCCGGCCGTGCCGATCGCGAGCGGAGTCATCGTCCTCCCCGGCAGCCCGAACAGCCGCGCCGCGACTGCAGGCGAGATGGTGATGCTGGCCGCGACCTGCGGCTTCGACAGATCGGTGATCATATATGACGGACGCCCGACGCGCGGCGCTCCAATCGTGATCACCGCAGGCGCACCGCTGTAGCGGCCGATCAAGCCGCGGGCGGCGCGGGAGAATCCAGGCGAGATCAGCACGACTGCTCGGCCGCCAAGCATCGCTGGATCGATCAGGCTCAGCGAATCGGCGGTGCTTCCACCGTAAACCACCTGCAGACTGTCGAACGTGCGCGGGAGTCCGCCACGGGGGCTTGACGCGACGAAATCCTTGCCCGCCACGAGCACTGTCGTGCCGATCATCATCTGCGACGCCGGATTGAACGCGACCTTCGCCGTTGGTACCCACTGGAAGTAGCCGTCGTCGCCCGCAGGCTTGAGCCCGAGCCTCTTTGCCTCGGCGGCGATGTAGGCGGTGCCCTTAAGATTGCCTTCAGTCCCAAACTGGCGGCCCATCATCGAGTCGTCGGCGAAGATGTACAACCTGCTCATCAGATCGCCCGCGGTAATGGCGGCCTTGGTCGGCTTCGCCGTGTACTTGATCGGAAGATTTCCTTCCTGCGCGCCCGCAACGACGGGCACCAGCGCAATTGACGCCATAACCGCGAATCTGATGGAAAGTCTCACCTTTTCTCCTGTTCGATTGTGCATCCGACCCATTCCAGCATCAGCTACCTTTCAAATAACAATCCACACCCGCGAAAGTTGCCCCCACAGACGAACGCCGTCGTCCTGCTCAGCGGCGGCCTTGACTCCACAACGGTCCTCTCGATCGCCCAGCGCGACGGGTTTACCGTCAACGCGCTCAGCTTCAGCTACGGCCAGCGCCACTCCGCCGAAGTCGATGCCGCGAAGCGCATCGCCCGGGCGGCGGGTGTTGCCCGGCACGAAGTCGCCGTAATCGACCTGCGCGCCTTTGGTGGATCGGCGCTCACCGCCGAGATCGCAGTACCGAAGAATCGCGACCTCGATGCGAAGGACGCCAATGACGAAATTCCCGTCACCTACGTCCCCGCCCGTAATACGATCTTCCTGTCATATGCGTTGGGATTTGCCGAAGTGACCGGCTCGAGCAACATCTACATCGGAGTGAACGCACTCGACTACAGCGGTTATCCCGACTGCCGCCCCGAATACATCCGCACTTTCGAGGAGATGGCGAATCTCGCCACCAAGTCCGCGGTACAGGACGGACTGAAGGTGAGAATCTGCGCGCCCCTGATCAATCTCAGCAAAGCCGACATCATCAAGCTCGGTACTTCGCTCGGCGTTGATTACTCGCTGACGACGAGCTGCTACGATCCAGATTCGTCGGGCGCGGCGTGCGGCGAGTGTGACGCCTGCCAGCTGCGCCTCCGCGGTTTCGCCGAAGCGGGGCTGAGGGATCCTGTCCGCTACGCCAACCACGCCGAGGGCCGCTGAGTGGCATACACCGTCAAGGAGATTTTTTACACCCTCCAGGGCGAGGGCGCGCAAAGCGGAAGAGCGGCTGTGTTCTGCCGTTTTTCCGGATGCAATCTCTGGAATGGCCGCGAGGAGGATCGCGAGCGCGCTGTCTGCAAGTTCTGCGATACCGACTTCGTCGGTGTCGGTCCGGACGGAGGACGGTTCAAGGATGCCGCCGCCTTGGCCGACCAAGTGGAATCCTGCTGGAAGGGACGCGCCGGCGGGGCGGGAGAGAAGTATGTCGTCTGCACTGGTGGCGAGCCGCTCCTCCAGCTCGATGAAGAGGCCATCGCCGAGCTGCACAAACGCGGATTCGAAGTCGCCGTGGAAACGAACGGGACGCGACCGGCGCCGGCGTCGCTCGATTGGATCTGTGTCAGCCCGAAAGCGGGAGCCGATCTGACTCAGCGATCGGGAAATGAGCTCAAGCTCGTATTCCCGCAAAACGGTGCGACGCCGGAAATGTTCGAATCGCTCGCTTTCGAGCATTTCTTTTTGCAGCCGATGGACGGTTCGAACGTCGAGACGAACGTTAATGAAGCAGCGGCGTACTGCATGAGTCATCCGCGCTGGCGATTGAGCCTGCAGACGCACAAGCTTCTTGGAATCCGCTGAGCGGCGGATGAGCGCATTCACCTTTGGAGGCCGAATGAAATCTCCTGCTACCGTTTCCCCGCCCTCAGCCGGGTCGCTGTTTTCGCCCGGTAGCAGGCGGGACTTTCTCCGTGCGGCGGCGGTCGGTGGTGCTGCGGTCGCGATCCCATCTTTCCTCACCAGCTGCAAGGTCGGTGAGACGTCGCTCGGCACGACGGGCCCAGCGGGCCCTCTCCTCACGATCGATTTTGCGACAGGCGACACTGCCTACCTCAAGTTCCTCTCGATCTTCAAACAGGTTCAGGCGGACTTGTACGTGAAGACGCTCGCGACTTTTTCGACGTCCGACTTCAGCGCCACCCAACAGGCGCTTTTCACGGAAATCAGAAACCACGAGGTCATCCATCGCGATACGCTCGCCGGCATCCTCGGGACTGCCAACGCGGTCAAGGTGACTCCAAAGTGGACGCTGAACTTCAAGAAGGCGACGGAAATCTTCGGCCAAGCAATCATTTTTGAGGACGTGTCCATTGGTCTTTACAATGGAATGCTGCAGCATCTCCTCTCCTCGGCCAATATCACGCTGCTCCTCGAGATCCAATCCGTCGAGGCGCGGCACTCAGCCGCCCTGCGCGACGATCAACTCCCCAGGAATGGTACGCCGAGCGGATACTCGCCGGGCCTAGCGGACGCCGCGTACGCACTGTCGCGGGTCGGCTCGAGCCTCCAGGGCGTGATCGTCGAGACGCTCCAGTACACCAACGCACCGGCGGGGCTCTGACAAATATGACAACTCAAAACGAAACGATCGCGGATTCCACCGACGCGAACGACAATCTCTCGCGTCGTGACGCGATCACGTCGGCGAGCTCGAAGCTCATCACCGCGCTCGGCATCGGCGCCATCCCGGTTGCGATGGCGGCGCTTCCGCGATCGGCGGCGGCGCAGACAACGACCGACCTGCTGGACGCGAACCAGTTCGTGCTGCTCATCGTCCAGATGCAGGCAGAGCTTCACCTCCGGGCAGCCAGCTCGAGCGGCTTCATTCCGAGCGCGGATTTGAGCGCGATGGCGGGAATACGCATTCAGGACGCCAGCCAAGTGCAGCTGATGGGCGCGCTGGTCAATTCACTGCAAGCCGTTCCCAACGATCAGCCGCCGTTCGACTGGACTGCGAAAGGAGCGTTTCCCGGATTCGCTTTCGCTTCCGGACAGTACGCGACCTACCAGATCATCGCTCAGGGACTTGAGGATCTCGGAGTGCGCGCGATCAAAGGACAGATCGCGCGGATGGGAGCGAATACGAACGCGATGTCGCAGGTCGCGACGTACGCTTCGGTGCAGGCGCGCCACGCTGCCGAAATCAGGCGAATTCGCGGCAAGAAAGCGTGGATCACCAGCAACAGCCGCGACGATCTTCCCGCCGTTTTCCAGCCGGTGTACGATGGAGAAGACGTCACCATCCACGCGGGTTTCGATTCCGCGGCGCTGGGAGGCGCGAATGGCGGCGCGTCAGCCGTCACAGAGGCGTTCGACGAGCCGCTGACGAAAGCTCAGGCCAACGTCGTTCTTTCGAAGTTCCTGGCGTAACGAATCAGCGAAAGCTGTCGAGATATTTGATTCCGCCGCCGGTGTTGAAGAGAACAACCTTCTCATCGGCGCGGATCACCCCGGCCCGAAGCAGATCGCTCACCGCCGGCACGCAGGCTCCCCCTTCCGGTGACGCAAATACTCCCTCGGTGCGCGCCATCGTCCGCGCTCCCTCTATCAATCGCTCGTCGCTCACCGTCACCGCCGTTCCCCCCGACTCGCGGATCGCGTCGAGAATCAGGAAATCGCCGACCGCTTTCGGCACGCGCAGTCCCGACGCGACCGTTGCCGCGTTCTTGAATTCCTCAGCGAATCTTTCTCCAGCCTCGAACGCGCGCACGATCGGCGCGCAGCCTTCCGGCTGAACGGTGACCATCTTCGGCCGCTTCTTTCCAATCCAGCCGAGCCGCTCCATTTCATCGAACGCCTTCCACATTCCGATCAGACCGGTACCGCCGCCGGTCGGGTACACGATCACATCAGGCAGCGTCCACTCCATCTGCTCGGCGATCTCGTACCCCAGTGTTTTCTTTCCCTCGACACGGTACGGCTCCTTGAGTGTGGAAACGTCGAACCATCCCTCGGCTTCCTTTCGCCTCGTCACTTCCGCACCGCAGTCCGTGATGAGTCCGTCAATGAGCGTCACGCTTGCGCCCATCACCCGGCACTCGATGATGTTCGCTTCTGGCGTATCGCTCGGCATAAAGATGAAGCACTCGAGCCCGGCCCTCGCCGAGTACGCCGCAAGCGCGCCGCCAGCGTTGCCGGCGGAGGGAACGGCGAGCTTCGTCGCGCCGAGCTCTTTCGCCATCGACACGGCGAGCGCCATTCCGCGCGCCTTGAAGCTTCCCGTCGGATTCACCGACTCGTCCTTGATGAAGAGCGACTTCATTCCCAGCGCTTCACCCAGTCGCGGCGCGGAGAGAAGTGGAGTCCACCCTTCGCCGAGGCATACGATGTTCTCCTCGTTCCGCACCGGAAGAAGCTCTCTGTAGCGCCATAGGTCGGCATTGCGAGTGCGAAGCGCGGCCTTGGTGAGAATCTTCGATATGCGCGTCAGGTCATAGCGGGCGAGGAGCGGCTTTCCGCACTTTGTGCAGAGGTTGTGCAGCTCCGTGGCCGAATATTCGGCGTGACAGTTGGCGCATTCGAGGTGTGTTGCGTGCATCTTCTCCGCCGGATGGTAGCTTTACGCAAAGTTACACACCCTTCGCACACTCCGCCTCGCCCTGCCTTGATCGCCGAACTCCGCTTCATCGCCGCGCTGCTCGCAGTCTCGCTCGTGCCCATCTGGTTCGACCGGCGCATCCGCGGCGCTCGCCCCACCGACGAGAGATAGATGTACGTAGGCCACCTTGGGCCCGCGCTGGGCGCGAAGCGGCTGGCACCCTCGGTTGCGCTCGCAACTCTCGTGGTCGCGACGTACCTCCCGGATTGGGTGGACGCGTCGCTGTGCGTAAGCGGCCGCTACCACGATGCGCAGATGTACTCGCACTCGATTCCAGCGATGCTAGTGCTCGCGCTTCTCGCCGGCGCGACGCAAGTCAAGCGCGCGGACAAGCGTGCGGCGCTGGTTGTCGCCGGGGTGGTGATCTCGCACGTGATGCTCGACTATCTGACGGGTATCAAGCCGACGTGGCCCGGTGGGCCGTCGATCGGATTGGAGATATACCGCTACCCGATCGCTGATTTCGCCGTCGAGTCGGCTGTCATCATCGGCGGCTGGCTGATGTATCGCGGCACGTTAAACGCAGAGCGAGGCCGGTGGAACAGTTCCACGATGATGCTCGCGTCGCTCCTACTGATGCAGGCAGGCGTTGACGCTGCCCGTCTTCTTTCACCCTCGATCAACAAATGCTAAACCCCGATCTGCGCGAGGTCGCCCGCAAGGCGATGATACAGGAGGGGTTTGAGCCCGACTTCAGCCCCGAAGCGATCGCCGAGCTCGCCCATCCTCCGGCTCCGGATAACGACGATCCCGCAGCGAAGGATCTTCGCGATCTGCTCTGGTCTTCCATAGACAACAACGACACGCGCGATCTTGACCAGGTGGAGTTTACAGACTCGGTGGCCGGTGGGACGCGCCTGCTCATCGGAGTCGCCGATGTGGACCGGCGCGTCCCTAAAGGGTCGGCCATCGACAAGCACGCGCAATCGCAGGCGACGACCGTCTACACGGGCGTAGAAATATTTCCGATGCTGCCGACGCAGCTCTCCACCGGCGACACGTCGCTGTTCGAGAATACCGACCGGTACGCGATGGTAGTGGAGATCGTAGTCGGTGACGATGGCTCGGTGCGGTCGGAGGACGTGTACCGCGCGATCATCCGCAACAAGGCGCAGCTCGCGTATCCGAGCGTCGGTGCCTGGCTCGAGGGGCGCGGGCCGATCCCGCCGAAGGTCGCGGCGCTTCCCGGTCTGTCGGAGCAAGTGCAGCAGCAGGCGGCCTTGGCAGCGCTGCTCAGGAAGCTGCGCGACACGAACGGCGCGCTCGAGATTCAGACGGTAGAGGCGCGGGCGGTCACGCTCGACGGAAAGGTCACCACGATCGAGGAGAGCCACGACAACGCGGCAACGCGCACGATCGAGGATTTTATGGTCGCGGCGAACGGAGCTGTCGCCAGATTCCTGGAGAAGCACGGCCTCGCGTCAATCCGGCGAATCGTAAGGAAGCCGGCGCGCTGGCCGCGCATCGTGGACCTCGCGAAGCAGTTCGGCGCCACTCTTCCGGAAGAAGCGGATTCGGTGGCGCTGCACAAGTTTCTCGAGGCGCGCCGAGCGGTCGACCCGGATCATTTCCCCGATCTCTCGCTTGCAGTGGTGAAGCTGATGGGGCCGGGGGAGTACGCTCTCGATCTGCCCGGTGGATTGAACGAGGGACACTTCGGCCTCGCCGTCCAGGATTACACACACTCGACCGCGCCAAACCGGCGCTTCGCCGATCTCCTCACGCAGCGGCTGGTGAAATCCGTGCTGTCCGGCAAACCGTCGCCCTACAGCAACGATGAGCTTTCGGCGATCGCGCAGAACTGCACCGCTCGCGAGGACGCGGCGCGAAAAGTCGAGCGCCGGGTGCGGAAGACTGCCGCAGCGCTGCTGCTCGCCGACAGGATCGGCGCGCACTTCCCGGCAATCGTAACCGGCGTAAACAAGGACGGAACATACGTGCGCGTCATCAGCCCTCCGGTTGAGGGTCGGCTGATGCAGGGAGCGCACGACGTTGACGTCGGCGACAAGGTGTCGGTGAAGCTCCTCTCCACCAACCCCGAGAAAGGTTTTATAGATTTCGGACTGGATCGACCCACACAGCACTAACGAGAGAACAATGCCAACGGAACAGTATCACGAGCCCCCCGACGAGCTCTCCGCAAAAACGAGAACGTTCGCCAGAATGATCACCGGGATGATTGAGGAGGCGGACGCCATCAACTGGTACACGCAGCGCATCTCCGTCGAAAAAGACAAGACGGCGCGCGCGATTATGAAAAACGCGCGCAATGAGGAGATGAAGCACTTCGGGATGGACCTCGAGTTCCTCCTCCGCGCCGACGATGATTTCAGGAAGACGCTGAAGGAGATTCTATTCACCACCGGTGACATCGTCGAGCACGGAGAGGAAGCGGAGGACGCCGTTGACTGATTCCCTTCCCTCGCGCGACGAAACGCTGGCGCTGATGCACGAGTACACCGCCAGCGAATCTCTACGTAAGCACATGCTCTCGGTTGAGACCGCGATGCGCGCTTACGCCGAAACGCTCGGAGAGGATGTCGAGCGCTGGGGGACGGCCGGCCTCATCCACGACTTCGATTATGAGAGGTTTCCCAACAACGCCCATTCGGCGACCGAAGAGCACCCCGCCGAAGGAGTGAGAATCCTGCGGTCGCGCGGATATCCCGAGGATGTGCTTGATGCGATACTCGGACACGCGCAGTACAGCGGCGTGCCGCGTGTGACGCCGATGGCGAAGGCACTGTTTGCCGTCGACGAGCTGACGGGATTGATCACCGCCACCGCACTCGTCAAGCCGACGAAGAGCGTTCACGACGTTGAAGCGAAATCAGTACGAAAAAAGATGAAAGACAAAGCCTTCGCCCGCGGCGTCAGCCGCGAGGACGTGGTTCAGGGGGCGGAGGAGCTGGGGGTGGATCTCGATGAGCACATCGCGTTTGTAATAGCTGCGATGCAGGAGAACGCGGAGGCGATCGGGTTGGCGGGGACGGCAAACTAGGGACTAGGGAGCTGGGCAGGTTTTCGTCGCAAATCGGCGCCCGTTTGGCGATCGAACTCAAACAAGTTCCCTAGTCCCTTGTCCCTAGTCGTCGTCACTCCATCGCAAACGCGCGCTTGAACACGACGTCGAACGAAAACGTCTTCGGCCGCGTCTTGGCTTCCATCACGTCGGCGATACGCACAAGCCGGGACGGGATCCCCATAATCTTCTCCTGCGCCTTCCGCCCCATCTCATTCAGGCCGGTGAGCGTGTCGATCGACCAGTACTTGATCAGCTCCTCTACGATCTTGAGGTACTCGCGCGGGCCGTAGATCTCGGCGCGGCGGACGACGTCCGCGAGCTCGCGGAAATGCGGCATGTTCACACCGGGCATGTCTATCGCCGGCATTATCCGCGACGCCGCCTCGAGTCCCTGATTTGGATCGCGCTCGAGAACCGCCTTGAACACGGAACGGTAGAACGTGTAGTGGCGGGCCTCTTCCTTGGCGACGTTGGAAAGAACTTCACCGATCAACGGTTCGTATTCCGACGCGAACTTACCGGTGTTCGCGTGCGAGACCTGGGTCGCGCGCTCCTGAAGTGACGTGTAAACAAAAACGCGGTACGGATCGCCGTCCCACTCGGGCTCGAATCCGGCCTTGATGTACTCGAACTGCATTTTCTCGATCACGACGGGATCGAAGAGTCCGGCATCGCGGGTATAATCGTGCAGAATCGCGCCGTGCCGATCCTCTTCAGCGGTCCAGAGGTTGTTCCACGTCGCCCAGATGCTCTTGCTGCCGAGGTAAACCGCGAGAAGGCGGTGGAAATGCGGCAGACCTTCCTCGGTGAGGAGATTCAGAGCCAGCGCCACTCGCGCCGGATCGCTGATCCCTCGCGCACGCTTGCGCAAATCCGCCAGGTGCTTGTCCGGATCTTCGCCCGGCTTCGCGTCGAGAATCTCAGAGGGAAACCATAGGATGCGCTTGGCTTCGTGCGCCGCCATCAGCTCATTTACGAGCGGCTCCATGTCGCTGAGGACTTCTATCTTCGACAGTGTTTCCAGTTCGATCGGATCCAAGTGATTCCAAGCTGAAGTTGATTGTCGCGCGGTCCGTCCCTGCGCGAACCGGGGATTCACGAATTATACCGCAGATCTGCCCTGCGCGCCGATGGGCCCCGGAGTTGCATAAACGTATGTCGAGCAGCTTCCTCAATTAACCCAGTGGCCCATTCCCAGCCTGCATTCCACCATCGCGCCGGCATTGCCCGGCCGCCCCGCAGACCGCGCCTTGTCCAACGGGATCCGCGCGAAAGCTACCGGGCGCTGGCACAGGAGCTTGCCGCAGCAGAGGATGTGATCGCCTCGCTGGCAATGAGCGCGCAGGAAGCGTGGGCGCTCGCCGAAACCGCGCGCGCTTCGACCCGCGAGATCATTTCCATCCTCAGCCACGAGCTTCGCACCCCGCTCCAGGCGATCTTCGGATATGCGGAGCTGCTCGAGGAAGGGATTCACGGTGAGCTCAACGCCGATCAACTCTCGGACGTGAGCCGTATTCAGCAGAGTCAGCATCAGCTGCTCGACTTGCTCAACGGCGTCCTGATGCGAGTGAGAACAGAGCGACTCGCTCCGCAGAAGGCGGGCGGCTAGCTCACACCGTCCGCGCTGCATCTCTCGAACTTCGTGATTATCTCGCGGAGGATTGAATGCCCGCGGTCGCGCGCGTACCACGTTCTCACTTGCTTGTAGCGCTCTTCCTTGGGAAGCTTCAATCCCTCCTCCACGACCCAGCGCTGGAGCTCGGCGGGGCGCGGGCCCCACCAGCCGCATTCGTGAAAATTGTCGTCGAGGAGGATGATCACGGGGATCGAGCGCGAGGTGCCGGTGAGATGCGCGTCCATTATGTCGAGGTTCTCGTCCCGCCGGACGATTCGCATCTCGAGATTTGGCGCCGCCTCAGTGAGCCGCGCGATGTAGGGAAGAATGTTGCTCGAGTCGCCGCACCAATCCTCGTTGAGCACTAGCAAATGCCACCGGGCACCCAGCCCTTTCGCCCTGCGCACGAGATCCTCGTCCACTGAAGCGCGCTTATAAACCGCCTCCCAGAACGGTTTGTTGGTCAGCGGCTTGGCGAGGAACTCCGCGAAAGTGTCGCCCCGTTCGAATCTTTCTCTATCAATCACGAGTGCTCTTGCGTGGTGGTGAACAACATGTCGATATGCTCGATCCCATCTTCCATATACGGTTCGCCGGCGGGCACGAATCCAATCCCGGAGTAGAACTTCTCCAACCGGCGCTGCGCCCCGATTCTGATCGGTTGTGCTGGCCACCGCTCGGCGCAAAATCGCATCGATTCCTCCACGATCATCCGCCCGACACCGGTGCCGCGGACCTCCGGCGCGGAGACAATTCTTCCGATCGACATCTCAGCATAGCGGGTGCCCGCTTCGAACACCCGCGCATAAGCGATCAGCTTCCGGCTTAGCGCGTCCCCAGCCCACCCCAAGAGATGCCACGCTCTTGGATCGCGGCCGTCCGCATCCTGAAATACGCAGTCCTGCTCGACCACGAATACGCGCGACCGCAGTGAGAGGATTTCATAAACGTCGCTGCCGGAGAGCTCGGGGAACGCCGCCCAGCGCCAGTGCGGTCTTGAATCGGCCATTGTCGATACGTATTCTCTCATTCACACACCCTTTCCACAACCAGTCAATGCGCCCCAGAGCCGAACTGACGCTGTTGCTTCGATCCCTTCTTTTCCTTGCCTGCGCGGCGACTATGGCCGACGCGCAATCCGGCGTCACCATCGGGCTGAAGCGGGACCCGATGATCGCGGCAGCGCTGCGCGAGGTTTCCGCCGACAGCATCCGCGCGACGGACACGTTCCTCGCCGGACTCGGCTCGCGTCACACGATGGGCGACACGCTGAGCGCGACACGCGGCCCCGGCGCCGCGCGCAGGTACATCTTCGCCAAGCTGACGCAGTACTCCCGGCAATGCGGAGGTTGTCTCCGGGTTTCGTACCAGGCGGAGCTGGTGAAGATCAAGGAGCATCCGGATACGCCAACGGTGAATATGGTCAACGTCGTGGCGTGGCTGCCGGGACGCGATACCGCGCGCGTCATCGTGATGGGCGGGCACTACGACACCTGCGCCTGCAACCGGACCGACGCGGCAGGCAAAGCTGTTCCCCTCGCACGCTATGACACGGCGACCGATTCACCGGGCGCGGACGATGACGGCTCCGGGACGTCGGCGGTAGTCGAGCTGGCGCGCGTTTTCTCGAAGCACTTCCCTAAGGGACTCGACGCGACCGTGATCTTCGCGCTCTATCCGGGTGAAGAGGAGAACCTCTACGGCTCGCGTCAATTTGCGAAATGGCTGCACGACCGCGGCTACCACGTCGCCGCCGCGTTCACCGACGATATGGTCGGCAACGTTCAAGCCGGGAATGGAACGATCGATTCCACCACCGTTCGCGTTTTCGGCGCCGATCCGGAGAACGGCGCAAGCCGCGACCTGGCGCGATATGCGTGGGCGATGGGCGCGCTTTACACGCCGAAATTCAAAGTGCTGCCGATATTCCGCCTCGACCGCGTCAGCCGCGGGGGCGATCATTCGCCGTTCGTATCGCTGGGCGATCCCGGCCTTCGTTTTTCGGAAAAGCTCGAGAACTACACGAGGCAGCATTTGCCGGCTGACAATCTGAAGTGGGTCAACTTCGGCTACGTCGCCAACGTCGCCCGCCTCAACGCCGCAGTCATTGCTTCAATCGCCGCGGCGCCGCCGCCGCCGCCGAACTTCACGCTGCGCCGATCGAGCTCGACCGGCGGCAACGACTGGAACCTCGCCTGGGCCGCGGCTCCAGGCGCGGTCGGATATGAGTTGCTCTATAAAGAGACGTATGCGCCGACGTGGGAGAAGATCATTCCCATCGGCAACGTCACGAGCTATACCCTCGCGTATCAGCTCGACGACGGAATGGGCGGAATTCGAAGCGTCGGCGCCGACGGCAGCCGGTCCATCGCGTTTTCTTTTCCGGCGATGTGTCCGGCGAATCTCCCGCTCAGCGGAACGACCCGCCCGCGGATGGATTCGACCGCAGCGCGACCGACGAACGCCGTGGACGTGCTTGCGCCCTCGACGAACAGAACGGCTTGCGTGAGAGCGCCGGGGCAGTAGGGCCGCCGAGTTCATTGCTCGGCGAAGGAGGACTGATGATCGGTGTTCGCAGCTGGATTTTGCCGGGTCTGTTGTTCGCGGCGGCGCACATAACCGCGGCGCAAACGGTAGACTCGGCCGCGCATACCCGTGGAACCGTCATCAGCGGCATCGTTCGCGACAGCATCGCGCAAACACCGCTCTCAGGCGCCACCGTCCAGCTGGTCGGAATTGACAGGGACTCCCGCGTCGCGCGCAGTACGTTAACCGATTCTCTTGGATGGTATACGCTAGCCGGCGTCCCCGCCGGGCGGTATTCGCTCGGATTTTTTCATCCGATTCTTGAATCGCTCGGAATCGAGCCACCAGTTCGCGAGCTGTTCTTGCTCGGCGACGGCGAGGTGCGTAGCGACCTGGCGACGCCATCGGTGGAGCGATTTCGCGAGGCGGTGTGCGGAGCCACCAAATCGAGCGCGCCATCTGCGATCGTCGTCGGTGTCGTCCGCGACGCGCGAGACTATTCGGCGATCGCGGGCGCGGAGGTAACCGGCGAGTGGCTCGAGTTGACATTTACCAAGAAAGGCGTGCTGGGCCAGAGGCCGCGCCTTGTCACCACGACGGCTGAGAACGGTTGGTTCGCGATGTGCGACGTGCCGAGCCCGGGTACGATGCTGCTCAGGGCGAGCAAAGCAGCGGACAGCATTGACGTCGTCGAGATCCAGGTGCCCGAACACGGCGTCGTGAGCGATGAGCTGTTTTTCGGTCGCTCTACGAGTGTCGCCGGGAACCAACCTGCGGATTCAGCAACCGCCCGCCAGTCCAAAGTGCGAACCGGCGACGGTCACTTGAGTGGCGCGGTATTCTCCGCCGAAAACGGCCGCCCCCTCGGCGGAGCGCGCGTTCACATCATCGGTGGCCCGCAGACCCGCGCCAACGAGCGCGGTGAGTGGAAGATCAACGACGCGCCATCGGGAACGCGGATGCTCGAAGTACAGTCGATCGGATATTATCCCGAACGGCGACCGGTGAACGTCGTTGCCGACGCTCCGCCAATCCGGGTGAAGCTCTCGACGGTGAAAACGGTTCTCGATGCGATCAAGGTCTCGGCGAATCGTACTCCGTTCGCGCGGAGCGGCTTTCAGGAGCGCCATCGCTCGACGGCAGGACGATTCCTGACACCCGAAGACATCGCGCGCAGAGGCGCGCTCGTCACTTCGGACGTTTTTAAGTCGGTCCCCGGCATCAAAATGGAGAGCCGTGGCCTTGTCGGCGCCAAGCAGATATGGATGCGAGGCCCTTACGGGGATTGCCTGCCGACGATTTTCGTTGACGGGAATCGAATGCCTCAGCTCACGACCGATGACATCGACGATTTTTTCCGCACGGACGAGGTCGCCGGAATCGAGATCTACTCGGAGGCGTCCGTGCCGGCGCAGTTCAGGGAGTACACGAAGATGGATGTCTGCGGCAGTATCGTGATCTGGCGCAAATGACCCGTTGATTGACGTGTGGAAAACAAAAAACCCGGCCGAAGCCGGGCATTTTGTTTCAGTCCTCCGCTAACGCTTATCTGTTCGCGGTGACGTTCAGAACTGCTCTCGTCGCCGCAGTTCCAGTCGTTGAAAGCGTCGCGTCGCCGAGTGCGGTGACCGTGTACACCTTGCCAGCGAGGATCGTTACCGCGGTGCGCGTAAAGGTATTGGCACTGGACCCCGTTGCGCGCGCATTGAAATCATAGATGCCCACCGGCAGGGCGGTAAAGGTGCCTGCCGCCTTGTACGCCGTTGCCGCGCCGACCGGGACTTCGACGGCAGTCGTCGTATTCTTCGCGTACAGCGTCATCGGCGCCGAGTTGGCGCTCGCGTTCACAATTCTGACGTATGCCTGCGTGTAATCGAAGTTCGCGATGAACGGATCCTCGACTACGAACGCGTCAGTTTTTTTCGCCGTCGCGTCATAAACCCCGCTCTGGAAGTACGAGTAGTACTTCCCGTCGGCGAGCGTTGTCGTGGCCGATGAAATGGCCAGACCGTTGTCCGTCGCGGCGGCGATGTTACCGGTCAGCGTATACGAGCCCGGCAGGATGCCGGAGTAGAAGCCGCCGCTGCCCACGCCATTCGCGCCCGCCGCCGGATATGCCGTTCCCGTGGTGGACTCGACGCCACTGGTGGAGCTGATCGCCGTCATCTTCGTCGTGCCGGCGTAAAAGTTCACGCTCGGCGCGCCGACAGCAAAGTTGTGGAACTTGATGTTGGCGCCCGGCGGCGCCGCGGTGATGTTCTGAACGGCGTTGTCGCCGCACGCCGAGAGCGCGGCCGCGCTGAGCAGCGCCAGGATGGTTTTATAGGAGGTCATCATTTCCCGATTACGGTTGAATGATCCAGAGTGGCTTCGTGTGGTAATCCAGCGCCAAACCGCCGATCAAGGTCAGGGCCGGGATGTTCCACACGTATTCCGAGTTGTATCTCGGGCGAATGCGCTGCACCGTCTTGCCGCCATTATCCACGTAGAGAGTCGTCGGCGGCGCGAAGCCGCGGAATATTTCTACGCCGCTCTGTGGATCGTTGTCGGTATAGTGATACCGGCGCATATCCATCCACAGCTCGTCGTGTCCCCATCCCCACTGGGCGATGTACTTCTGAGACATGATATGTGAGAGCGTCAGCGTCGCCGGTATGATATTCGGCGAGGCGAGGAAAGCGTTCTTCTCTGCCAGCGTGATCTGGGCCGGCGTCTGGCCGTCGTCCGTGTTGCGGGCATTGACGAAATCAATGTGCGACGAAACGCCGTTTCTATAGGCAGCGAGCGCCGTCGCCTGATCGCCCTTCCTCAACGCCGCTTCGGCCTTGATGAACTGAAGCTGCGAGTAGGTCATCAGCGGCATTTTTGTCTTGTCGCTGAAGATGTAGCGGCTCGGCTGTCCCGAGCCTGCGCTGCCGGCGTAGCCGAAGAAGTTCATCGGCTGCTGCGTGGTGGTAAGCGCGCCGAACCCGAAGGCGTTCGGGTCTAGCCCGCGGAACTGCCCATCAGGAGACGGCGAAAGCATGCGGGACATTCGCGGATCAACGGTTCCGCCGAACTGCGTTCCGTCCATCAGGCCGACAACAAACTTCGTCTGCCGGTATCCGTTAATGTTGCCGCGTGTCGGGCCGTAGAAATTCCGGTCGTCGTTGGGGAGAACAGACGGATACTGGAGCAGCGCGTCATCGGCGTTGCTCGCGAACGACCTGTCCACGTCGGCAATTACTGCCGTCGGGTTGTAGGCCGCCTTGTTCGAGAAATGATTCAGGCTGAGGGCGCGGAGGCCGTACGCCAGCTTGAGCCACTTCGTCCGGTCACCGTTGTAGATCTTGTCGCCCTTGGCGAGATACGTCGCGTCAACCGCGCCGTCGTTTCTCTGCAGCAGCACAATCGAGCTGTCGAGAAGCCGCTTCACTTCGCCGTAGGCGTACTCCTGTGTGTCGTAGTCGAAAGCGAATCTGGACTGATCGATCGCTTCCTTGACGATGATCTCTCCGTGCAGGTCGGTGAGCACCTGCCATCCCCACGCCTTCATAAACAGGCCGACACCGAGCAGATCCCAGCGCTGCTCGGCCGCCGCCTTCGTATTCATGTCAACGAGGTTTTGGCCGAGCGACCAGTACACGTCTCTCCACTGCTCGGCGCCGTTATCGCTCGTCGGCTGATATCCCATTCTGGTCCAGGAATCGAACGTTAACTGGGACGTCGCCGACTCCCACTCTTGCGTGATGTGGCCGACAAAACGCCCGTCATATTGCGGCGCCGTTACCATCCAATGCTCCATCGGCGGCAGATACAGATTCGCCGTCACCGTCTGCGGAGCGTTGGGATTGGTGTTCACATCCAGATAATTGCTGCACGCGAGCGGCGAGACGAACAATGCCGCTGCCAGCGTGGCGTAGATCGTTTTCTTCATTTTTAGAATCCCACCTTGAGGCCGAGGTTGACGCCGCGCGGAATGGGGAAGTTGCCGTAGTCGATGCCCACGCCCCCTGATCCGCCGACCGCCGCGGAATTGCCGTTGACGATCGGATCCAACCCGGTGTAGTTCGTGCGCAGATAGAGATCGGTGCCGGTGATGAACAGGCTGGCGTCCTTGATCATATGCTGGGGAACGGCATAGCTGAGAGTGATGTCTCTCAGCCGGACCCAGTTGATGTTTTTCTCGATGAAGAGCTCTTCACTCATGTTGGTGTAGTAATTCGTCTGCACGCCGGGGACCACGACGATGCTGTTCTTCGTCGGGTTGGCGCTGTTCTCTTTTCCGTCTCTCAGCACGCCGTCAATGACCCGCGGTGTATTGCGATCGAGCGTGCTCGTGGCGAGACCTCTCGTCGTGAGATACCACTCGGTGGCGTTGAAGATGTCGCCGCCGCGCCGGAAATCGAGGAGGAAGTTCAGCGACACGCTCTTGTACTTGAAGTTGTTCGTCAGGCCGAGGGTGTACTTCGGCTGTCTGTCGTAGCCGCGATTGATGAAAACCGTCGAGCGGATCGGCAGGCCGGTCGTCGGGTCGATCAGGATCTTGTGACGTCCCGATACGGTATCGCGAAGGTAGTAGAGACCCGTCAGCGACATCGTCGAGAGACCCGGCGCGGTGCCGTTTCTCACGTTTCCGATGAGCCACGTGTCGGATACGTACGACTCGGGCAGCGCGTGGGGCAGTGCGAGCACTCTCCCCCTGGCGTGATCATAGTTCGCCAGGAAATCCCACGAGAAGTTGCTGCGGACGATCGGCGCACCGCGGAGGCTGATTTCGACTCCGTCGTTGCGTGTCACGGCTCCGTTGAGGTTGAACAGAATGAAGCCGGTGCCGTAGCTGCCGCGAATGTCGTTGACGATCTGATCCTTCGTCTGCTTGCGGTATTTGGTGATGTCAACGCCGAGCCGGTCGTCGAAGAAGCTCATTTCGGTGCCGAGCTCATACGACTTCGCGAACTCCGGCTTGAGCGCCAGGTTCGGGCCGGTGAAGCCGTAACCGTAGCCGCCGTTCGACGTCGACTTGAACTCGAGCGACGGGCGGTATGCGTACGGCCGCGCGTCCTTTCCGACTTCCGCGAATGCCGCTCTCAGCTTGCCGGTCATATGGCGGCCGATCGATGGGAACGCGTCGGAGAAGATGAAGCTGGACGAAATCGATGGATAGAAGAACGAGTTGCTTCCCTGCGGGATCGTCGACGTCCAGTCGTTTCTGCCGGTGACCGTGACATACAGATACTTCTTGTAATCCACGACCGCCTGCCCGAACGCGCTGACCAACCGGCGCTGCGCGACGGTGCCGCGTCCGGTGCGGATGCCGGTGTTGTTGATGGAGACGAAGTTAGGGTCGAGGAACTGCGTGCCCTGCTGCGCGTCAACCGAAGACTTCGCGTCGGAAACCGCGTTTCCGAGCAACGCGCTCACCGACAGACTCCGCGTGAACGAGTGGCTGTTAAAGTTGAGCAGCGTCTGCATGTTGAGGTTGCGGGTGATGTCGTCCGCAACGTCGAGAATTCCCTGATTGCTGAACCCGAAAACGCTTTCGGGATTTCTCAGCACAAGGTTCTGGTTGGTGTAATTATCGGTGCCGAGAATCGTCTTCAGGCTGCCCCACGACCACGGCGTCGCCGTAAGTGCGAGGGTGGCGATGAGACGGTTGTTCTTGGCGTTGATCTTGTTCTTGGCGATGTTGAAGTACGGATTGTCGAGCTCCGATCCCTGGCCGAGCGTCGTCACTCTGCGTCTCGTACCGGCGGGTGTCAGCCAGTCGGCCGCGTTATCGGTGGACGGCCAGACGAGCAGGCCGAGGAGCGGACCGTTGTCGCCCTTGAAGACCTGATCGTTGTTGTCGTACGAGTACACCATCGAGAGATCGGCGTTGAGCCACTTCGTCGCCTGCCCCGAGGACGCGCCGGTCAGATTGACGCGACGGTAGTCGGACCCGGGGATGACGCCCTGCTGCTGCGTGATTCCCGTCGAGAGCCGGTAGTTGATCCGGTTGTCTGGGCTCGCGCCGCTGAAGGCGAGGTTGTGCTTGGCCGTTCGCGCCGTTCTGAAGAAGCCGGCGACGTTATCGTAGAACTTCGTCGTGTCCGCGTACTTCGGCCCGAAATAGAGGAACGTCGTGCTTCCAACCGCACTCGGCGAAAACGTGTGCTGAATCGTCGGCGTGTTTCCGGTGCGCTCGCTCTTGAAGCTGTTGCTGTAGGTGAACCCGCCGCCCGACTTTCCACGCTTCGTCGTGATGACGATGGCGCCGTTGGCGGCATCAATACCATAGAGGGCCGCCGCCTCGGGTCCCTTGAGGACCGTCATCGTTTCGATGTCCTCGGGGTTGAGGTCGGCCGCTCTGTTGGTGAAGTCAACGCCGCGATTATTGAAAGCGGTCACCGATCCCGGAGCATCCGCCGCAAGGACGTTGGTGTTGAGCGTCTTGTTGTCCATCGGCAGTCCGTCAATGATCATCAGCGGCTGATTGCTGCTGCTGATCGAGCTGACGCCGCGGATGGTGATCGACGATGACGCTCCCGGCACGCCTGAAGTGCTCGTCACCTGTACTCCGGCGACGCGTCCCTGCAGGGCGTTGATGAAGTTCTCGCGTTGCGTCTGCGCGACCGCTGCTCCGGTCACCGTCTGCTGCGCCGTTCCAAGCTCTCGCGCCGATGCAGTCTGGCCAAGGGCGGTAACGACGACTGCGTTGAGGCTGGCAACCGTTCTCCGCAGAGAAACGCTGAGAACATCGGCGGTGCCGACTGGGCGCTCCGTCAGCTGGGTGCCGATGAACCTGAACTGCAGCACCTGGCCAGGCGCCGCCGCGATGGAAAAGTTTCCGGATGCGTTGGTCGTTGTGCGCGTCGTCGATCCCTTGACGACAACGGAGACACCCGCGAGCGGTGCGCCTCCCTCATCAGTCACCCTTCCGGTGACTATCTTCTGCTGCGCAAAAACCTGTGACGCACAAACGAACATTCCCATCAACACCATAAGTACTTTTTTTTTCATAACGACGTGTACCGGGTTGTCGTGGACGCTGGGCTTCGCTCGTCTATTCGTCCGAGCGCAAACGCAGGTAACGCTGAGTTGCTATCTTATTCCTTCGCAAAGAATCGGTCAATAACATTTACCGCAGAATTCCGAATAAATCCGGCTTTCCGGCCCTCGACTCGCACAGCCTCGACGCGCCCGGTCTGCGGCTCAACACCAATGTCCTGTCACTTTAGCCGTTCCCATCCGATTGCCGCGCTTGCCTTTATCCTCGCTGGCGCGTGCGCGCCGACGATCACGACGGGAGCAGTCGGTGCGCCGCCGTCGGGCGGCTCTCCCGGCGCCGGCGCCCTCGTCGGAAGCGCCCACCCCGGCGCGGCCTCCACGCTCACTACGGCTGAATCGGAGTGGGTCGAGCGCGCTCTTTCATCGCTGACGCTCCGCGAGAAAGTCGGACAGCTGATGATGCCGTGGGTGGGCGGCGAGTACGCCCCCGTCGGATCGCCGGAGTTCGAACAGGTGAGCCGATGGGTTGAGAAAGACCGCGTCGGCGGACTCGTGATGTCAATCGGCGAGCCGCTCAGCTATGCGGTGAAGCTGAATGAAATGCAGCGCCGCGCGATGGTGCCGCTCCTCATTGCATCCGATATGGAAAACGGGCCCGGGATGCGCACGTCGGCGATCTATGCGCTGCCTTCCCTCCTTCCCCAGGGCGGCGGGACCTCGTTCCCCCCGGTGATGGCACTCGGCGCCACTCGCTCGGAAGATCTCGCCTTCGGGCTCGGCGAGGTTCTCGGGCGCGAAGCGCGCGCGATGGGAGTTCAGCTTGTTTTCGGTCCGGTGCTGGACGTCAACGCCAATCCGCTCAATCCCGTCATCAACACGCGCTCATTCGGCGAAGATCCCGCGCTCGTCTCTTCCCTGGCGGCCGCGTATATCCGCGGCACACGGGCGGCCGGATTGATGACGACCGGCAAGCATTTTCCCGGACACGGTGACACCGATGTTGATTCGCACCTCGACCTGCCGACGATACGCGCCGGTCGCCCGCATCTCGACTCTGTCGATCTTCCACCATTTCGCGCCGCTATCGGCGCCGGCATCGACGCGATAATGACCGCGCACATCGCCGAGGTCGGAGTCGAAGGACCCGACGCCCCACCCGCCACGCTGTCGCGAAAGTTTATGACCGGCGTCTTGCGCGATGAGATGGGATTCCGCGGCCTGCTCTTCACCGACGCAATGACGATGGGTGGGATCGCCAAACGATATGGCGCCACCGAGCCGCTCATCCTCGCCCTGCAGGCGGGGACGGATATTCTTCTCATGCCGCGCGACGTCAAGACGGCGATAGCAACGGTCGTTGCGGCGGTCGGCGCGGGACGAATCACAGAAGCGAGGATCGACTCGTCGGTGCGGCGCATTCTCGTCGCGAAAGCCCGCGCCGGTCTGATGCGCGGGCGCCTCGTTGACATCGGCGCCGTCGATCGCATCGTGAACGTTCCAGCCAACCAGAGAGTCGCCGACGAGATCTCCGAGCGCTCGATCACGCTTGGAAGGGACAACGGGAATCTCGTCCCGCTGCGCCGCGACACGCGAAAGATCCTTTCTATCACCTTTGCCGGAGCGAGCGACCTGATCGCGGGCGGCATCTTCAACCCCGCTCTCAAGAGCCGGATGCCATCGCTGGAAACGGCGCGCGCCGATTCCCGCACCTCTACAGGAGAGTACGAGGCGCTGCGCCGGCGGTCCGAAGCCGCCGACGTGATCATCGTCGGCGTTTACGTGTCGCCAACCGCGTTCGCCGGAACCGTCGCAGCTGATACTTCATTCGCCACGATGATCAATTCGCTCGCAGCGGCGGGAAAAAGCGTTGTTTTCATCTCGTTCGGCAGCCCCTATCTGGCGAGCGCGTTTCCTGCCGTGACAACCCAAATGTTCGCCTGGGGAGGCGCGCCCGTTTCGCAGCGCGCCGCCGCCCTCGCGATATTAGGTGAGCGCGCCATCGGCGGGAGACTCCCGGTTTCGATTCCGCCACTCTTCAGATTCGGAGATGGAATTGTGAGACAATCCACGCACGCACCCGTCGCCGATTCGCTGACAGGCTCCGGACAATGAATGCAAAGAGAATCCTTCCACTCGTCGCGCTGCTCTCCGCCTGCGTCCCGGCGGCGACAGCTGTCGGTCCGGCGCTGCATCCGATATCACGGGAGATGATCGCTTCGTTCTTCGCGGCGGGACTCAACCCCGAGCTGGTCGTCCGGCTCGACTCGATCGTCACCGCCGCGATCGCCGACGGCGCCGCGCCTGGCGCCTCGATCGCCATCGGACGAAACGGGCATCGCGCCTACCTGCGTGGCTACGGACGTCTCGATTGGGATTCTTCGACGGCGATGGTGAACGACAGTTCGATCTACGATATGGCATCGCTCACCAAGGTCATCGCCACGACGACGGCATTGATGATTCTCGAGGAGCGCGGCCGGCTCGACATCAACCGCACGGTCTCTTCTTATCTGCCGGAGCTGAACGCACCGGAGAAATCGGTGATTACGGTGCGCCAGCTGCTCACCCATCGCGGGGGCTTCGAAGCGTTCGCCGCGCTTTGGAAAACTCTTCGCGGCCGCGATCAGTTTCTCGCCGCCATCAACAGCCGACCGCTGGCGAATCCTCCCGGCACGAAGACAATCTACAGCGACTGGGATTTCATTCTCCTTGGCCTCGTCGTCGAGCGCATCACCGGCACGACACTCGACGCGTTCGTGCAGGACAGCGTTTTCGGGCCGCTCGGAATGACGAACACACGATTCCTTCCGCCGGCGGATTGGAAGCCGCGTATTGCGTGGACTGAAGTGGATAGCGCGCGTGGGCACATACACGGCGACGTGCACGATCCGAACGCCTTCGCGATGGGTGGCGTTGCCGGCCACGCCGGACTGTTTTCCAACGCGCGCGACCTCTCCGTGTTCGCGCAGATGATGCTCAACGGCGGCGAGATCAACGGCGTTCATCTCCTCAAGCCGACGACAATCGCGCGGTGGACGGCGCGCCAGGGACCGGAGTCGAGCAGAGCGCTGGGGTGGGACACGCCATCGCCGAATTCGAGCGCGGGCCATTACTTTTCGCCCCGCAGCTTCGGACACACCGGGTACACCGGCACCTCGATCTGGGTCGATCCCGAGAAGCAGCTATACGTCATCCTGTTCACCAATCGCGTTGATCCGACGTCCGCAAATCAGAAACAGGCTCCGCTTCGCCGCGCTGTCGCCGATGCGGTTCAGCAGGCGGTTCTCGGTGCGCCGATCGTGAACTGGGAAGCCAAGCAGTGACGGAGCACGTCAAAGTTGTCATCGTCGAATACGATGAGATCGCCCGCACCATCGCACGAAGAATCGCCGAGATAATCAAGGAGAGACGCGCCGCGGGATCGCACGCGGTGTTGGGACTCGCGACCGGCAGCACGCCGATCGGGATCTATCGCGAGCTGATTCGTATGCACAAGGGCGAGAAGCTGGACTTCTCCGACGTCGTGACGTTCAATCTCGACGAGTATTACCCGATGTCGCCGGACAGCATTCACAGCTACGTCCGCTATATGAGGGAGAACCTGTTCGACCACATCAACATCAAGCCCGAAAACGTCCGCATACCGCGCGGCGACATAACCCGCGATGGCGTGGAAGCGGCGTGCGCCGCCTACGAATCGGCGATCAAGGCGGCGGGCGGAATCGACCTCCAGCTCCTCGGCATTGGCAAGACCGGTCACATCGGCTTCAACGAGCCCGGCTCCGGAATGGGCTCGCGCACACGGCGCATCGCGCCCGACACGAGCACCCGCCGCGACGCCGCCGCCGATTTCTTCGGCGAGGACAACGTCCCGCAGGAAGCGGTCACGATGGGGATCGCGACGATTATGGAGGCTCGTGAGATCGCCCTCGTTGCGACCGGCGAGCACAAGTCGGCGATCGTACGCCGCGCGGTCGAAGGCGAACCCGACCCGGACGTCGCGGCAACTTATCTGCAAAAGCATCCCAACGCCGTTTTCTATCTCGACCACGCCGCCGCCGCCGATCTCACCCGTGTGCGCACTCCGTGGGTCCTCGGTGAAGTCAAATGGACTCGCGAGATGGAGATGCGCGCCGTCATCTGGCTGAGCGGGACGACGAAGAAGTCAGTGCTCAAGCTGGATTCGCTCGACTACCGCGAGCATCACCTCAGCTCTTTGCTGGCGCGGCACGGCGCGGCCGGCCCTCTCAACGGCGAAGTGTTCAACGCGCTGATCTCGAAGATCCGCGGCAGGAGCAAGCTGCCCAGCGGCAAGAGAGTGATCGTCTTCTCACCACACCCTGATGACGATGTGATCTCGATGGGCGGAATGCTCAACAAGCTGTACCAGAACAAAAACGACATTCTCGTCGCCTATCAAACGTCGGGTAACATCGCGGTGTTCGATCACGAAGTTCGCCGCTACGTGGATTTTCTGAGGCGCTTCAACCGTGACTTCGATCTTGGCGATGAGAAGGCGCGCGGGATCGTCGCCAAAGTCGAGGGATTCCTCGACTCGAAGACGATTGGCGAAGTGGACACCGTAGACGTGCTGATGATGAAGCGGTCGATTCGCGAAGCCGAGGCCGTGAGCGGAATCGAGACCTTCGGGATGGACCGGTCGCAGGCGAGGTTCCTCAACCTTCCGTTTTACCAGACTGGAAAGGTGCGGAAGGATCCGATCGGTCCCGAGGACGTGCGCATCACGCTCAAGCTGATCGAGGAGCACAAGCCGGACATCGTCTTCGTCGCCGGCGATCTGTCTGATCCGCACGGCACGCACCGGATGTGTCTCGAGGCAGTGCAAGGCGCGCTTACCCAGTACAAGGGTGAGCAGCCGGAGATGTGGCTCTATCGCGGCGCGTGGCAGGAGTGGGACATCGCCGAAGCCGACGTGCTTGCCCCACTTTCAGAAGACGAGCTGCGCTGCAAGATCCTCGCGATCTTCAAGCATCAGTCGCAAAAGGATCGGGCTCCGTTCCCCGGCCAGGATGATCGCGAGTTCTGGCAGCGCGTCGAAGAGCGCAATCGCGGCACGGCGAAGCGGGTTGATCAGCTCGGGCTCCCCGAGTATTACGCGATGGAAGCGTACGTGGTTCGCAAATCCGGAGCGCGCGTGGAGCGCGAGACCGTGCCGACGAGCGCGCTCGGCACCGCGCAGTAAGGTAAGACGTTTCGCAGCGCGTGGCGCGCGCGGTGACTCTCGCCATCTATGGCTACCACTTCCGCACGAACAGCGAGCGTCTAGCGGTAAGCCCGCGCCAGCCAGCAACGACTCCCGTAAGGCTTTCCCCTAACCGGAGTGGGCGAATCCGAGTGGAATGATAGGAATTCCGCCGATAACTCGCGGAGCGCCTGACGCCGAAATTGACAGCCGTGACATCACCGGTAACCCAACAAAGAGAGACCTGACAATGCAAATCTCGAGAAAGACTCTTCTCGCGAGTGCAGCCATCGCGCTAATGGGCGGCGGCGCCCTCTACTCGTGCAGCGGCACTTCTGGTGGCGGCGATAGTGTGCTCGTCGGCGACGCCGCATCCAAGGTGTATGTAGCGCCTGGAAAGTACGACGAGTACTACGCGTTCTTCTCCGGCGGATACAACGGCCAGATCGCCGTTTATGGACTTCCCTCCGGAAGAATGCTGAAGTTCATCCCCGTCTTCTCGCAGAATCCGGAGAACGGCTGGGGATATAATGAAGAGACGAAGCCGATGCTCCAGACGACGTACGGCTTCATTCCCTGGGACGATACCCACCATCCCGAGCTCTCCCAGACGGACGGCGTGCCCGATGGCAGGTGGCTGTTCATAAACGGCAACAATACGCCGCGCATCGCGCGCATCGATCTGAAGACTTTCGAGACGACTGAGATTCTTCAGATACCGAACGCGGCCGGCGGCCACGCGTCGCCATTCACGACGCCCGACACGAAGTACATCGTATCCGCAACGCGCTTCAGCGTTCCGATTCCCAACACCGACGTTCCCATCGCCAGCTACAAGCAGAACTTCAAGGGAACTCTCTCCTTTGTCTACGCCGATAAGCCCGGCAAGATGGACATCGCCTTTCAGGTCCTGATGCCGGGATTCAATTACGACCTCGGCCACGCCGGCAAGGGGCCGTCGGATGGCTGGTTCTTCTTCACCACCTACAATTCAGAACAGGCATACGAGAAGCTGGAGTCCAACGCTTCGCAGAACGACAAGGACTTCATCGCCGCGGTGAATTACAAGCGCGCCGAAGAGTGCGTCGCCGGTGGCAAGGCAAAGACGACCGCGTCCGATTACTTCCACAACATCGTAGACGAGAAGTCGCGCGTCGCCCGCTCCGAGCGAAAGACGAGCGTGAAGATGCTTTCGCCGGCGGACTGCCCGGGTGTCGTCTACTACTTGCCAACCCCGAAGTCGCCGCACGGCGTGGATATTGATCCGACCGGCGAGTACATCGTCGCCGGCGGCAAGCTGGCCACCGTCATACCGGTGCACTCGTTCTCGAAGATGCAGCGGGCCATCGCCAACAAGGAGTTCGACGGCGTCGTCCAGGGAATCCCCGTACTGAAGTATTCCTCGACGATCGCCGGCGAAGTTCAGAAGCCTGGCCTCGGTCCCCTTCACACAGAGTTCGACGGAAAGGGCAACGCCTACACTTCGATGTTCATCTCATCAGAGATTGTGAAGTGGAAGCTCGGCACCTGGCAGGTTCTCGACCGGATGCCCGTGTACTACTCTGTCGGCCACCTGATGATTCCCGGCGGTGACAGCAAGAAGCCGTGGGGACATTACCTTGTTTCCCTCAACAAGATCACCAAGGACCGCTACCTCCCCACCGGCCCCGAGCTGGCGCAGTCGGCGCAACTGATCGACATCAGCGGCGACAAGATGAGAATGCTCCTCGATTTCCCCACTATCGGCGAGCCGCACTACGCGCAGGCCATTCCGGCGGCCCTCATCTCCGGTAACAGCGAGAAGTTCTACAAGCTGTCCGAGAACACCCACCCGTACGCGACGAAATCGGAAGCGGCGGGCGGAATCCGGCGAGTCGGCAAGAACGTCCACATCAACATGATCGCCATCCGCAGCCACTTTGCGCCCGACAATCTCGAGGGCGTGCAGTTGGGTGACACCGTGTTCTTCCACGTCACCAACATTGAGCAGGATTGGGATATCGTGCACGGCTTCGGAATCCTCGGCGCGGAGAACGCCGAGGTGATCATCGCTCCTGGCGAAACGCGCACGCTGAGGTGGATCCCCAAGGCGCCGGGTATCTATCCTTTCTACTGCACCGACTTCTGCTCGGCGCTCCATCAGGAGATGCAGGGATACGTCCGCGTGTCTCCAGCCGGCTCGACCGTCGCGCTCACCGCGAACGTCAGCCCAAAGGCACGTGCCCAAACGACGCAGCCGGTCGCGATGCAGATGCCGGGCGGCGCGATGGGGGGAATGCAAAATGGGAGTCGCTGACGCTCCGGTGATTTCAGGGGCGATGACGGGAAATCCACTCGTGCGCGCGGTAAAGCGGGAAGCGCGCTCGGGTGGAATCGCGCCCGGGACGAATAGGATCCCGCGAATCTCGCGGATATTCGTGCTGGGCGCGGCATTGCTGCTGTTGGGGGTGTTCGCCTTTCCGCTGTGGGACGTGAGGCTGACGGCGCCGCAGTACCCGGAAGGATTGGGGATGCATATCCGCATCAGCAATGTCGAAGGCGCGACCGCGAACGATCTCACCAACATCAACAATCTCAATCACTACATCGGGATGAAGCGCATCGAGGCGGATGCGATTCCAGAGCTTGTCATTATGCCGTGGATAGTCGCCGCACTGATCGGAACCGGGCTCGTCGCGGCTGCACTCGGCAGACGCCGCGTCCTGTACGCGTGGGCGGTCGGGTTTCTGGTCGTTGCCATCGCCGGCCTTGTCGATTTCTGGAGGTGGGAGTACGACTACGGCCACAATCTCGATTTCGAGCACGCGATACTGAAGATCCCCGGGATGAGCTATCAGCCGCCGCTCATCGGAACGAAACAGCTGCTGAACTTTCGCGCGGCATCCTGGCCGGCAGCCGGCGGCATCCTCGCGATGCTCGCGTTGGTCCTCGCGCTGGCGGCCGTCTTTTTCGCCTGGCGCTCGCGCAAGCTCGCTCACGTCAGATCCTGATCGCGCACCCCTGAACGGTTCAACGATATGAGAACTCATCGCCTGTATCGCGCGGCTGCGCTCTCGGCTTGCGCCCTCATCGCGGCGTCGCTGGAGGCGCAGCCGACCATCATCGTATCGCCGCGCGGTGGCTTCACGTCGCTCTCGGCGGCGGTGAAGAGTGCGGCGCCGCACACGCGGATCGTCGTCGAGGCCGGGGTCTATCGCGAGAACACGATCGTCGTGGACAAACCGCTCGAGATCACCGGGCACGGCTGGCCCGTGCTCGACGGCGAGAGCGCGCGGCAGATAATGCTCGTCACGGCCGACAGCGTGAGCATCCGCGGCATCCACTTCGAGCATGTCGGCACGAGCTTCACGGAAGACTGGGCTGCGGCGCGATTCCAGGGAGTGCGCGGATGCATCGTCGAGAACAATCGCTTCGATGATTCGTTCTTCGGCATCTATCTCGCCAAAGTGGACGATTGCGTCGTTCGCGGCAACGTGCTTCGGTCCGGTCGCCGCCGCGAGATGATATCGGGAAACGGGATTCATCTCTGGCAGTCGAATCACATCACCATCGCAAACAACACGATAACCGGACAGCGCGACGGCATCTACTTCGAGTTCGTCCACAACAGCACCATCAGCGGTAACGTCAGCGAGCGTAATCTCCGCTACGGCCTTCACTTCATGTTCTCGGATGACTGCCGATACCTACACAATGTCTTCCGGGGGAATGGGTCCGGCGTCGCGGTGATGTTCACCCGCCGGGTCGAGATGACGGGCAACACATTCGAGGGTAACTGGGGCGGCGCGTCGTACGGGCTGCTGCTCAAGGAAATCAGCGACAGCAAGTTGACCGGCAATCTCTTCTACCGGAATACGACCGGCCTTCTGGCGGACGGCGCGAGCCGCATCAGAGCTGCCGGCAACACGTTTCTCGACAACGGTTGGGCGATCACGATTCGCGCGAGCACCGACGGCGGGAAGTTCAGTGGAAACAATTTCGTCGGCAACACCTTCGACGTTTCCGCGAACAACAGCGAGAGCGCAACACGGTTCGTGGGCAACTATTGGGATTCATACCGTGGATACGACATCAACCGCGACGGGTTCGGCGATGTTCCGTTTCACCCCGTTCGCCTCTTCTCGATGGTGGTTGCCAACAACGGACCGGCGCTCATTCTCCTTCGCAGCACCTTTGTCCGCCTGCTCGATTCGGCGGAGAGCATCCTTCCACTGCTCACGCCCGCGGCTCTGGTGGATAACACTCCGGCGATGAGGCGGCTCCGATGATCGATGCGCGCAATGTCAGCAAGAAGTTCGGCAAGCTGATCGTCCTCGACGATCTGTCGCTCCGCCTCCGGCCGGGGAGGGTCACCGGATTGATCGGTCCTAATGCCGCCGGAAAGACGACGCTCGCGAAGATCGTGCTCGGCCTGATGAAAGCCGATGCGGGCGTCGTTGAGATCGACGGAATCCCGATCGGCGACGACGACGGGTATCGCTCACGCATCGGGTATATGGCGCAGACGGCCCGCTTCCCGGAGAATCTTTCCGGCCGCGAGATCCTCGACATGCTGTCCGATGTTCGCCGATCCCCTCACCCGGCGGACGACGATCTGATTCGCAGCTTCGCGCTGGACGGCGAGCTCGACAAGCCCATTCGCAATCTTTCCGGCGGCACCCGGCAAAAGGTTAATGCCGTCATTGCATTCCTATTCCGCCCTGATTTTCTCATTCTCGACGAGCCCACCGCAGGCCTCGATCCCGTCTCCAGCGGTATTCTCAAGAGCAAGATCGCGCGTGAGCGCACGGCCGGAAGGACGTTCCTCCTCACCAGCCACATCATGAGTGAGGTGGATGAGCTTGCCGACGATGTCGCTTTCATCAATGACGGCAGAGTCGCATACTCCGGCTCGCTTTCGGAGTTGAAGCTCGCCACGCGTCAGCCTAGTCTCGAGCGAGCGATCGCAGAGATGATGAAGGAAGCGGCAGCCGCATGAGAGTGACCGCGAAGGTGGCCCGTTATGAGCTGCGCGACGTGGTTCGCAGCCGCTGGCTCATCGGGTATGCGCTGTTCTTCTTCGCCATCACCGACGCGCTCTTTCGCTTCGGCGGCGGCGGCGAAAAGGCGCTGCTTAGCCTCGTCAATCTCGTCTTGTTCGTGATTCCCCTCGTCTCGATCGTGTTCGCGACCGTCTACCTCTACCACGCGCGCGAATTCATCGAGCTCCTCCTCACTCAGCCGGTCAAGCGCCGGCAGGTTTTCTTCGGGCTGTACGTCGGGCTGACCGTTCCCCTCGCGGGCGGGTTCGTCGCTGCGGTTACGATTCCGTTCGTGATTCATCACGGTATCGCGAGCGCACAGCCGGGAACGTTTGCCGCGCTTCTCCTCGTAGGAGTGGCGCTGACTATGGTCTTCACCGCCATCGCCTTCCTCATCGTATCCCGGGCGGAAGATCGGCTCAAGGGACTGGGAATCGCCATCGCGGTCTGGCTTCTCCTCGCCATCCTCTATGATGGAGTCGTGCTTCTCGTCATCTCGCTGATGGCCGACCAGCCGCTGGAAAAACCAGTCCTCGCGCTGATGCTTGCGAACCCGGTGGACCTCGCCCGCGTCGCGCTTCTTCTCCAGTTCGACGTATCCGCACTGCTCGGCTACACCGGTGCGATCCTGCAGAAATTCTTCGGGCGCACGACCGGCATCGCCGTGACAGCGGCCACGCTGGCGCTGTGGATTTTCGCGCCTCTCTCCCTCGGGCTCCGCGCATTTCGCCGGCGCGATTTCTAACGCCCGTTGCTCCACCCTACCATCACCAACCAACCCGTAAGAGGAATTACAAAATGAAGAAGCGAGTGATTGCATTGATGATCGTGGCATCGGCGGCTCTCGCCGGCGCATGCGCCAAGACCGAAAAGGCACCTGCCGCCGATACTTCGCAGGCCGCGCCTTCAACCTCTCCAGTTTCTGTAACGCCGGGCCCCGGCGGCAAGATCATCGTCATCGTGGCCACCTCCGACGAGAAGGGAAACTACTTCACCCCCAGCGAAGTCGAAGCGCATACTGGCGACGTGCTGCGGATCACGCTCAAGACTGGCGTGCACAACTTCCACTTCCTGCCCGATTCCAACGCCGGCAAGTCGGGGCTGCCGGCGGCGAGCGAAATGCTACAGCTGCCCGGCCAGACGACCGACATCCTCGTGAACTTTGCCCCGGGCAGCTACTACTTCCAGTGCGACCCGCACGCCGCTCTTGGAATGAAAGGCCATCTCAAGGTCGAGAACGAAAGCCACTGACCCCTTTCCACTTTTTGCAGGAGCCGAGCGATGGATAGGTTTGCCAGTCGCTTCATCAAGGCGTCGCTGGTCTGACTCGGGCTGGGCGTGTCGCTGGGCGTAGCAATGGCCTCACATCTGGTATGGGTCGTCTATCGCCCGGCACACCTCCACATAACCCGGATGTGATGATTTGGATGGCCAGGGAGGGCGACACTCGCGTAGGGGATTCACTTGCAAGATATGGCGGATGCCCGACTGATCAGCGGGTCCTCCGCGGCGATACTTGGCTATGCGCCACTCCGCCGCTCTTCTAGGATTATTCGCCGCCGGCCCCGTCACCGGAGCGAGTCAGCTCCCCTTCGTTCCGGGCGAGAAGCTCGTCTATGACGTCACTGTCGAGCGCGATCATAAAGTCGGCGAAGCGTCGATGTGGATCGAAGGACCGGTCGATGTACGCGGAACCAGCACCTATCTCCTTCGCTTCGATTCCCGCGTGCGCATCGCCTTGATGAGCGGAGTGAGCACGAGCTCGTCGTGGTTCGATCCCGATGCGAGTGCGTCCCTCAGATTTCGCAAAAGCGAGCGCAGCCCTCTTGGTCACACCGAGGAATCGGTGGAGATGTTTCCAGCCACCAGGTCGTGGACGGGCGCCGATGGGACATCGGGGGTGAGCCCGGGGGGATCGCCGCTCGACGAGCTGTCATTCATCTACTTCATCCGCACTCTCCCGATGGTCGCGGGCGAGGCGCGCCGGTACGACCGGCATTTCGACGCTGCGCGCGATCCGGTGATGATCCAGGTTGTCCGGCCGGAGATCATTCCAACCGCAATGGGAGAAGTCAGGACGATGCTCGTCGAGATGCGCGTGCGTGACCCGAAGCACTACAAGCGATTCGGAATCATACGCTTCAACATCTCCAACGATGCCTGCCGGCTGCCGGTGCGCATCGAAAGCACGATGCCGGTGATCGGGAAAACCGTGATGACAATGACATCGGAAAACGCGCGCGGCGACTGCCGCGCAGTGACGCGCGGGCTCTAGACCTTGAGGAAGATCTTCTTCTTGTAGAGCACCGCCAGGATTCCATACCAGAGCAGCACGAAGGCGACAGCGAAGGTGAGCGACGCCAGCCGGTCGGGCAGCCAGGAGTGGAATCCCTTCTCGTAGATCACGCTCTGGATGGACACCTGCTTCCCGTTGTAGTCCACTCTCCACAGCGTGTAGATCAGCCTCGCCAACATCCCCGAGCCGACGAAAGCGACGATCGGGTTTACGCCGAAGATCACCCACGGCTTCGTCCATCCCCTGATATTCTGATAGTCGATGATCCACATACAAGTCGCGAGGATCACGCACGCCATCCCCGCGGTGAACAGGACGTACGAGCTCGTCCACAGATTCTTGTTGATCGGGAACGACCAGTTCCACATCAAGCCGAGCATCATCGCGATCGATCCGATGGCGAAGAGTCCCGACATCTTCTCCAGCAGCGGCCGCCCCGTTCCTATCCAGCGGCCGCACAGGTAGCCGAGCATAGCCGTCGCGATAGCCGGAATCGTGGACATCGGGCCTTCCGGATCGAAGGTCACGCCGCCGACCCAGATATGGTTCATCCCCAGAATCTTTCGGTCGAGCCACGCAGCGAGACTCTGATCGTGGGTTCCAATGAGGTGCGCGCCGAGTGTGCCGCCGGTTCCCGGAACGGGAAGCAGCGTCATCGCCACCCAGTAGCCGTAGAGGATGGCCGCGATGATGATCACCTGCTGCTTCATCGTCGTCTTGTAGCAGATGAGCGCGGCGATGATGTACACGATGCCGATGCGCGCCAGCACTCCCATTATCCGAACGTGCTCCCAACGAATAGCGATTCGATCCCACGCCGAGGGGTGCACATTTCCGGCGATGTCGCCCCACTGGTAGCCCGGGCTCAGCGCCATCAGGAATCCGAGCGCGTAGATGATCAGTCCGCGGCGGATGATCTGCCTGATGATCTCGCTGTCGGCGGCGCCGTGCGCACGCCGCGAATTGATGGACAGGTACGTCGTGATACCGACGATGAAAAGGAAAAACGGGAAAATGAGATCCGTCGGCGTCCACCCGTTCCATTCGGCGTGCTCGAGGGGCGGATAGATCGCGCTCCAGGTGCCCGGATTATTGACGATCAGCATTCCGGCGATGGTGATGCCGCGGAAAACGTCGAGCGACAATAGCCGCTCTTTTTTGGGCAGCTCCGGAGCAACGGTCGATTCCATATGGATGGCGGTCACTACTATATATATGTCGCCGAGCCGTCAGCGGCGCCACCGCTTTTTTGCAGCGTGGTCGGGGCTATGGGGCGTTCTCGTCGCACGGTCCTCGCGCATCGCTGCGCGATGACGCAGCTGCGCTGCTCGCTGCGGATTGCGCTCCGAGAATCGCCCGGGTCGCCCCTCCCCCCGGAGTCCGAGCCGGATTCTGATTAACGGCGGACAGAGAAATCGAATTCCTGTTCCGCCAACTGACGGACGGGCTCGCCCCGCACCGTCGCCGGGCGATACCGTGCGGTCGAGAGGTACCGTCTAACGGCAGCTGAGAATTCGTCGGCGCTGGATGATACGATTGTCGGATCGCTCTCAACGCGGCCGTTCTTGCCGATGATGAATCGCGCGACGACGCGCCCTTCGATTCCGAGCATTCGCAGCCCTTCCGGATACGCCGGCCCGCGCTGGCCCGGGAGAACCGCTGCAGCAACATCCACTTCCCCGGCGTCGAATGGGGTATCGCCACGAATTCCAATGCGCGGCGTATCAGTTCCGGCTGTGGGCCCCGTTATCGCCGCAGTTGACGCACCGATGGCCGTCGGCGCATTCGCCGAGACAGTCGGCGCGGGGATGATGGTGGGAATTACTGTCGGCACGGCCACCGAAATCGAAGGAACTCGCGGCGGTGCGCTCGGCGCGTGCTTCGCGGCGGGCTGCGACACCATCAGCACCTCGGGCTGAAAGCGCGGGAGCGGAACGTAGATGACCGAGCTGTGCTTGCCTCGGGCGCCGGCGTGGGATGTAACGGCGATTGCGAACGCCAGTACGACGACGTGCAGTGCTATGCTCGCAGCCGAGCCTGCCCCGGCTTTGCCACCGTGCTTCTCCGATTCCAACAGCGCGATTCTCTGCATCGTTCCTCCGGATGAGTGCCCTCATCAGAGTTACGCCGCAGAGAGATCGAAGTCACTCCCGAAACGATGAACAGTTCGTGAGGTGACGGTGAGCGAATCGTTAAGAAATGATTACGCCGCGATCAGGAGTACACGATAGTGCGCGTCTCGATCACTGTTGCGCTGCGGAAAGCCCACACCGAAAGCGCAGCCGCGCCGGCGGCAGCAATTCCGGAAATGCCGCGCGACACATTCCACGCGCCGATCTGCAGCGGGACGTCTAGCACGAAGCGCCACGCGTGGAGCAGCGCGACGAGCGCAAAGACAAATGACGAGATGAAGCAATATCTCCTGCTCATTTTTTCTCCTTGTTGGTTTCACCGCCAGCCGGTTGCGCCGATCGACCCCTCATGTCTGTGACTGCAATGCGGAACACGACCTGTCTGAAAGCGACCGGATCCTCCTCGGTAAGCGTTCCGGGAACCACCGTGTCGAGAAGTGTGACAGCCCGCTTGAAAACTTCTTCCGAGTGCGGCGTGCCGTGCTCCCGGGCGACCCAGAAGCTCCCGTGAATTACCACGCTCGTCCAGTCAAAAACGCCGGACACCTCGTCCACCTCGAAGGCGACCCACTGGTTGTGGTGCAGCGTCGCCAGCTTGTTGCCGTCGGAGGTTCTACCGAAGAGCCAGCCCCGCTCGTACACATAGTGGATCGGCTGAATGTCGACACGGTCGTGAAAGGCGAATGCAAGGCGTCCGACTGAGTTTCGCTTGAGCACCGCTTCGATTTCATCGTGGGTAAGCTCCGTGAACTCAACCGCGCGCCTTGATGTCGTCATCTCATCCTCCCACGCTTGCGCGTAATGCGTTCAATATCACCGCGACGTCGATTGCTTCCTGGAGGAAGGCTCCCTCAGTCGGCTGAATGAATCCGAAGGCGGCGAACACCATCGCCACTCCGCTCAGCGTGAGGCCGGCGACGATGCTCTGGCGCGCGAGCCGCATCGTCCGCTGCCCGATCGAGATTGCGTCGGCGGCGCGCGACAAGTCGTCTATGAGTATGACCACGTCCGCCGCTTCCGCGCTGATCCCGCCGCCGTGCCCGGCCAATGCAACACCGACGTCCGCCGCGGCGAGCGCGGGTGCGTCGTTCGTCCCGTCGCCGACCATCATCACTACTTCTCCCCGCGCCCTGAATCGCGAGACGAGCGTCGCCTTGTCACCGGGCATCAGCTCTCCATACACCTCGCCGATACCGACTTCGCTCCCGACGGCTCGCGCGTTGGCTGTGCGGTCACCGGAGAGGAGGACCGTGCGCATCACTCCCAGTTTGGTGAGGGACTTCAGGAACGAGCGGAGCTCCGGGCGGATGGCGTCGGCGTATTCGATCACTCCCGCCGCTCTCCCGCCAGCGAGCACATACGCCCGGAGCGCCGGCTGCGTGTCCTCGAGCGTGTCGAAGGCGGACAGCGTCTCTGTCGCGTGCCGCTCTACGAACGCGCGGCTTCCCACGATCACTTCGTTACCGCCGACGACGCCGGTCAATCCTTCGCCGGGCGTCTCGCGATGATCCGTCGCCGGCTGAAGCTTTCCGTACCGGCGCTTTGCCTCGTCAACGATGACCTGCGCGAGGAGATGACTCGACCCTTGTTCCACTGCCGCCGCCTGCAGCAATAGCGACCGCTCCGTGTGTCCTCCGAATGCAGTGACACTCTTCACCGAAGGTTTCCCGATGGTGAGAGTTCCCGTCTTGTCGAACACTGCCAGCGTCACCTTGCTCAGCATTTCCAGCGCGGCTCCGTGACGCACGATCACCCGCCGGCGCGCTGCCCGGTTTACACCTCCGATGATGGCGACGGGAGTCGCGAGAATGAGAGGACAAGGCGTCGCCACGACAAGCACGGCGAGTACGCTGCTCCAGTTTCTCGTCACCGCGTAAGTCAGCACGCAGACGAGAATTGTGACGGGTGTAAACCAGAGCGCGTATCTGTCGGCGAGACGCTGAAGGGGCGACTTCGTGGCTTGCGCGGCGCGCACGAGCTCGACGATTCGCGAGTACTGGCTCTCGGCTGCGATGGCGGTGGCTCGCACGCTTAGCACGCCGTGCGCGTTGAAGCTCCCGCTCATCACGCGTGTTCCCTCGTGAGCCGGTACCGGCATCGCTTCTCCGGTGAGCGCTGATGCGTCAATCTCGGATATCCCGCTGAGAACCACACCGTCGCACGGAATCATTTCACCCGTGCGGACGAGGAAAACCTCGCCGATCTCGAGATCGCCCACGGGAATGTCGATGAGGCCCCGATCACCGGACAGGCGATGCGCGATCCTGGGCGCCGCTTTCTCGAGCTCGCTTACCGCCCTCGAAGCACGGCGCTCCGCGAAGCGCTCGAGCGATTCGCCGCCTGTCTGCATCAGCACGATGACGAGGCCGGGGAGCGGCTGGCCGATGACGGCCGCAGTGATGATCGAGAGCGAAGCGACGACATCCGTAGCGTAATTTCCCTTGCGCGCCGCATCGAGCGTCCGCCAGACAACCGGAGCTCCGGCGAGAATCAGCGTTAAGAGCCAGAACGCACTCGCATATTCGGGGAATCCGAAGAGATACCTCTCAGCCGCTCCGAGAAGAATTCCTGCGATCGCGACCTTCGCGGGGTAAGAGATTACCGGCGGCGGAACCACGGGCGTTTCGCCTTTCGGCTGCCGGCGAGGCCCGGGCTCGCTGCCCCGCCGCTCCATCACTGGGTGCGTCGCGGTCATCTCACACCCGCTCCTTCTTCCGCTCGAACAGAACGAGTGTCTGTCCCGCGTCGCTTACGATGCAGAGGGCGGCGTCGGCCGATTCCGTCGTCCCTGCCAGAACCTCGATCGATCTTACGTGCGAGATTCCTTTTGAGAGATGTGGCCCGTCAACGCCGGAAGCACCGAACATCAGTTGGGCGCGGCGCGTCGGCGGATCGTATGAGGCGCCGAGAAAGCGGTACCCGTGCATTTCCACCTGAGCGCCGAGATCGCGGTCGTCCACCTCGAGATCGGCGAAGCGAGCCGCGTTGCGTCTCGTGAACCGATCAAGCTTCGCGGGCCACTCCGGCTCCGATGCCGCTTGTGGTGCGGTCACCTTCGTTGCTTCGTATTTCGTGAACGCGGCCGAAGCGGGCAGAACGAGCACTGAGCGTTTCGCGCCCCTCACCAGCTTCGACAGCGTTTCGCCGAAGATCACGCGGGCGAAGCTGTTGTGGGGGTGCGTGCCGGCGGCGATCAGATCCGCGTTCTCTTGCTCCGCGAGAGCCGGAATGGCGTGGCCCGCGCGGCCGAAGAGAATGCGATGCTCAATGCGCGCTGTGCCCGAGCCTCTCAGCCAGCCGCTCACGCGAATGAGCTGTTCGGTGACGTGCCGTTCGTAATCCGAAAGCCATTTTTGGGGAACGTATTCCCTCCGCTCCCAGGGAATGACGTGTGCGAGAATCACTCTCGCGCCGGGCGCCGCGAAGCGAAGAGCCGTGCGCGCAGCTTCGATGGATGCCTCGCGGAAATCCATTGCCACCACGATGCATCTCGGCAGCCCTTTCAGGTTCCCGTCCACGGCGAGCATTGGAACGCCGCTCGCGCGCATTGCCCTCAGCGCGGTTTCATTGCCGAAAAATCTTGCCGACGCAGAGTGATCGCCCAAGCCGAGCAGCACGAGACTAGCTCCGCACTCCTTCGCAGCCGCCGCGATGGTCTCACCTGGATTCCCGTAACGCACTTCGACTTTCCAGTCGGCGCGTCCGACACGTGCGACCTGCGACACGGCTCTCCGCATCGCGTCAGCGTAAAGCTCCCGCTGGTAATCGATAATCAAACCGCGGTCCACGTTCCCCCACGGGATGGGAGCTTCGTTCACTACACTGAGCACCAGCACGCTCGACCGCACTCGCGGCGGAAGCAATTTGGCGAACGCCATTGCCGCATCGGACTGCGTCAGACCATCGGTTGCGATGAGAAGGGTCGCCTGCTGGCGAGGCCGCAATTGGTGCTCACGCATTTCATCCATTGACTCGAGCATAGTGCCTCTCTTTTCATGGCCGGCGATCCCGCCGGATTCATCCATCTTCGGCTATTCGAAATCTCATCGCAAACGCCAGTTGCGCAGTCGGGTCTCACGCTCGCTTCACTAGGCGTAGCTCGCACACGCGCGTAAGGGATTTGCCTATGCTTTCTCAACCAAAGACCGGCTGAAAACGGGCTGGGCTGAATAGAGATTGATGATGCGGCAGCTCACCCGAACAGGAGCCAACATGAGAACGGATCAGCAGCTTCAACTCGACGTGATCGACCGGATACGAACGCCAGTCGAGCTCGGGAAGACTGAAATCGGCGTGGCTGTGCAAGGAGGAGTCGCCACGCTCACGGGAACCGTAAACACTTTCGCGGAGAAGCTCGCTGCGGAGCGGCAGGCGGAAACGGTCTCGGGCGTGCTCGGTGTCGCGAACGACATCAGCGTTCATTCGGCCCTCGCAGAGAGAACCTCCGACACAGCGATCGCGCACGAAGCCGTCCACGCGCTTCTCTGGGGCATTCAGGTTCCGGAGCAATCCGTGAAAGTGGCCGTGGACGACGGTTGGGTGGATCTCATCGGCGAAGTGGAATGGGACTATCAGCGTCACGCGGCGGAGGCCGCGGTGCGAAGGCTCTCCGGAATAAGGGGCGTGAACAATCTCATCACCCTTAAGACGAGAGGCCCGCTCGCCAGGCAAACGCTGGACGCGCACGATTCACCGGTCAAGGGCTCGCTCGCACATTCAAGCGTCACGCCCAAGCCGGCCGCGTGAAAAAGCCCGGCAGTTGGACAAACATCCCGACACCATAACGATGCCGCTGACCCCGCACGTCGAGAAACACTTCACCGCCGGTGATTCGGTTCGGGACGTCGTCATCGGAATGTCCGATGGCCTTACCGTCCCGTTCGCTCTCGCCGCCGGTCTCACCGGGGCGATCGCCCAGTCGCGGCTCATCGTTACCGCGGGCTTCGCTGAAATCGCTGCCGGCTCCATCGCGATGGGCCTTGGCGGCTATCTCGCCGCCCGGGGCGACGCCGAGCACTTCGCGCACGAGAAGGCGCGAGAGGAACGTGAGATCATAGACGTCCCTGAGATCGAAGCGAAGGAAGTGGCGGAGATTTTCCAGACGTATGGCTTGACCGAGGCAGAGAGCGCGAGCGTCGTGAGCGCACTTCGCCGCCGGCCCGCCGACTGGGTCTCGTTCATGATGCGGTTTGAGCTCGGCCTCGAGCCCCCCGCTCTCGGCAGAGCGTGGAAGAGCGCGCTCACAATCGCAGCTTCATACGCAGTCGGCGGCATCATTCCGCTCAGTGCCTATCTCGTCGTGCCGGATGCGAGAGCGGCGCTCAAGATATCGGCCGCGGTCACTCTCGTCGCGCTCGCAGTGTTTGGCGCCGTGAAGGGCAGATTCTCAGGCGCGCCCGCGCTGCGCAGCGCGGCTCAAACAACTCTCATCGGCAGTCTCGCGGCTGCTGCCGCGTTTGGAATCGCCCGGCTGATTTCGTAGCACGGGGAAAAGTCGGCTCGAATGCAGCGTGACAACTTCGTGGCGGTCCGGAGTTGATCGCTTGACGAATCGGATTCGGGAAGCATCGCCGCGAAGCGCTTCGATGAACTCATCTTCCGCAAGCTCTGCAGGCGTGCGGTGACCGTGGCGTGGTGCGGATTCATCGAATGACATTGTCGTGTCCTCGCGTTGGCGTCTTGCCGGAACGATGCCTGATGAGCTGTGCGGCGTCAGTCAGCGTTCATCTGTAATAGAGTGGGCGTTTCCCCGATGTCGCCCGACGCCCGTTTTCACCCATCAAGGTTTCGCCTACAAGAACCAAGGCGACCGCCGACTGCCCCCACGCTGCGCCCCTGTTAACGTTCTATCAATGACCACTCTAATCCAGTCGGGCTCAGCGGGCGCAATGGTAGCCGAATCGCCGATTCCGTCGTTCGGGACTCTTTCACCGACCGAGTGCGAGGACTTTCTTCGCCAACACAAAGTCGGCCGCCTCGCGTACGCGCTCCACGACCGCGTCAACGTAACGCCGATCCACTACAAGTATGCGGATGGCTGGCTCTATGGTCGCTCGGCACCGGGTGGCAAGCTTCTCGCCATTCTCAGAAATCGGTGGATTGCGTTTGAAGTCGACGAAGCCGACGGCTTCTTCGATTGGCGGAGCGTCATCGTTCGCGGTGCGCTATACGTAATCGAGCCCGATCGAAGCAGGCACGAGCGCGCGGCCTACGATCGCGCCGTAGAAGTGCTTCGCGAATTACTCCCCGCAACTCTGGAAGCGGCCGATCCGATTCCCTTCCGCAATCAGCTTTTCCGGATTCACGCTGCGGAAATGACGGGCCGCTTCGCGATATCTCACGGTGGAGTAGCACATCCGATCACAGCCTCACCCGAAACCGATACCGCAAGCGCTGAGGGCGATGATGCGCTGCGCAAAGTCGTGCTCGGTGCGATTGCCGCCTCTATCGGATCTGACAAGCTGTCGGTGCACGTCGAGGTGCACGATTCGGTTGTCGTGCTTAACGGGCGAGTCCCGGACGCCAGGGCGCGTGCGACGATCGAAGGGGCGATCGTCCAGCTTCCCGGCGTCCACGCGCTCGTCCAGCAGATCGAGACTGAAAGTGCAGCTGCCGCCGAGCTAGGTCCCGCCGAGATCGCGCGCTGCGCGATCTCGGCACTTCAGGATGCGCCCCTTCCGGACGGCTCGAACGTCACCGTCGTGGTGGACCACAATTGGCTGCGCGTCGAAGGATATGTGCGATCGGCCAAGGCGCGCGAGGAGATCCGGCGGCGCCTGGAAAATATTTCGGGCGCGCGCGGTTTCGTTGATCGCCTGGCGATCGAAGCTGAGCCGAAGTAGGAAGGAGGCTGGAAGCTATTTAAAAGCGTTGGAAGCAGCCGGCCCCTCCGGGCCGGCTGCGCCGTCACTCCGCCTTCACCGGAGCCGCTAGCAGCCCTAGCTTGAGCGCGAAATCAACGTAGTCGGAGCGGTGCGAGAAGCCGAGCTTCTCGTTGATCCGCTGCTTGTACGTGTCCACGGTCTTCGGCGAAATGAACAACTTCTCGCCGATCTCGGGGGCGCTGTATCCGCCGGCGACAAGCTGAAGCACCGACTTCTCGCGGTCGGTGAGCTTCTCGAATTTTGTTTTGTCGTCGGCGTTCGTACCGCGCTTCTTGATCTGCTGCGCCAGCGCCCGGGCGGCAGTCGGCTGCATATAAACGTCGCCTGCCGCGACCGCCCGAACGGCGTCGATCAGCTCGCGATCGGCGGCGCTCTTCACCAGATACCCCGACGCTCCCGCCTCGAGCAGCGCAACGAGATAGGAATCCTCGGCGTGCATCGTCAGGATGAGAATCTTCGCGCGCACATTCTTCGCGACGAGCTCACGGGTTGCCGTTGCGCCGTCCATCTCGCCCATCGAGAGATCCATAATGATCACGTCAGGATCGACGCGCTCGGCGAGCGCAATCGCGTCCTTTCCACTCGAGCCTTCGCCGACCACCTGTATGTCCTTCGCGCTGCCGAGCACTGCCTTGAGTCCGGCGCGCACGACGGCGTGGTCATCCACCAGCACTACTTTAATGGTGCCCTCTCTCACGCTGCCATCCGGTCAGTGGTGATGCGCGCGGTAACCCGTCTCCTGCCCTCAGGTGATCTATCAATATGCACCTGGCCGCCCGCCAGTGAAAACCGGTCCTGCGCCGCCTGAAACGCAGCATCCGCGCCGTCAACGAGGCGGACGACGGGCGCATCGGTTCCGTCGTCAATGACAGTGAGCTCGATCTCGCCGTGCCGCGCCGTGAGCGCGATCGTCGCACTGTTGGCGTTGCCCCTGAGCTCCACTCCGTGCAGCGCTTCGCTGGCAACCCAGTACAACGTCGCCGTCAACGACATCGGGATTCCCACTGCGTCAATGTCGCTGACGATGAATACGTCAATGAGCGAGCGCTGGCGCACGACCGTGGCGAGCGATTCCAGCGCCGCGGGCAGGCCAAGATCCGATACCACACTTGGGTGAAGTGACTGCGACAGTGTTCTCAGCTCCTCGCAGGACGAGCGTATCAGCTCCTGCGATTCACGAATCGTATCCGCGACACTGCTGTTGAGCTTGTTGCTGAGCGCGCCAGTGAGGAGATAAGTCGCGGCGGCGAGTGTTTGCGCGACCGAGTCGTGCAGATTGCGCGCGACGTCGGAACGCTCCTGCTGCTGCGCTGAAACCACGGCGGCCGCCAGCGCTTTCATCCGCCGTCTGTCGTCCGCGAGGCGATCTAGCATCGAGTTCGTAGTATCGATCAATCTGCGAATCCGGTCATCCGCCTGCGGGAACATTCTCCCCCGCTCATCCGACGCACCCTTCGCTACCAGTTCGGCGACACGCTGAAGCTCTCGAATCGGCTCGAGCGCTACGCGTACTAGCAGGACATTGACGATCACCGCTACCGCCAGACCGGCAAGCACGAAATAGTCGTATGGCAGCGACATTGGCGCGAGCGACGCCCCCACCCCCGAAAGCAGAAACGCGGCGAGGCCGACGATGATGGCATTGGCGCCGATCAGCTTCCAGAAGAGCGGGACGGCGAGAATCCAACGCACCGGGCGGATCATTTACGCAACCACCAGGGCGGTCACCATTCCGAACATCCCGTGATCCGATTCGGCGTGCTGCAGAATGTGACAGTGGAACGCCCAGGTCCCCTTGTTGTTGCAATTGACGATTACGTCCCATCTTTCGCCGGGGGCGATGTTGAGCGTGTCGCACTTCCACGGCGCGGGCTGTGGCCAGCCGTCTTTTGCGATGACTGTCATGTGCATCCCGTGAAGGTGCATCGGGTGGATCATCATCCCTTCGTTCATGAATCTTATTCGCAGCTTCTGGCCGAGCTTTGCGACGACCGGCTCCGTCGCTGGAAAGCTCTTGCCGTTTAAGGTGTATCCGTGCGCGCCATCGTTGAGAATCAGCACGTGATCCAGTTCGGCGCGTTCGATGGGCAGCGGATTCTTCGGCGCGACGATGAAGGCGCCAAGTAGACCCAAGCCGACTTGCACGGTGGAGTTGTGGTGCGAGTGGTACATATGCGAGCCGCTGTTCGGAACGATGAACTCGTACGTGAACGCGGTGCCCGCCTTGACCGGCGGCTGAGTTATGAACGGAACGCCGTCCTGATCGTTCGGCAGCTCCAGGCCGTGAAAGTGGATCGAAGTGGATTCGGTGAGCTCGTTCTTGAGAACGATGCGAACCCTGTCACCTT
>JBKJHG010000002.1:0-4115 GCA_046599115.1 Gemmatimonadaceae bacterium
CCTGCGAATAGCGAGGGACGCTGTTGGCGCGACTCCCCAAATACGAGCCGCCGCCAGGCAAACGACATGATGCACGCCGCCCGTGCGCGCGTGATCGAAACGTACAACAGTCGGGCCGCCTCCAGAATCTGCGCCGGATACGGCATCTGATACTGGTTCGGAATCAGCCCTTGCTCGAGGGCCGGAATGAAAACGACGCGCGCCGACAGTCCCTTCGCTCCGTGCATCGTCATCACCCGCACTCGGTCCAGCGCCGCGGCGCCGCCGGGATCTTCAGGTAGTTCCAAGCGGCGCCGGACGGCGGCCAACACGTCGGCCCGTTGCTGCGCGTGGTCAACCCACACGTAATCCCTGAGTTCGCTGATCGTCATCTCCGGGATCAGGGGCTCAATGAATGTTTCCCAAGCGGCGGCGGAGGCGTCGTCGATGGTGGTTCTGATGATTTCCCGGATCTGGTTTCGACGTTGCGCGAGCGTGTCCGTCGGCTGCCAAGTCGCGATGGTGGCACAGGTGGTGCGCGCGTGATTAAGGGCGGTCACAGCCCGAACAGGTAGCCCGTCGGGCAAATCACCATAGAACAGGTCGCGAAAACTCACGTTCGGCGTCTCGATCACGAAAGCGCGGATGCGATTGCACGTGCCGACGCCAACGCCGCCTTTCAGTCCGAGTATCGTGCGGTGCGCAACCAAATCCTCGGGGTTCCCGTCGTCATCGCGCGACGAGATTACGCGCGCGATCGCGAGGATCAGCCGCCCGACATCCGAACCTGAGAAACCCTCTTCCTTCGGCGGATCGAACGGTACGCCGGCTCCCTCGAGCGCCTCTTTGATTCGAGGCCAGAGAGCGACGCGGTTGTCTCGGGTGACCAGCAGGATGAGGATCTGCCTCGGCGAGAGACCAGCTTCAATCAGCTGCGCGCAGGAGCGGGCTACCGCTTCTGCCTCTTGATCCGCAGTTTGAAAGCGCCATCTATGGACAACGCCCGCGTTGGGCGGATCCGCGTTTCGATAAAGCGAGACGAGCGTTTTCGGAATTCGACTTGGGCTCGCATTGTTCAGGATGAGACTCGTCGCGGCGGCGAGCACGGCAACCGTGCATCTGAAACAGTGCTGCAGCGCGTGAGCGGCGGCCCCAGGATATTTCTCCGTGAATCGCTGGATTCCGATCGGCGAGGCGTGGCGAAACGAATAGATACTCTGGTCGTCGTCGCCGGCCACGAGGACCGTCACTCCAGCCGCCGCCAACTGATCGACAAACTCAAGGTCCGCCGGGTTCAGGTCTTGGTACTCGTCGACGACGAGATGGCGAATTCCAAGGAGCTGGGCCGGGTCCATGAGTCCCGATACCGTCGCCTGCACGCAGTTCCGCACGATCTCGCCGGGCAGGACAGCGCTGTAGACTCGCGCAGTCGGCTGATGAAACACCTCGAAGTGCTGCCGTTCCTCGTCGCTGATCGGCGGGTCAGGCGCGACGTACGTGGGCGCGTTCGGCACGCCGGTGCTCCAAAGGGCCTCGTAGAAGCGCCGGATCTTCTCGCGCCGCGGCCGGCTGTTGACCCCTTCCGCCTCGCCGAACTCCGCGTCGTAGATGTTCTCGAGCTCCCAATCGTCAAGGACAAGGGGGCGAGTCGGATATGTTTCGAGCAGCCCCGCCTGGCGCAGTAGTCGAAGCGCAAGAGAATGCAGCGTCGTGATCGAAACGTGCTCGATTCCCTCCTGACGACGCCTTTGGCAGTACTCGTGGAGACGCAGCTTCAGGTCGATGACGGAAGCATTCGTAAACGATACGACGGCGATCTCCGACGCGTCGACTCCGGATTCCAGTAACCATCGAACCCGCTCTTCGATTGTCAGGGACTTGCCCGATCCCGGTCCGGCGATGAGTCGCACCTGCGCTTCGCGGCCGTGAGCGGCGGCGAACTGAATCGCTTGCGCTGCCGCGACATCTTCGGCCCTGATCGTCACGGGCTGAGTCTAGCATCCCACTCGTTGACCGCCGACGAACGCATCCAGCCACGGCGATGTTCGCGAATCGGTTCGATGGTGTCTGGCGAAACACGATCGGGAGATCACTCGTACCGCAACGCCGTCATGGGATCAGCGTTCGCGGCTCGGCGGGCGGGACAATACGCAGCAACCCCGGCTGTCAGAATCATCAGGATCGCCGCGCCGGCAAAGGTTGGCACGTCCAACGGGTCGATCGCATACAGTTGGCGCTCGACGAACCGCATGAGATACACGGCGATCGACAGACCTACGACGATTCCGATCGTCGTCAGAACCATGGCCGATCGCATGCTCGTCGCCACAAGATCGGCTGACCTGGCTCCCAGTGCCGCTCGGAGGGCAAGCTCGCGAGGCGCTGCAGATCCCCCTGCTGTCGCTCGTTCCAATTCACTTCGTTCTCGCGATGCAGCACGAGCTCTGGTCGAATCGAATCGACAGAGTGCTCAGATTGTTGACCAGTGATCCGATGCGCGTCACACCACGCGGCACGCTATTCGTTCGACCACTGCTCGCCGCAGCCATCTTCCTACTGTTCGCAACGTGGTGGATGATCGGGAACGCACACCTATTGGAGAACCTTGAGCCTGGTCCTTACCTTGCGCTGTTCATGGTGCTCGGTATTTCGCGAATGATGATCGTGTTGATCACGTTGTTCGCCGTGTTGATCTGGTATGCGCGGACTCTGAACGAGCTAAAGCGCGAGGCAATTGCCATCTCGGCTGGCCGAAAGGTCCTGGACCCACACTGATATCGCCCATGCGGTAGAGACTCCAACCGGGCAGCGCATGGGCGTTGCGAAGGGACCTCATGTCCGCCTCAGTTCCTCCGGCCAGGCGAAGCGTGCCTCGCGTGGAACGGTGAACACGGCTTCATCAGGAACGCCCGGTAGAGGGAGATACAGCAGGGCGGTGTTCTTTGGCATGTTTGACTCGTACCGCACGGGATGCCAGCCGACGCACGTCAATAGATATAGCGTCTCGCCTGCGTGCACAGGGCGCCCTGCCAAGAAGTCGCGACGGCCGCCGCCGTCTGTGCCCTCTTCTAGCCGATGGCCGCCCACAAGCCGGGCCTCTCTTCCCGGGAGTCCCCTTCGAAGTGCTCGCTCGCACTCGAGCTCGCGTGACAGCTCGTCGATGTGGCTAACGAGCGTTTGGCCGCGATCGCAAGCTCCCGCATAACGTCGTCCGTGTCTTGAGCTACGCAATCGTGGGCGACGTTAACAATATTGACCGTATCGTCGATCGTCATCTCCTCGTCCATCGCGCACCGCCTTATCGATTCTCCTCGGCTCGGTTTGCCCGGCTGGCTCAATTGCATCTACTTCCGCTATGACGCAACGAGCCTTGTCTTCAACTCAATCCAGCTCGTGATCTCTTCCTCGATCCACGCCACCACGTTCGGCGCGATTCGGTGGTGCTTCGGGAATTCGCCGCGGCGCTCGAGACGCCAGATCGTCGAGCGCGACAACCCGGTCATCTCCCGCACCACTGGGAACCTCAGGAGCTTACGAGGCAGTATTCGCGCACCTGGGGACGCCTGCGCAGTTGGGACGGTCGCAGGCCGAGGGGCCGTCGCGGCGCCGTCACCGACTCGATCGAGTGAACGGACTCGTACGCCGCCGTTGGTTCTCGTTGGTAGTCCGTTCATGGCGCCCTCCTGATCTCGCTTCCGACACTCGACGGCGTGTGTTGGCCTGGCAAGCGGTGAGACACGGCACTGGAGCACGCCCCGTGCCAGCGGGCTTCAGGCGCAAGTCGTACCGAATGAAGGATGGCCGGAAGCCGTGCATCACTCAGAATGAGCGACCTCTCTCGAAATGAGTGATAGGACCTCGCGGGGCTCCTCGTGGACGCCGATCGTTCAGCGCGGTTCACCGGACTTCGCCGAGTCTCTCGGCGACCCTTGCCACCGCCCGCAAACGCCTCCGGTTCTCGCTCCACTTCCAGTCACAGTTCTTGCACTGATGCGGGATGCGCCGTCACGGCGATTGCCGACCATGCACAACGCATCTTTCCAGGACGCCTCGCAGACGCAGTGCGAGCCCGCGCATGTGGCGAATCCACACCGGCGAGAACAGGTCGTCCGCCGGCGGTTTCGTCGCTTCGAAGA
>JBKJHG010000216.1:0-6131 GCA_046599115.1 Gemmatimonadaceae bacterium
CGCTTCGAGTGGGACCCACGCAAAGCGAGCGCGAATCTCGCCAAGCACGGCGTTGCGTTTGCCGAGGCTGTTACGGCGTTCAGCGACGAGACTGGCTATGTCATGGATGACCCCGATCACTCCGAACTAGAAGCTCGGTTCATCCTGGTGGGGCTCAGTGCAGAGCTCCGCGTGCTCGTCGTGGTTCATTGCCTTCGCGAAGCGGGTGGGGTCATTCGGCTGATCTCCGCGCGACGTGCTAGCCGAAACGAACGTGCGCAATATCGAGAGAGGAACACCTGATGCGAAAAGAATATGATTTCTCGAAGGCGCGACGGAATCCATACGCCAAGCGGCTAAAGAAGCCCGTCACGATTCGGCTCGATGAAGGAACGATTGAATATTTCAAGGATCTGGCCGTGGAGACGGAACTCCCGTACCAGAGTCTGATCAACCTGTATCTCCGCGACTGCGCTGCGCACGGCCGTCGGTTGTCCATGTCATGGCGCGGCGCTAAGGCGGCTGCGGTCTAACCGGCAAATGCAGCGGGCGAGCGCGCTTGTGATGCGGCTGCGCCGCCCACGCGCTCGCCGCTGATTTGCAGAACGTTAGACGGCACCGAATCAGTCAGGTTCGCCACTCTGGCTCCAGAAAGCATGATCTTACGGGGCTGACCGCGCTTGTGTAAGTTGCGTCGTATGTAACACGTCAAAGAAGTCAGTAAACGGGGGCACAATATGATCAACCGACGTCATTTCGCCATTCGCACGGTGGGTACCCTAGGCACGCTCGCCATCTCACCTGCTGCCGCATTCGCGGATCAACTCAACGCGACCGTCGCGTTAAGCAATAGGCTCGATCAGGAGCTCACGAAGCTGGGCAACGCAGCTGCGCCTGAACTGATAGCGAATGATGAGACGTTTTGGGCGCGGGTGCGCAGCGCGTACACCTTGAATCCGGATGTTGTAAATCTCGATCACGGCTGGACCAATCCTACCACGCGTGCCGCGGTAGAGGAGTTAGTGCGAGGTGCGCGCCGGCTTGAAGCGCTGCCGGCGGAAGAGCTAGACCGTCTGTTCTTCGCAAGCCGCAGCACGGGAGTGCGCCCAGCGCTTGCCGAGGCGATGGAGGTGCCGTTGGCGGAGATCGCATTAGTTCGCAATGCTACGGAAGCGCTCAACACGGTTCTGCTTGGGCTTCCGCTGAATGCTGGCGATGAGATCGTCTGCTCGGTACACGACTACTTCGCGATGCTCGATTCACTGGAGCAGCGCCGGGCGCGCGACGGCGTGGTGCTGCGCATGATCAGACCACCGATCCCTGCACCGTCGCTCGAGGCGCTAGCCGAACTCTACCAGGCCGCCATCGGCCCGCGCACGCGTCTGGTGCTGGTCACGCATGTGAGTAACCTTACCGGGCAATTATTTCCCGTGCAGCCTATCGCCGCCGCAGCTCACCGAGTCGGCGCCGAGGTGGTGGTTGACGGTGCGCAGTCTCTCGGAGTACAGGGTGAGCCGGTTTCCGCACTCGGTTGCGATTACTACGGAGCCAGCGCGCACAAATGGCTGGGAACGCCAGTGGGATTAGGCGTGTTGTGGATGCGCCCTGCGCACGTAGCGAAAATCTGGCCCACTGTGCCGCCGCCGCCGGATGTTACGGGGATGCGACGCTTCGAGTGGATAGGCACGGCACCAGCATACCTGGAGCCCGCCGCCTTACCTGCCCTCGCGCTCCATCGTTCACTTGGCGCAGCCCTGAAGGCGGCGCGCTTGCGATACTTGAGTTCGCATTTGCGCAAGCGCATTACTGTCGCCCTCCCTGACGCGCGCTTTTATACTCTGGCGGAGCCCGGTATGAGCATCGGTATTACCACAATCGAACTCCCTGGCGTGCACAGCGACGGCCTGCAGAAGCGACTTCGTGAGCGCCACCAAATCCTGACGCAGTCTATGGCCGGCAACAAGCGCGCGCCGGAAAGCCGCGGGCTACGCATTACCCCCAACGTCTACACGACGCCTGCGGAGATCGACCGACTGGTCTCGGCTCTAAAGGCAGGCTAGACCATGCTTCCGCGACAACCGGGTGATGCACGCGCCGTCTAACAAAGCCTTGCAGCTGACGGCGCGATAGCATGCTTATCAAATAACTTATTCCTTCACGGTTGAATGCTAATCGCGCGCCGCAGCTGAAGGCCATCGTTAGACGGCCGATAACCTGATTTCTCGAGGTGTATGCATGCGCAGACGAGTCTATTTGTCGATTCTCATCGCCGGGATGCTGCCTCGCGAATCCTCTGCGCAAAACGAGTCGGCACTCAGCGCCCGCTTTTCTCAGCTTACGGAGATCAACCGCGGCAACGTCGCCAAGCTGCGCAGAGCATGGACCTACCACACCGGTGAACTGAACATGGGCGAGGGGCCGCCGGCCTTCGAAGCGACGCCGCTGGAAGTGAACGGCGTGTTGTACTTCACCACGCCCTCAAGTCGCGTGATTGCGCTGGACGCCGAAACTGGGAAAGAACTATGGGCGTTCGATCCGCAGGCCGGACGGAAGCGCCGCCACTATCTGCAGAATCGCGGCGTGAATTACTGGGAGAATGGCACGGAGCGGCGCATCGTTTACGGAACGCTCGAGGGCGAACTTATCGTGCTGGACGCCACGACAGGCAAGCCGGACGCCCTTTTCGGCGATAACGGCATCGTGGACCTCGGCCGCGCGGTGACTTCTCCGCCAGCTATCTACAAGAATCTCGCCATCGTCGGCTCGATCCTTCCGGAAGAAGTCCGTCGCTTCGGGCGGAGCGGCATGATCGGCGCGTTCGATGTGAGAAGCGGCAAACTGGCCTGGGAATTTCACACTGTCCCGCAACCCGGCGAGACAGGCCACGAGACTTGGGAAGGTGATTCCTGGGAACACCGCTTTGGCGCCAACGCCTGGGCGCCCATCACTGTGGACGTTGAGCGAGGGATAGTGTTCCTGCCCATCTCGTCACCGTCGTACGATTTCTATGGTGCCGATCGCAAAGGCCAGAACCTGTTCGGCAATTCGCTGGTGGCTCTGGATGCCGCGACCGGAAAAGTGAAGTGGTACTTTCAGGCCGTGCATCACGACCTGTGGGACTATGACCTGCCGTCACAGCCGGTGCTGGTGAAGGCGCGCGGCACGCCGGCGGTGGCGCAGACGACGAAGATGGGTCTTGTCTTCGTATTTGACCGCGCCACCGGCACGCCGATTTTCGGTGTTGAGGAGCGATCTGTTCCAGTCAGCAAGGTTCCGGGCGAAGCCGCCTGGCCGACGCAGCCGTTCCCGCTCAAGCCGCCGCCGCTCATTCGGCACCAGCCCATCACACGGGCCGACGTCAACGACCTACCCGAGTGCCTCCAGCTTTTCGATTCGCTGGTCAGCGGCGGGCTGTACACGCCGCTGGGCCTGGAACAGACGCTCGTCTGGCCCGGAACGCTCAACTGGTCCGGCGCTTCGTTTGATCCTTCGAGCGGCTATCTCTTCGTCAACACCATGGAAATGGCGACCTACGGCGGAATGCAAGAGCAGCCGCCGGACTCGCCGGTTCGCTACCGCAAGTTCAGCAACGTCGGCGAGTTCGCTCACTTCTCGGACCAGCAGGGGCGTCCCTGCCAGAAGCCGCCTTGGGGCTGGCTCAGCGCCGTGGATCTGAGTACAGGCGAGATCGCTTGGAGAGTGCCGCTCGGCGGGGCGACCGGAGCGTGGAATCTGGGCGGCTCGATGGTCACTGCCGGCGGATTGGTATTCATCGGCGGGACCAACGACAGCCGCTTCCGAGCCTTCGATGCGCAAGACGGCAAGCAGTTATGGGAGACGCCCATCGAAGCCAGCGGTTACGCTGTGCCCATGACGTATCTGGGAAAGAAAACCAAGAAGCAATTCGTGGTGATCGCCGCCGGCGGCGGCGGATTCTTGAACGACCGCGCCGTTTCGGACGTGCTGGCGGCGTATGCACTGCCTTAAAGGCGATTCATCCAATGCCGTCTGCTGCTGATCGTCGCTGACGACCAGGGAATGGGCGATCCGCGTGCCGCCTAACCCGCGCTTGCTGCGGACGCGGCGTGAGCGCGGGGCGGCCGCGCAGGAAATGACTTGATGTGAGGTTGCGCGACCGCCCCGCACACCTCGCCGCAGAAGCGCAGTCCGTTAGGCAGCCTCAGACTGAAACGAGATGCATCGCGAACGTGGAGGTTCAGATGAAGAGGCGATTGCAGCTATTCGTGTCGGCCTTCATCCTCGTGCTGGGCCTCCAGACTCAGTCATGGGCGCAAGGGGCAGGACCCATCAGCGCCGAAACGGCGCAACGAATCGACGCGGTGTTTGCGGCCTGGGATAACACGCGATCGCCCGGCTGCGCACTCGGCGTGAACCAGAACGGGAATCTGGTTTACTCGCGCGGGTATGGGATGTCGAACCTGGAGTACGACGTCCCCATTACGCCTAACTCGATCTTCCAGGTCGGATCAATTTCGAAGCAGTTCACGTCATTCTCCATCGCGCTCCTGGCGACCGAGGGCAAGCTTTCGCTCGATGACGATGTGCGACGCTACTTGCCCGAAGTGCCAGCCTACAGACAGAGAATCACGATTCGCCACCTGCTGACCCACACCAGCGGCTTGCGTGATGCGTTGGACCTGCTTGATCTGGCTGGCGGGCGGCCCGATGACCTGATTACCGAAGATGATGTGCTTAGCATGATCGCGCGCCAGAAATCGCTCGACTTCGTGCCTGGCGCGGAATTCAACTACAACAACTCCGGATTCACACTGCTTGCTGTCATCGTCAAACGCGTCTCGGGCCAGTCGCTCCGTGAGTTCGCCGAGACGCGGATCTTTGGGCCGCTTGGCATGCATGACACACAATTCCTCGACGATCCCAGGATGATCGTCCGGCGGCGCGCATCCGCGTACCAGCCCGGGCCCGGAGGCGGATGGAGGATTATTAGCATCCCTCTCTCCTCGGCCGTTGGCCCTTCGGGCCTGTATACGACGGTCGGCGACTTGCTGAAGTGGCAACAGAACTTCGTGGACGCCCGTGTGGGCGGGCGCGCTCTGCTGGACGAGATGCAGACGCCTGGACGGTTGAACGACGGAAAGACAACCGATTACGGATTCGGACTTGCGGTGGATACCTATCGAGGCGCGCGGACCGTCGGCCACGGCGGATCGGACGCCGGTTATCGCGCCCAGGTCGTTCAAGTCTATGTGGTCCGAGATCCCAATCAGCACCTCGCCATCGCGGCACTGTGCAACCTCAGTACCATCTCACCTCCTGACCTCACTCGCAAGGTGGCGGATATCCTTCTCGGATCGGGAGCGCTCGCGCCAGCGGTGTCGGTAGGGGAAGCTGAGATTGCGGCTCTCGCTGGGATGTACTGGAACCCGTCCATAGGTGTCTGGCGGTTAGCCATAAAGGACGGGAAACTGACGATGGAAGTGATGGAAGGGAATCTCTTCGGGATTTCCTGCGCATTGGTGCCCCTCGGCGGCGGTCGATTCCGCGCGGGCGAAGGGCCGACCGAGTTCCTGTTTCCTCCACCAAAGACCGGGGCGCCACAAGAACTGCATATCCTGCCGCCCGCGTCGCAGCTCTGGCACATGCGTATGGTCATCGCTCGGGACACCGACGTGCTCTCGCGCGTGACGGTTCCGTCGTATTCAGCCACGGACCTGAAGGCCTACGCCGGCGAGTATCGCAGCGATGAACTGGACGCTCGCTACACAGTCGTGGTGATGCCCGAAGGTGGTCTCGTGGTACTTCGGAAGAAAGTCGATCCGGTGCCTTTAACAGCGGTCACGCTCGATACGTTCTCCGGGGGTTCGCTCGGCGGGCTCTCGTTCGTACGCGCACGGTCCGGCGACGTGACAGGCTTTACCATCAACTACTTTGGAACCCCCCGACGTCTGCCGTTTACGAGAGTCGGTGTAGCTTCCTCAACGGGGAAGTAGCGATAAGTGAGTTTCGATGAGCTGCCTAACGAAAGTTTGCAGCCGACGACGGCGCCGCAAGCCAAACAACGCGCGGGCCGTCGCGGCTGAAACCTGGCCGTTAGGCGCGCACGCACTGACGGGTGAAGTAAGGAGGCGCACAATGAGCCGAATCCTATTTGTGCCAATCGCGTGGTGTGC
>JBKJHG010000236.1:0-5011 GCA_046599115.1 Gemmatimonadaceae bacterium
CGCCCACGTGGCCCGCGGTGTGATCTGCATGCCGCCGATGTACATCAACGTCGGCGCGTACGTGGATGAGGCGACGATGGTGGACTCCCACGCTCTTGTCGGATCGTGCGCCCAGATCGGCAAACGCGTGCACCTGAGCGCGGCGGCGCAGATCGGTGGCGTACTCGAGCCGGTTAATGCGTCTCCAGTTGTGATCGAGGATGATGTCATCGTTGGCGGGAACTGCGGCATTTACGAGGGGACAGTAGTAAGGAAGGGAGCCGTTATCGGAGCGGGAGTCGTGCTCACGCGGGGCACGCCGGTGTTCGATCTCGTGAAGCAGGACGTGATCCGCGCTTCGGCGACCAAGCCACTCGAAATCCCGGAAGGCGCGGTCGTCGTCCCTGGCGCGCGGCAGGTTTCCGGCGAATGGGGCAAGCAGCTCGGCATCTCGCTGCAGACTCCGGTCATCGTGAAATATCGTGACGACAAGACAGATGCTGCGACGGCGCTGGAAGATTGGCTCCGCTAAAAGTTTCCGGCGCGATACAGGTGCCGGGTGACAAATCAATTTCCCATCGCGCGCTGATGCTTTCTGCGCTAGCGACCGGGCCTTCGCGCGTTCGCGGAATTCTCCGCTCGGCGGATGTGGAGTCCACTGCGCGCGCGCTCCGTGCGCTCGGTGCGGCGGTGCCTCCGCTTTCCGACCAAATGACGATTGACGGTGTCGGGTTCACCGGAATGCGAACTCCCGCCAACGACCTGGACTGCGGGAACAGCGGAACTACGACGAGGCTGATGGCCGGCATTGTCGCGGGACAGCCGGTCACGGCGCGCTTCACCGGCGATGAGAGTCTCAGCGCGCGCCCGATGAAGCGAATCGCCGACCCGCTTACCGCGATGGGCGCGACTATATCATTCGAGCATGGCGACGGCCTACCGATGACAGTGACGGGGGCGCAGCTCAAGCCGCTAAACTGGGACACGAGCGCGGCGAGCGCACAGACAAAGAGCGCGATACTTCTTGCCGCGCTCGTTTCCCGGGTCGAGGTCACGGTGCAAGAGAAGTTGCGCTCGCGCGATCACACCGAGCGAATGCTCGCGTCACTCGGTGCCGACATTCGCGTCAGCGGCGCCACCGTACATTTGACGCCGACGTCGGCGTTGAAGCACTTGGATATCTCCGTTCCCGGAGATCCATCATCCGCTGCGTTCTTCATCGCCCTCGGCACGCTCGCGGAAGCCGGAGAGCTCGTGCTGCCACGTGTCTGCGTGAACGCGACGCGTGGCGGGTTCATCGGCGCGGTGATCAGAATGGGCGGATCTGTCGAGCTCGCGGATCTTTCGAATGAAGCGGGCGAGGAAATCGCGACGCTTCGCATCAAGCCGGGATCGCTGCGCTCGCTGCAGATCACGGCGGCGGACGTCCCGTCGCTCATAGACGAGCTGCCGATGCTCGCGTGTCTCGCCGCGGGGGCCGGAGTTGCATTGGACATTCGCGGCGCGGCGGAGCTTCGTGTGAAGGAGTCGGACCGCATTCTCGCCATTGTCGCGAATCTGAATAGAATCGGAGTTGCTGCAGAAGAGCGCCCCGACGGTCTCATCGTTCCGGAAGGAAAGAAGCGGTTCGCCGGCGATGTGATAACCCGGGGTGATCACCGCATCGCAATGGCGTTTGGGGTTTTGTCCAAACTGCCGGGGAGCGAGATCACAATCGACGACCCCGATTGCGTCGCAGTATCGTATCCCGGATTTTGGAATGACCTTGACCGGGCGGTGGCGTGAGCGAGAAGAGTGTGATCACAATCGACGGGCCGGCTGCTTCCGGAAAATCATCCACGGCGCAGATGGTCGCCGAGCGTCTAGGGTTTTTGCACGTGGACTCCGGCTCGCTCTATCGCGCCGCGACCGCTGCCGCTCTGCGAGTGGTGCCGAATCCCGGGGAGTGGACCGAAGAAGTCGTGCTCGGCGCTGCTCGAGCGGTGTCACTGCTTCCGTCGCGCTCTTCGTTCTATCCGGTGATGGGCGGCATATCCGTAGAGGAGGAGATCCGCGGCGATCGCGTCACGCAGAACGTTTCCGCGGTGGCGAAGATGCCGAAGGTGCGCGACTGGGTTAACGAGTGCGTGCGCCGCACCGCCGCCGATCACAATGTGGTCGTTGACGGACGCGACATCGGCACCGTCGTTTTTCCACGAGCACGCCTGAAGATTTTTCTCATCGCCGACGCTCAGGTGCGCGCTAAGCGGCGTCTCCTCCAGAAGGGTGGCGAGATCAATGCCTACCTGCTCGCCGAAGAGACGCGCGCGATAGCCGAGCGGGATCGGCGCGATACCGAACAGACGGTACCCGCCTCGGACGCGATCGTCATCGACAGCACTGCTCTCACCCAGCCTGAGCAGGTGGCGAAGATTGTGGCTCTTGCCGGTGACAGGGCGTAGATTCACCCAATGCGACGATTCTCGGACCGTGCCGGACACGCCTGGGTCGCTCTCGAAGCGGAGCGGCCGGATGGGCTGCCTGACAGGCGGAAAACGCCGGGCGCGACTGTGCAGGTCGCGTTTCAGTGCGACGACGGCACCCAGGTGGCGATGGATCTCCCTGCCGACTCGCTGCATAACCTCAGCGATCAGGAGCTGCTGATTCTCCTTAGCAAGGGTACAAAGCGCTAGCGACTGCGGCCCGATCCCTGCTTGTGTGATCGGCCCGGCAGGTTCCGGCCGAGCCGGGACGCGACCTTGGAGATGACAATGACCAACCCGAGTCCGAACCGCCACTCTGCGCTTGGCGTATTCACCTTTCTCTATCTCTGGCTGCTAATCGGCTTCACACTCGGCACGCTCGTACTGGTCGCGCCCGTGCGGTGGGTCGTGAACGGCGTACAGCGTGCCGGTTTGGGGAGCGGGGTCGAGAGAGTCGCGGTGATTGCGCTCGTGATCGTCTATGTAATCGCATCCTGCTGGATGGCGCTCCGGTTGAACGGATACCTCGGCCGCACCAGCTCAGCGGCGATCCGCTGGGGGGTTCCGGCGGTGCTAACCGTCATCACGCTGCTGACGGCGTGGGAATGGAGAAACCCGAGCGAGCTTCTTTCGGGAGCGGCGGGCGGTGGCGATGCAGGTGCAGTGCAAACAGCGTCAGGCGCGATCTTCGAATTCGGGGCGTATCCGGATGAGGAGAAGTTGAGGCAGCTCAAGCGCGAAGGAGTGACGAGCATCGTATCGCTTCAGCATCCGAGCGATCTCGTCGAGCGGAAGGGAATCGAGCAGGAAGAGATCTCGACCAAGGCCGAGGGACTCCAGCTAATCAAGGCGCCGATGCTGCCCTGGTTCAGCGAGAACCGCGAAGCGCTGGACACACTTCGGGCGCTCGCACTTCACGGGCACGGCAAGTATTACGTGCACTGCGGCCTGGGACGCGACCGCGTCAACATCGCGAAGAAGCTCATCGAGGGAACGGGAGCGAAGACCGTTGCGGCGGCCAACGATGTCGTCGCGTTGGGGTTCGAGGAGCGTGACCGGCCGTTCATTCACGGGACGCTGCTTCATCTCGCGACCGGAGTTTGGCTAGTGCCGTATCCCGAGCACGAAGAGACATTCGGCTGTCTGGTGGAGGGACGTGCGGGAAACATCGCGCTCATACTCGATCCTGCGGATGTGGAGCAGAAGAAGAGACTGACCGATGTGACGACAATTCTGGACCGCTACGGAGTCCACTACAGCCTCCTGCCGGTCGGTGCGAGCGGAGGAGCGTCTGCTGTATTTGCCGCCGACAGCGTCCACAGGATGCAACTGCCAGTCACAATCGTGTCCTCGGAGACGCCGTGGAAGGATGGTTTGCCGCGGAAGGGGGCGGAGAACGCGCTGGCTTTCAAGAGCGCGTATGAGACGGAGCAGCCGGCGCGCTCGCTGAACGGGGCGAAGGTGGCGACCACATACGTTGTCCCCCGTCCGGCTACCACGACCGAGGACAAGCACACCGGCTGCTGACGCCCGAAGCCGCAGCCCACACGGTTGCCCGAATGGTGCTACGGAACTAAATTTAAAGGCTGCACTGGATTTCCCTAAACCCTTTAACCGCACCATGGTAGAAACCGAAACCCCCACCGAAACCTCAACCTCTGCGAGCGCGACGCTTACCGCCCGTGAGAAGCGTGACCTGCAGAAGGCGCAGCTCCGCCCGCTAGCCAATCTCAGACCCGAGCTCTACGACGAGGACGATTACTCTCAGGACGAGCTCGAGGGTATGATGGCGATGTACAACGGGACGATGGCCTCGATCGAAGAAGGCGAGATCGTCAAAGCCCGTGTGCTGGATATCCGCGACAATATGGTCGTCCTCGACATCGGCTTCAAATCCGAAGGGACGATTCCGCTCGAAGAGTTCAAGGACATCCCCGACCTCAAGGCCGGCGACGAAGTCGAAGTTCTCCTCGAGCACCTCGAGGATATGGAAGGCTCGGTTGTCCTCTCCAAGAAGAAAGCGGACTTCATGCGCGTGTGGGAGCGCATCCGCGTCGCCTACGAGAGCGATGAGCCGGTCAACGGAACGCTGGTCAAGAAGATCAAGGGCGGCGTCGTCGTGGACCTGATGGGAGTGGATGCATTCCTCCCCGGTTCGCAGATCGCGCTCCGCCGAGTTCCGAACGTGGACGAGCTCCTCGGCCAGACGTTCGGCTTCAAGATCATCAAGCTTAACAAGCGTCGCCGCAACATCGTCGTGTCGAGACGCGTCATTCTCGAAGCGGAGAGAGCGGGCAAGCGCGAGAAGCTGATGAAGGATCTCGCCAAGGACCAGGTGAGAAAGGGCGTCGTCAAGAACATCACCGACTTCGGGGCGTTCATCGATCTCGGCGGAGTGGACGGACTGCTCCACATCACCGACATGTCATACGGGCGAATTCAGCATCCGTCGGAGATGGTGCACATCGGGCAGGAGCTCGAGGTCAAGGTTCTGGACATCGATTGGGAGCGTGAGCGCATCTCGCTCGGCCTCAAGCAGCTCCAGAGCTATCCGTGGAAGGATGTCGCCG
>JBKJHG010000010.1:0-4681 GCA_046599115.1 Gemmatimonadaceae bacterium
GATGACCGACATCGAATCGCTGAGCTCGGTCTGCCCGATTTTCCCCAGCGATGATTTACCGAAGAAATCCATCCGCAGGCTGGTCGGCGTGACAGCGGCGTGCCCGGTGCTGGTCTGCCGCTGACCGTCGATCTTCTCGTTGAGCGTGAAGTCGTAGGTGAGCCCCGACTGGGCGGCGGCGATACGTGGCGCGATGCAAGCGAGCACGGCGGCGATTCGAAGGAACCGGTTCATTATGAGCTCTCCTGACAGAGTCGGGACAAAGTTAGGTATTTTCCCCGGGCCTCGGCCAGCGCAAAGATGCGAGGACCGACGTGACTAGAATGGCGGCAACGACACCGAGGGATCCGATGATTGGCATCGGGTAGAAATGATCCACCAACATCTTGGCGCCGATGAACATCAGGACCAGTGACAGACCGAGCTTGAGGTAGCGGAACTTGTCCACAACGCTAGCCAGCAGGGAGTAAAGAGCACGCAAGCCAAGCACGGCGCAGATGTTGGAAGTGTAGATGATGAACGGATCACGGGTCACGGCGAAAATTGCCGGAATCGAATCGGTGGCGAAGATGACGTCGGTTGTGTCAACGAGAATCAGGACGATGAAGAGCGGAGTCGCTGCACGCCGCAGGATTCCGCGCGCGTCTAGCTGCTGGACGAAGAACTTCTCGCCATAGTACTCCTTCGTCACCGGCATGAACTTTCGCGCGATCCGTAGGACGGGATCGCGCTCGGGGTTGTAGTCCGCCTCGCTCTTCTGCATCGCCATCCGGAACCCGGTGACGACGAGGAAGGCGCCGAAGATGTAAAGAATCCACTCGAAGCGGGAGACGAGCGCGGCGCCGGCGATGATCATCCCGCCGCGAAGGAGCAGTGCGCCGAGGATTCCCCAGAAGAGAACGCGATGCTGGTACTGCTTCGGCACCTTGAAGTACGCGAAGATCAGCACGAAGACGAAGATGTTGTCCACCGAGAGCGCGTACTCGATGAGATAGCCGGTGAGGAACTCTAGCCCGGCTTTGTGTCCCATCGTGTTGTACACGCCCGCGGCAAAACTCAGCGAAAGCGCGACCCAGACCACGCTCCAGATGGCAGCGTGCTTTACGGAAGGATTGCTGGACTTCTTATGGAGGATGACGAGGTCGAAGAACAGAATGGCGAGCACGACGGCGTTAAAGCCGATCCATCCCCAGAGATGATTCATCCCCCGGCGCCGGTCATCCGGGCGCCGCTACCTTCGCTCGAGTCCCTCGCGGACGTCGAGAAGGACTTCGAAGTACAACTGCTCGCGGCGGTACGCGAAATCCAGGGAGACGAGCTGTGCTTGGTCGCCGCTCGCCTTCGCGCGCTCGAACGCCTCGCGGTACATCTCGTCGAGATTGGAAAGGATATCTCTGCGCGGGCGCGACATGATCTGCCTCGAGTTGTTCGGGTTGGATGAAGGGCGAAGTCCGGCGAGTTCCTGAAGCATCTGCTCAGGGTCTCGATCGTCAAAGAGCAGTTTTCTTGCCGCTCCAAACGCGACCCTGCGGGGATTCAAGGAATCTGGCATTCGACCTGTTGGTTGGACTTCAATTGTGCTTCAGGAAAATAGAGTCGCGCACGCGCGGTTACAACCGATGGAAAACCGCTTCCTCGACTACTTGTCCCCCCTTAAGGTGCTCGACGACGATCCGTTCGAGCAGCTCCAGGGTAACGCCGGCGTACCAGACGCCATCGGGGTAAACGACTAATACCGGACCGGTCTCGCAGACGCCGAGGCACGGGGTTTCGCCCCGCTTCACTCTGGAGGGGCCGAAGAGGAGACCTTCCCGCTCGAGGAGCGCCGCGAGAAAAAAGTAGAGCTCCCTGCCCCTCCTTTCCGGAGAACAGAATCCGCCAGTGCAGACGATGACGTGGCGGGAGTACGGCTCCATTCTGGGGAGAGGGGCGGTCATTGGTGATTAAAGATAGGCTGGATCGGCCTTGCCGCCTGAAGCGCCCGGGCAGATGTTCCTACTGTCACTTTGGCTCTCTAATGAAAACAGAAACCAGTATCCCGCCGCCGAATTCCACCGACTCGCCGAAGTCGCCGTCTCACGTTGTCGCCAAGTGGGTGGGCGGACACCGTTTTGATACTGGACGCCCCGGAGGACCGACGGCCCGGCTGGAAGCCGGCGGGGAATCGGGACAGAGTCCCCCCGACGCGCTTCTCAGCGCGCTTGCTTCGTGCAGCGCGATTGACGTTTTGGACATCCTGGCGAAACGGCGGACGCCGGTTGCATTGCTGGATGTCAGCGTTATCGGCGAGCGCGTGGACACCACGCCGCGAAGGTTCAAGCACATCACGCTCCAGTTCAGCATTGGCGACGCGGGGATCGATCGCGATCAGGCGGAGCGCGCCATCACACTTTCGGTGACCAAGTACTGTTCCGTTCGCGATTCCCTCCGCGAAGACATTGTCGTGGATTGGACGCTGGAATTGACGCAGGCAGCTGGCGGCGAAGCCGCCGGATAAGAGCTCGAATGTCGCGTCTGAAATCCGGGGATGCGGTCACATACGCCCGACTTTTCGTCGCGCTGCTGCTGTTCGTCATTTCGTCGCTCGTCATTCTACCCGCGCCTACGCATTCGACGTGGGAGCTCTCCATCGGCGTGACCGAGCGCGGATACGCGCTCCTTCCAATCGCGCTGATCATTGCGTTCGCGTGGCGCCGGCCGGGGATTGTCTCGCGCCTGGCGACGACGCTCTCCCTGCTGGCTGCCGCGATTCTGCTCATTCCCCTCGGGCAGGCGGCGCAGATCGAGACCGCTTTGGACGCACATTTGGATCGTGCTTTCAGCGCACCATCGGCAAGCACGGCGCACCGTGACGGGAATCTCTCGCTCACCTCGCTCTTCAAACCAGGGCGGAGCGAAAAAGCCACGACACTGTATTTCGCGGTGACCGATTCCGGCGCCGCTACCGCCGACTCGCTCGGACTGGACTTCTATCCGGCACGGGGCAATGTGCACGCTCCACTCGTGGTGATGATTCACGGTGGCTCCTGGCAGAGCGGCGCGCGAACTGATTTACCGGAGCTCAACGCATATCTTGCCTCCCTCGGCTACGCGGTCGCCGCGCCGTCATATCGTTTTGCACCCGCGCATCCCTTCCCCGCGGCGCTGAGCGACATTCGAAGCGCGATGGCGATGCTTCGCGCAAACGCCGGCGAACTCGGAATCGACACGATGCGCATCGTGATCGCGGGGAGATCCGCCGGCGGCCAGCTCGCACTGCTCCTCGCCTACACCGCCCGCGATCCAGCAATTAGAGGAGCGATCGGATTGTACGCACCAGCGGACCTGATATGGGGATACAACCACCCCTCGAACCCTCGCGTGTTGAACAGCACCGAGGCGCTCGAATCCTATCTCAGCGGCTCGCCCTCAACCGCGGAGTCGAGATACATCGATGCATCGCCATTCGAGTTCGCGTCCGCGACGCGCGTTCCGACGCTCCTCGTACACGGCACGCGTGACGAGCTGGTCAGCGTGATGCAGAGCCGGAGGCTCGACCGCCGCCTCTCGCGGTACGGCGCACCGCATTTTCTGCTCGAGCTCCCGTGGGCTACACACGGCTGCGATTACTTCATCACCGGTCCGTGCGGCCAGCTCGAAACACAAGCGGTGGTGCGCTTTCTTTCGATCGTGACGCGCTAACGAGTCAGCGGCGGCGGGGCTTCGTCGAAGGAATCAAAGTCTTCTTCTCGCCTTCCATCTCATCCCGCAAGCCGAGGTAGCTCTCATAGCGCGCCTCGGTTATCGCGTGCGAGCGCACGGCTTCGCGCAGGGCGCAGCCGGGCTCCGTGCGATGGCTGCAGTCGGTGAATTTGCATTCGCCCGCGAATTCCCGAAACTCACGAAAGCAGTGAGCGAGATCATCTGGTGACAGCTCCCACATTCCGACTTCGCGCAATCCCGGGGTATCCACCACGTATCCGCCGTCGGGGAGCGGATGCAGCAGCGCGCCAACCGTCGTGTGTCTCCCCTTGTTGACCGACTCGCTTATCTCGCCCACGCGGAGATTCAGTCCCGGATACATCGAATTCATTAGTGAGGATTTTCCGACGCCTGACGGACCGGTGAGAACCGACGTGCGGCCGACGAGCTGATCGTGCAGCTCCGCTAGGCCGCGCGATTGCTTCACGCTTGTGAAGTGGATCGGATATCCCGCCGCCTCGTACGGCTCGAACATCTCCTGCGCGGTTCCATCTCCGACGAGCTCGACCTTGTTGATGACGATGCGCGCCTCGATCTCGTTCGCTTCGGCGATGACGAGAAAGCGATCCATCATTCGTAAATGCGGCTCCGGCTTCGCAGCCGCGAAGACGAGCACCACCTGATCCACGTTTGCGGCGATGATGCGCTCGCCATACGCCCCGCTCGGCGACCGTCGCGCGAGTTGCGAGCGGCGCGGCAGGATCTCGCTGATCGCCCAGTGATTGCCGCCCGGGTCGCGGTCAATCATCACGTCGTCGCCGACAGCGAGCTTGAGCGGAGAGTTCTTGGGCAGCTTGAGCCTGCCCCGAAGCGAGGCTTCGTGATTCCCACCCGATTCGTCGCGAACACTCCAAATGCCACCAGTGCCGCTGGTGACGACCGCCTTCTTCTGGGTCACGTGCGGCTGGCTCACTCCCCGCCCTCTTCGCGGGCGACGTCG
>JBKJHG010000205.1:0-12803 GCA_046599115.1 Gemmatimonadaceae bacterium
CCAGGCCGCGCCAGCGTTTCGGTTGAATCCAATACTTTTTCCGCAACGTGCCTGGCGGCGATTGCGTCCGATGTCTTGGGGGGCACGGCCTCTTCGATCGAGACATTCGCGCCCGCACGTTTGAGCGCTTCGGCTACAGCCCAACCGTCGCCGCCGTTATTGCCGGGGCCGGTGAAAATGACCGCGCCGTCCGCGAGCCGTGCGCCGAACTTTTCGAGAATGACGATCGCCGCGGCACGTCCCGCGCGCTGCATCAGCTGCTGCGACGGCGTCCCCGACGCGACGGACGCTCTGTCGCGCTCGGCTGCTTCAGCTGCCGTGACGACACGCACTGTCACGGATGCTCCCTATGCGCAGTTAGCGCAGTTCCAGGGATACTCCTGCTCGAACGCGCGATCGAAATCGTAAACGGCGAGAAACTCCTCGCGTTTATCCTGGGGCTGGCTGAGGAGGAATCCGAGATCCACGAGTGTAAAGACGATGTCACCGAGATCTGCAGTGGACGTGACTCCCCAATGCTCGAGGACGAGCCGCGCCATCAGCCCGTATCTTTCGAGAGCGAGGTCGCGGCAGCCGCGCGAGAGCTCGGCGCCGTTGATGTGCCGGCGCGCGCCGAGGTGGGATTGACAGTGCTCGAGCGCGGCGAGGACGAACAGATACGCCTGCTCGTCGAACCGCGGCTCGCGAATGCGGATCCGATCCATTATCCCGTCGCGGAACGCGAGCCCGGACATTAGCCGGAAATCCTCTTCAGCGAAGGATAAAGCGGGAAGCGCCTGGCGAGATCGCGCACTTCCTCGCGCACCGACTTCGACAGCGCGACATCCTCCGGCGCCTTTACTATTCTGTCGATCAGCCCGGCGATGATTTCCATCTCCTTCTCTTTCATCCCGCGCGTCGTGACGGCGGGCGTGCCGATCCGGATACCGCTGGTGACGAACGGAGACTGTGTCTCCTTCGGCACCGTGTTCTTGTTCACGGTGATTCCGGCGACATCGAGCGCTTTCTCGGCGACCTTCCCGGTGATGTTCTTGTTACGGAGATCCACCAGCATCAGATGATTGTCGGTCCCGCCGGAGACGATGTCAAATCCGCGCTCCATCAGCGCCGCGGCGAGAGCACGGGCGTTCGCGACAATCTGTCCGCAATACACCTTGAACGACGGGTCGAGCGCTTCCTTGAACGACACCGCCTTCGCGGCGATGATGTGCTCGAGCGGCCCACCCTGCGTCCCGGGGAACATCGCCTTGTCAACTGCCTTGGCGTGCTCCTCCTTGCAGAGAATCAAGCCGCCGCGCGGACCGCGCAGTGTCTTGTGCGTCGTCGTCGTTACGGCGTCGGCGTGTGGCACGGGCGAAGGATGATATCCCGTCGCAACCAAGCCCGCGAAGTGCGCCATATCAACCACAAACTTCGCTCCGATCTCCTTGGCGACCTCGGCGAACGGCTCAAAATCGATTATGCGCGCATACGCGCTCGCGCCGGCGATAATCATCCGGGGCTTCTCGCGGCGCGCGATTTCCTGCATCGCTGCGTAATCGATGCGTCCGTCCTCGCCCACTCCGTAATGAACGGCGTGATAGAGCAGTCCGGAAAAGTTGACTGGCGAGCCGTGCGTGAGGTGACCGCCCTGCGAGAGATCGAGGCCGAGCACTTTATCGCCCGGTTTGAGAAAGGCGAGATACACGGCCGCGTTGGCCTGCGCGCCGGAGTGCGGCTGCACGTTCGCGTGCTCGGCGTTGAATAACTTTTTTACACGATCGATCGCAATCTGCTCTACCTGGTCCACGAACTCGCATCCGCCGTAGTAGCGCTTTCCGGGAAGGCCTTCGGCGTACTTGTTCGTCAGTGCGGTTCCCATCGCCTCGAGAACCGCGGGGCTGACGAAATTTTCACTCGCGATCAGCTCCAGTCCGTCACGCTGGCGGTCAACCTCTTCGTCAATGAGGCGCGCGATGTCCGGATCGGAGTGCGCGAGATCGTCCTGCGGCATGAAGCCCGCCGTCGTCACTTCGCGGTCTCGCCGTCGATTTTTTCAACGCGGCGCTCGTGGCGGCCGCCTTCAAAATCGGTCGTTAGCCACTTCTTCATTGCTTCGACAGCCTTGTCGTCCGACATATAGCGAGCCGGAAGCACGAGCACGTTCGAGTCATTGTGCCTTCTCGACAGCTCGGCGATCTCCGGCTCCCACGCCAGCGCTGCGCGCACACCCGGATATCTGTTGGCAACGATGTCCATCCCGACTCCGCTTCCGCAGAGGAGGATCCCGCGCTTCACTTCTCCGCTCGAGACTTCCTTCGCGAGCGGGTGGGCGTAATCGGGATAGTCGTCGGGCTTGTCCGCCGTTTTCGTTCCAAGGTCCTGCGGCTGAAAACCCATCGCCGACAATTCGGCGATGAGCTTCTGCTTCATCTCGAAGCCGGCGTGATCCGAAGCGATCGGAATCACTTCGCTCACGCCGCCGCCAGCCTCTGCTCGGCGAGCCGGTCGGCCGCCCTGTATGTCGGGATCCCTTCCTTCTTCGAGATCTCGAAAACCTTGAGAATCGTGTCGTAAATATCGTCGGCCTTGTCGAGCGCGCGCTGCGCGTCCCAGCCGGAGACTTCGCCGTACACGTTGATGACACCGCCCGCATTCGCCACGTAGTCGGGGGCGTAGAGAATCCCCTTCTCAGTAAGCACGTCACCGTGACGCTCTTCGAGGAGCTGGTTGTTTGCGCCACCCGATACGATGACGACTTTGAGCATTGGGATGGTCTTGTCGTTGATGATGCCACCGAGCGCGCACGGCGCGAAGATGTCCGCATCGGCGGAGAAGATCGCGTCGCCCTCCACGATCTGCGCTCCCGTCGCCGCGGCCACCTTCTTCGCGCGCTCGGCGTCAATGTCGGAAACAATCAGCTTCGCTCCCGCTTCGTGGAGCTCCTTGGCGAGATACTGTCCGACGTGGCCGCATCCCATTATCGAGATCGTCTTGCCGCTCAAATTGTCGGAGCCCCACTTCTCCATCGCCGACGCCTGGACCGAGCGAAAAACTCCGTGCGCCGTGACGGGGGACGGGTCGCCCGATTTTCCGGCGAGTCCGGCGACGTGGCCGGTCTCCAAATGAACGAAATCCATATCCGCGGTGCTGGTGCCGACGTCCTCCGCGGTGACGTACCGTCCGCCGAGGCTCTCGACGAAGCGGCCGTGGGCGCGGAAGATCTTCTCGCGATCCTTGGTCCGGTTGTCGCCGATGATGATTGACTTGCCGCCGCCGAGGTTGAGTCCGGCGACCGCGTTCTTGTATGTCATTCCGCGCGAGAGGCGGAGGGCGTCGGTGAGCGCCGCTTCATCGTCGGCGTAGCTCCAGAACCTCGTTCCGCCGAGCGCCGGGCCAAGCTTGGTGCTATGGACTGCAATGATGCCGCGGTAGCCGGACGACGGGTCGCTGCACAAAACGACTTCTTCGTGACCCATCGTAGCCAGCGTATCGAAAATCTTCATGTCTTATGGTTGCGTAAATGGATTGATTCGTCAGGACTGCGCGTACAGCTCCCGGGCAATCACGATTCGCTGGATCTCGGAAGTTCCTTCATAAATCTCGGTCACTTTCGCGTCGCGGAACAGGCGCTCGACCGGATAATCTTTCATATAGCCGTATCCGCCGAAAATCTGTACCGCCTGCGTCGTGACCCACATCGCCGTCTCGCTGGCGAACAGCTTCGCCATCGCTCCGAACTGGGTGATGCTCTGGCCCCGGTCTTTCGCCGCCGCCGCCGAATGAAGCAGGGATCGCGCCGCCGCGACGCGCATCGCCATATCGGCGAGCTTGAACTGAATGGCCTCGAATTCCTTGATCGGCTTTCCGAACTGCCGCCGCTCGAGAGCATACGCAGTGGAATACTCGAGCGCCGCGCGGGCGATGCCGATCGCCTGGGCGGAAATTCCCAACCGGCCGTTGTCGAGCGACTGCATCGAGTAGATAAAACCCTGCGACGGGTCGCCGAGGAGGTTGGCGGCGGGAACACGGACGTTGTCGAGGGTGAGCGAAACCGTCGGCGAAGCCCTCAGACCCATTTTGTCTTCCTTCTTTCCGACGCTTAAGCCGGCAAGATCGGGAGTGACAATGAACGCGCCGATTCCCCGGGCGCCCTTTCTGTTTCCGCTGGCGTCGGTGCGCGCCATCATAATGATTGCGCCCGCTGTGCTCCCGTTGGTGACCCAGCTCTTGTTGCCGTTGAGCACCCAGGAGTCGCCGTCGCGAACCGCCTGCGTCGAGAGCGAAGCTGCGTCTGATCCCGCGTCCGGCTCGGACAGCGCAAACGCACCGAGGATTTCCCCGCGAGCCATCGGCTTGAGGAATCGCTGCTTTTGCTCATCGCTGCCGAAGCGGTTGATCATCGACGTCGGCAGCGAGTTGTGGACGCTCATCATCACCGCGACAGAGGCGTCCACTGCGGCGATTTCCTCGAGTGCGATGAGATAAGTCGAAGTGTCCACTCCGAGTCCGTCGAACTCCTCAGGGAGAAGCATTCCGAGAAATCCGAGATCTCCCATCTTCTTCACCAGCGACGGCTCAAAATGTGAATCGCGGTCCCACGCCGCGGCGTGAGGAGCGATCTCAGCGCGGGCGAACTCCCGGGCGAGCTTTTGAATCTCCTGCTGCTCCTCGGTGAGCGGGTGTAATGCCCAGGACATTTGCTTAGGAGTAGCTGTAGAAGCCGTGGCCGCTTTTCCGGCCCAGCCATCCGGCGGCGACGTACTTCTTGAGCAGGGGGCACGGGCGGTACTTGGAATCGCCGAGACCCTTGTGCATCACTTCGAGAATCGCAACGCAGGTGTCGAGGCCGATGAAATCAGCGAGGGCGAGCGGCCCCATCGGGTGGTTCATACCGAGCTGCATTATTTCGTCGATCGCCTTTGGCGTGCCGACTCCCTCCATCACGCAGTAAACCGCCTCGTTGATCATCGGCATCAGGATGCGATTGGCGACGAAGCCCGGAAAGTCGTTCACCTCGACGGGAACCTTGCCGAGCTGCGACGCGAGGTCCACGACGCGCTTCGTCGTTTCGTCGGAGGTCGCGAGGCCGCGAATGATCTCGACCAGCTTCATCACCGGAACGGGATTCATAAAGTGCATTCCAACGACTCTGTCGGGGCGATTGGTCTTCGCGCCTATCTCCGTAATCGAGATGGAGCTCGTATTGCTGGCCAGAATCGCGGTGGGCTTGGCGATGCGGTCGAGGTCGGCGAAGATCTTGAACTTCAGCTCGACATTTTCCGTCGCCGCTTCGACGATGAGGCCCGCGTCGCCGGCGCTCTCGAGCGAAGTGTCAGTCGTGATGCGGGAGACAATTCCCTCCGGAGCGCCCTCGGCGAGCGCGCCCTTCTTTACCTGGCGGTCGAGGTTCTTGGAGATCGTGCTCTTCGCCTTTTCGAGTGCGGCGGCGGAGACATCTATCATCCTGACGGGAAATCCGGACTGCGCGAACACGTGCGCGATTCCATTTCCCATCTGTCCGGCGCCTATGACCGCGATCTTCTCCGGCGGGGACGCATATTCCGCAGTCCGCGTCCCGATGTATTCCAATGGTCTCTTGTCAGCCATTCCTATGACTCCGCGCGGCTCTGCCGCATTCGGTACAAAATGAAAATCAGGATCAGCATCGCCGCGGTCGCGCCTGCGCCGCCTTCGGGCCCCCACTTGCCGCCCGTGAGCCAATCCGGACCGTTGTCCACAGTAGCGTAATTTGGCGCCGGAATCGCCGCGCCGCTGACGACGGTGTGAAATACCGCTGCCATCGTCCAGTTCCAAGCAAAATGTGCGGCAATCGCCGCGTAAAGGCTCCGCGTCACGAGCAGAACCGCGGCGAGGAAAATTCCCGCCAGCGTAACGTTGAGCAGCGATTCCGCACTGGCGCCGGGATTGAGAAGGTGGAGCGCGCCGAAGAGAATGCTCGTCGAAAAAAGGGCGGTTTTCCACCCCCACTGCCGCCGAATGAGCGAGAAGAGGTAACCGCGAACGACGAGCTCCTCCATCGCCGCGGCGAGGGCGAAGAACGCGACGTCGAAGGCTGCGGCGCTGATCCAGTTTCCAGCCGGCGTCGCCCGCACTCCCAGCTCGCGTGTGACAAGCAGCAGGGCCGATGGAGCTCCGATGCCGACCGCGCCGGCGAGCAGTCCCAAGCCGATCTTCTTTACGTCGAGCGCTGGCCGGTCGAGGTAGAGCAAGCCCCAGCCAAGTCCCTTCTCGGTGTGCAGCATCGCAAATGATGCCAGCGAGACAGCGACTACTCCGAGGAAAACACCGGGCAGCGAGTCGAAACCGACGGAGATCTTGGCGACACCTCTCGAAGCTCCGGAAAGAATCGTCGCGCCGACTGTTGCGATGCCGACGCTGGCGACAACGAACACGAACGCGCGCCACGCTACTCCGAAAGTCCCTGGCTTCGGAGCGGCTGATTCTTCGATCACTACGAGGTCAGCCTACGCGCTCGACGCTGAGAGCCACCGCGTCTCCACCGCCAAGGCAAAGCGTGGCGAGCCCGGTGCTCTTGTTGCGGTCTTGCATCGCATAGAGAAGAGTTGTGAGAACACGCGCGCCGCTGGCGCCAATCGGATGGCCAAGCGCGATCGCGCCGCCGTTGACGTTGACGCGATCCCAATCCCAGCCGAGCCCGGCTCCGTCTGCGAGTGCCTGCGAGGCGAAGGCTTCGTTCGCTTCGATGAGATCGTAGTCGCCGATCTTCGTACCCGATTTCTTCATCAGATTCTGGACGGCGAGAATCGGCGCGAAAAAGAGATCCTTGGGCGCGGTGCCGCCAACCGCGTAGCCGGTGATGCGCGCCAGAATCTTGAGACCATTCGCCTTGGCGTACTCCTCTGACACGACGACGGTCGCGGCGGCGCCGTCGTTGAGGCTCGATGCGTTGCCCGCCGTGACGCTGAGCGCGGAGTTGTCGCCCTTGCCGGGGAATGCGGGCTTGAGCTTGGCGAGAACTTCGGCAGTCGTGTCCTTGCGCGGGCCTTCGTCGGTATCTACGATCGTCACGCCCTTCTTCCCCGATATCTCGACGGGAGTGATCTCGCTCTTGAATTTGCCGCCTTCGATTGCGGCGATTGCCTTGCGATGTGAAGACGCGGCGAACTCATCCTGCTGCTGCCGCGTCACACCCGCTTTCGTCGCGGTGTAGTCGGCGTGGCCGCCCATATGGATGTCGCACGCGGAGCACCAGAGTCCGTCCTTGATGACGCCGTCAACGAGCTTCTGATCGCCGAGCTTCACGCCGTTGCGCATACCATATAGGTAGTAGGGCGCGTTGGACATCGATTCATGGCCGCCCGCGACGATGACTCTGCGGTCGCCCGCCTTGATCGCCTGCGCGGCGAGCATCACGGCGTTCAAACCGGAGCCGCACATCTTGTTGATCGTCGTGGCGGAAACCTGATCCGGAAGGCCCGCTTTGAGCGAAGCCTGTCTCGCCGGTGCCTGGCCGGTGCCGCCCTGAACGACGTGGCCCATTATCACTTCTTCGACGTCGGCCGGATTGACGCCCGATCGCTTCATCGCCTCCTTGATGGCGATTCCGCCGAGCTCGGTGGCTGAAAGCGGAGAGAGTACGCCGAGAAATTTTCCGACCGGGGTGCGGGTCGCGGCGACGATGACGGAGGAGCGGGAGAGGTCGGGCATTCTTTAATAGTAATTGGCTGGGAAAGGCCGGGCGGAGATAGCGGGTGGAGGCGGGGATCTCCACTGGAAGCGGGGATCTCGAATACTGAAGCAGGGAGCCCGGAGCTTGGAAGCAGTTTCGCCGGGAGCTTGTCGGTGCGGCCGAAGGATGCTGGGAGGAAGGTTGGGCGCGATCAGAATGATGGGTGAGCGAATTCAGGAACTTGCTTGTGTGGCAGAAGGCGCACGCACTCGCGGTGCACATTCATCGCGTGTCAGCGGGGATGCGGCGGAGGCGCGATGTGTCATTAAGCTCGCAAATAGTCCGGGCAGCGTTCTCTATTCCCGCGAACATCGTCGAGGGCCGAAGGCAGGAAAGCGAGAAGGAGTTCGCCCGATTCCTCCGGATCGCGCTCAACTCGGCAATCGAGCTCGAGTATCACATCATCCTCGCTCGGGATATTCAAGCTTTACCGGAGGAAGCCTGCGACGAGCTGGTTCGCGAAATTGTCGAGGTGAGAAGAATGATTCACGGCCTGCTCAAGAAACTCCGCTCAACTTCCCCGTCGGTCAAATAGAGGAGCTCCGAGCGTGGCTGCTGCAAAGCTCGGAGCTCCCTGCTTCAGTATTCGAGATGCCCGATGCAACCCGCGATCTCTATTAGGCGCCAGTCCCAGCCATCGGCACAAGCGATCTCGTCGCAAGCTCATCCTCGACCCGCGCGATGAAATCCGCGACCGGCATCACCTCCTGCTTCTTCCCCGCCCCGCGAATTCGCAGAGCCAATGCATCAGCATCCGCTTCGCGCTTACCGACGACCGCCATATATGGAATCTTCATCGTCTCGCCTTCGCGAATGCGGTAGTTCAGCGTCTCTGTGCGATCATCGAGATGCGCTCGAACCCCGCGCACCTTGAGCCGCTTCACGATTGACGCCCCGAATTCATTCAGGTCCGCAGCGATCGGAATGACCCGCACCTGCTCCGGCGCGAGCCAGAGTGGGAACGCGCCCGCAAAGTGCTCGATCAATCCGCCGACGAACCTCTCCATCGAGCCGACGAGAACGCGATGCAGCATTATCGGGCGGTGCGGCGCGTTGTCGGCGCCGGTGTACTCGAGGCCGAATCTCTCGGGGAGGTTGAAGTCGAGCTGCACCGTCGGACCCTGCCACTTTCTTCCGATCGCGTCGATGAGCTTGAAGTCGAGCTTGGGACCGTAAAACGCGCCGCCGCCTTCGTCGATTTCGAATGCCTGCCCGCGCTTGTCCAACACGTCGGACAAAGTCTTCTGCGCGTTCTCCCACAGCTCCGGCGTGCCCAGCGCCTTGTCGGCGGGACGCGTCGCGAGTTCTATCGTATACGGATAGCCGAACGTCTTCAGCATCTCGTCGCAAAGATCGAGAAGGCGTTCGATCTCATCCGGCACCTGCTCGAGCGTGCAGAAGACGTGCGCGTCGTCCTGCGTGAATCCGCGCACGCGCATCATCCCGTGCAGCACACCACTTCGCTCATACCGATACACCGCGCCGAACTCGGCGTACCGGATCGGCAGATCGCGATAGGAGCGCTGCTGCGACTGGTAGATGCAGATGTGACCCGGGCAGTTCATCGGCTTCGGGCGGTACATCGCGCCGTCCACATCCATCGCCCCGAACATGTTCTCCTTGAAGTTCTCGAGGTGCCCGGAGATCTGGAACAGCTTCTCGCTTACGATGTGCGGAGTATAGACGAGCTCGTATCCGTGGCGGAGAATGAGATTCCGCTCGTAGTTCTCGATCTCATTGCGGATGATCGAGCCCTTCGGGTGCCACAGAATGAGCCCCGGCCCGACGCGCGCGTCGGTCGAGTACAGATCGAGCAGCTGCGCGAGATGACGATGGTCGCGCCTCTTCGCCTCTTCGAGACGCGTCAGATGCGCGTCGAGATCTTCCTTGCTGAACCACGCCGTTGCGTAGATGCGCTGCAGCATCTGCCGCTTCTCATCGCCGCGCCAGTACGCGCCCGCAGTATGGAGCAGCTTGAAATGCTTCAGATACGACGTATCCGGCACGGGCGGGCCGCGGCAGAGATCAATGAAAGGCCCGTCAGTATATGTAGAGATGATCTCGTCGGCGGAAAACTCGCCCAGCCGCTCGAGCTTGAGCGGGTCGTCGGAGAATTTCTTCGCCGCGTCGGGCTGCGACACCTCTTCACGGACGAAGGGCAGCTTCTCCGACGCGACCTTTCTCATCTCCGACTCGAACTTCTCCAGATCTTCGGGAGTGAACGGCTGCTCGACTTCGAAGTCGTAATAGAAGCCGTCCTCGATGGACGGCCCGAACCCGATTTTCGCGTCCGGACGCAGGCGCCTGACGGCGGTTGCGAGAACGTGGGCGCCTGAATGCCTCAGCACGTCGAGCGACGCGTGGTCCTTTTGAGTCAGGACGCGAAAGTCGCCGCTCCGGCGCAGCGGAGTGATCAGATCCTGGATTTCCCCATCAATGGAGACGGCGATCGCGGCCTGGAGGAGCCTGGCGCCGATGGATCCGACCACTTCGCCGGGGAGCTTGCCTTCCGGGACTTCGCGAATCGCGCCGTCGGGGAGCCGCAGCTTCAACATTTTCGTATGTTCGGGGTGTACTTCAGGTGGCCTTTATTTTGCTTCCTTCTAAAGTACAGATCGTAGATACCCTTCGCCACAGGGATACACCATGTCACCACTTCGTTTCCGGGAAGAAGAAGAAGAAGAGTCCGGTTCCCACAGTGCGCTGTTCCTCGCCATCGGCGCGGTCGCCGGATTCGCGGCCGGCGTGCTGATGGCCGAGCAGTTTGGCGGCTTTCGCGGGATCACCGACCGCATCAAGGAAAGGCTCGGCGGCGCCGATGAAGATCATCTCGACGACGGCGATGCAGATGAATTCGAAGACGAGGACGACGACTACGAGGATAACGTGGACGAATACGCCGCGTCATACGTCGCGCCGATCAAGGGTTCCGACGAGCTGGAAGAGAGAGTCCTCGAAGCGTACCGCAACGATCCGATTCTGAGCGAGCGCGCCATCGACATCGGCGCGATCCAGGAAGGGATCATCGAGATCACCGGATGGGTCAATGCCGAGGACGAAGCGAAGCAGGCGGTTGACGTCGCACGCGGAGTCCCGGGGGTGGAGACGGTCGTGAACCGGCTCGCCGTCCGCTCCGACGAAGATTTGTTTGACGAGATGGCGGACCGCTATGAGTCCGGCGACCCGTCCCTCACCGAAGCGCACTGGGAAGGCCAGCAGGTCGGAACTGGACGCCGCCGTCAGGGCAACTCCACCGAAATCGACCGTCACGCCGATCCGCGAAACGTCCTCGAGGACCACGCGATGAGCGAGGACAGCGCCTACCTCGCCGCAGCCGACGACATCGAGGGAACCGCGGAGCGCAGAGCCCGAGTGGCGAAGAAAAAGGCGGGCACGTCGAGAACCGACGGATCCGCCGTCGCGCCGACGGGTGTGCCGAAGGCGGACCACGTGACGGACACCGCGCTGTAAACTGCAACTGGTAACTAGTAACTAGTAAATGGATTCAAAGGTCGGACCCGTTTACTAGTTACTAGTTACTAGTTAGCCCTCTTCAGTTCCCCGTCTCTTGGGCGAGAGTTAACTTGCCCAACTGATGAATCCCTCCACCGAGCTTTTGCCCGACACCCCGGCCCAGTACGACGCCGGGGCGACCGAACGCGTGCTCTACGAAGCGTGGGAGCGCGCCGGCGTTTTCACTGCAGGCGCCGAGCGCAGCGCGCGTGTCGGAGGCGACCGCGAGCCGTTCGTGGTGGTGATGCCGCCGCCGAACGTGACCGCCGTTCTCCACGCCGGCCACGGTCTCAATAACACGGTGCAGGACGTCATCGTCCGCTGGCGTAGAATGTCCGGCGACGAGACACTCTGGGTTCCGGGCACCGACCACGCCGGCATCGCGACGCAAAACGTCGTCGAGAAGCAGCTCGCCGCCGAGGGAAAGACACGCGGTGACGTCGGACGCGAGGCGTTTGTCGCGCGCACCGCCGATTTCGTCGAGAAGACAGGCGGCGAGATACTGCGCCAGCTCCGCGCGATCGGATCCTCCGCTGACTGGACGCGCACCGCTTATACGCTTTCGCCCGAGCTATCGAACGCCGTCCGTGAAGCGTTCGTCCAGCTCTACGAGCGCGGACTCATCTACCGCGGCCACCGTGTAATCCACTGGTGCCCGCGCTGCCTCACTTCGCTCAGCGATGAAGAAGCGCAGCACGTCGAGGAGAGCGGAAAGCTCTATCACATCCGCTACGACATCGTCGGCAGCCGCGGCAAGACGCTCACCGTCGCCACCACGCGCCCTGAAACAATGCTCGGCGACGTTGCGCTTGCGGTGCACCCCGAGGACGAGCGCTACTCGAAGCTCATCGGCAAGAACGTATTGCTGCCGATTGCGAACCTGGAAATTCCGATCATCGCCGACGAGTACGTTGACCGTGAGTTCGGCACTGGTGTCGTGAAGATCACGCCGGCCCACGATCCAAACGATTTCGAGGTCGGGCTGCGTCACAAGCTGCCGATGCCGGTGGTAATGACACCTGAAGCGACGATGGGCAATGGCGCCGACGCCGGCTCGCGCGTTCCGGCGGCGCTTTTAGGCGTGGACCGCTTCGAGGCGAGACGGTTAATCGTCAAGCAGCTCGACGAAGCTGATCAGCTCGTCAAAGTCGAGGAGCACACACACTCGGTGCGCCACTGCTACCGCTGCGACACAGTCGTCGAGCCGCGGCTTTCCGACCAGTGGTTCGTGCGGATGAAGGAGCTCGCCGCGCCGGCGCTGAAGGGATATCACGACGGCGAGGTGCGCATTCTCCCCGAGCGGTGGGAAGCCGTATACGTCAACTGGATGGAGAACATCCGTGACTGGAATATCTCGCGGCAGCTCTGGTGGGGGCATCGCATCCCGGTTTGGTACTGCGACAAGTGCAGCGAGACAATCGTCAGCCGGGATGACGTCACCGCGTGCGCGAAGTGTGGCGGCGCCGTCAGGCAGGACGAGGATGTTCTCGACACCTGGTTTTCGTCGTGGCTTTTCCCGATCTCGACGCTCGGGTGGCCCGACAAATCGGCGCCGGACCTCGCCGCGTTTTATCCCACCGATGTCCTGGTCACCGCC
>JBKJHG010000046.1:0-2654 GCA_046599115.1 Gemmatimonadaceae bacterium
CACGGCGTATCTCTCGCTCACGCGGGGCGACGGCGGTCAGAATCTCATTGGCAACGAGCTGGGCGAACAGCTGGGCGTGATCCGAACCGAAGAGCTCCTCGCGGCTCGGCGAATCGACGGCGCGCATCAGTATTTCACCCGCGCGTTCGATTTCGGATTTTCCAAAACGGCGGACGAAGCATTCTCGCATTGGCCGAAGGATTCTCTGCTCGGCGACGTCGTGAAAGTCGTGCGCGCGTTCAAGCCGCAGGTGATGATCGCGTTTTTCGCGGGGACTCAGCGCGACGGTCACGGACAGCATCAGGTCTCGGCGATCCTTGCGCGCGAGGCGTACGAGAGCGCAGCCGAGGACACTGTAAAGTTTCCGGTATCAAAGTTCGGCGCGCCGTGGCGGGTGAGCAAGTTCTATCGCAGTGGCAGGCAGGAGCCGGCTGCAGCCACGCTGACGATCAACGTTGGCGAATACAACCCGGTGCTTGGCGAGTCGTACGCGGAGATCGCGGCGGAGAGCCGGTCGCAGCACAAATCGCAGGGGTTCGGGACGCTGAAGAGGAAGGGCGTCGTTAAGAGCTATCTCATTCGTGTTGACAGCAGAGTTCCGGCGCCGGCGGACGCGAAGATGGAGAAGTCGATGTTTGACGGATTGGATACCACATCGCGGCTTCCAATGGGAGCGACGTGGCTGGCCGAGACAAAGGCTGCGGTTGCCGTCGAGGCCGTCGCGGATCGAAAAACGGTTGCGCAGGGCGAAAGCGCGACCGTGAAGGTGAGCGTATACAACCGTGGAAAAAAACCTGTAGTGGTAGGCGACCGGGCCGGCGGCGGGATCATTCAGCCGGATTCCGCGCTCACGTGGACGACGACATACTCGAACCAGGCGATTACCCAACCGTGGTGGCTCACTCAGCCGCGAAACGGAGACCTATTCACTCCGAAAGTGGATGGACGGCCCGACGACGTGAGAGATGTAGAGGAAAGTCCAAATGTGCAGGTGGGAATTTCTGAGTACGTTGCGAATCCCTTGACAGTTCCGCCACAAGACCGTCACGAGTTCGAGACGCGCAACCTCACCGTTACCGCGCCGATCGTCGTACACTACGCCGATCCGGTTCTTGGCGACGTTCAGCGCCCGCTGATGGTTGCGCCAGGCGTGAGCGTAACGCTCGATCGCACTGTCGAGATTGCGCGCGCCGGAGCAGCACTCGATCGCTTTATCGGCGTGACGCTTCGGTCGGCGCTCAATGACACGACGCCGGTCGTCGTGGGGTTGAATCTTCCCGCCGGGCTCACTGCCGACTCCGCGTCGCGCACCGTCACGATGGCACTCGGCGCAACAACCCGCGTCACATTCCGCGTTCGAGGAATGCTGCCGAGGGGGAGCTATACGATCGGCGCGGTCACATCGGCAAACGGAAAGACATACGCAGTCGGATATGTGCCGATTGAGTACGAACACATAACGCCGAGAACGTTGTATCGCCCTTCGTCGTTCACGGTCAATGCGATCGACTTTGCGCTGCCGAAAAACTTGAATGTCGCGTACGTTCCCGGGGTCGGCGACAACGTCGAGCCGATGCTCGAAGAGATGGGGGTTCCGGTGACGGTCGTGCAGCCTGACCTGATCCCGATGACCGATCTGTCGAAGTTCACTACTATAGTAGTGGGCCCTCGCGCTTATCAGGCGAGCCAGATCCTCCGCGACAACAACAGCTATCTCCTCCAGTACGTGAAAAACGGAGGGCGCCTGGTCGTCCAGTACGGTCAATACGAGCTGACGCGCCCGGGGATGATGCCGTATCCGATTACGATCAGGAATCCGCATGACCGCGTTACCGACGAGAACGCTCCTGTAACTATTCTCGATCCCGCTGCGCCGGTCCTCAACTTCCCGAACAAGATCACGCAACAGGATTTCGCGGGCTGGGTTCAGGAGCGCGCACTCTATATGCCCTACACCAAGGATGCGCATTATCACTCTGTGCTTTCGATGAACGATCCGGGCGAGCCGGCAAACGACGGCGCCATCATCAGCACGGCGTATGGCAAGGGCACGTACTTCTACGTTCCGCTGGCGCTGTTCCGTCAGCTTCCCGCCGGTGTCAGCGGCGGCGCACGCATCTTCGCCAATCTCCTCGCCGGAAAGTGAAAACTTTTCGCGCGCTTTCCCTCGCTGGCCTTCTGTGCGGGGCACTGTCGTGCAGCAGCGACAATCGTACGGTGCTCACCGTCTATTCTCCGCACGGTAAGGAGCTCCTCGATTATCTCGAGAAGGGGTTCGAAAAAGCGCATCCGAACATAGACGTGCAGTGGGTGGATATGGGGTCGCAGGAGATTCTCGACCGCGTTCGCGCCGAAGCCGCGAACCCGCAGGCGGATGTCTGGTTCGGCGCTCCGGCGGAGACATTCGACAAGGGTGCCAAGGAAAATCTTCTCGAGCCATACAAGCCGACTTGGGCGGTTGCGATCGACGCCGAGGGCAGGGATGCATCCGACAGATGGTACGGGACGTATCTCACCCCGGAAGTGATCGCGTATAACAGCGAGGCAGTGACGGAGGCGGATGCGCCGAAGGATTGGGATCAGCTCCTCGACCCCAAGTGGAAGGGGAAAGTCGTCATCCGCGATCCGATCGCCTCGGGAACGATGCGCGCGAT
>JBKJHG010000052.1:0-2830 GCA_046599115.1 Gemmatimonadaceae bacterium
GCGTTGGCGACGACGTGCAGACAGAGCGTCGTCTTTCCGCTCGATTCCGGACCGTAGATCTCGGTCACGCGGCCACGCGGGATCCCGCCGACGCCAATGGCGGCGTCGAGATTGATCGCGCCGGTGGAGATGGATTCAACACGAACCCGGGCGCCCTCGGAGCCCATCTTCATGATCGCGCCCTTGCCGCAGTTCTTCTCGATCTGGGCTATCGCCAGATTCAACGCCTTCTTCTTTTCGTCCTGCATCGTGGATGCACCCATCTGAATCGTCCTCGTCGTTTAAGCGTTAGAACCGTGGCCGGAAGGGCGTGAATCGGAGCAAAAAGCCGCCCGAAGCCCTACCCGAAGAAAATACGAAGATACCGCAAACCCGTCAAGCACGAGTTGGAAGAAGGAAGGCGTTTTCGATGTGCTGGACCTCGATCCGGCCGTGGCCCAGAATGACCCCGACGACGTCGAACCGGTACGAGTCGCCCGGGCGCTGGAAGCGGGAAATCCAGACCCTGGCCGACCTGCAGAGCTCACGCTGCTTCTGCCACCCCACCGCGGCGAGGGGGCCGCCGAAGGAGCTGCTCGCGCGCGCCTTAACCTCGACGAAGGCGATGGTCCTGCCCTCCTCTTCTGGCCGGGCGACGATGAGGTCGAGGTCGCGGTGACCGCTCCGAAAACGGCGCTCGATGACCTCCCAGCCGCGGGCGCAGAGCCACTGCTCCGCGATGCGCTCGCCCTCGAGTCCGGTTTCCTGCTTCGCTGCTGACATGGGGTACATGGTAGCGGGCGAGGCGGGGCTCCGTGGCATCGGAATGTTGCGGGGAGAAGCAAACTGCGGACTGCAAACTGCGAACGGCGAACTGCAACCGAACGGGATGCGGGTTCTCAGAGGCGTAGATCCCGGGGTTTGGTTACCTGCGAAGTGGACCGGTCGGTTTTGGGACAGGACGTGATTCGAAAGTGAGGTAGCGGAGGAGGCCGTGGAGCATTTTACGGATTTCGATGGTTTGGCTCGTAAGGGAATTGAAATCGCCTTCGTTGATGGCGTTCGTGTCTCTGGCAACCATCAGATGGTATTCGAGCTCCGACGCGGAGTTCAAGGAGAAGCGGACAAACCGCGAGTACTCGCCGCGAGTTCGTTGGCCGGTTCCCTCAACGATGTTCGTCGGGATCGACATCGCGGACCGGGTCATCTGACTCTTCAATGCGGAGTACCGGGAGCCGCGGATTTGCGCGGCTAGCCGATCGACATTCAGCGCCAGCGCGTGCGCCTTCCGCCAAACAAGCAGCTTCTTAAAATCACTCACCCACCAAATAGAGCCCGGCGGAACGCGACCGAATGATCAAACCGTTCCCGACCTCATCCAAGTCGGACACCGGAAAAGTCCGTGTGTAGTGAACCAGAAACCGGGATCTACGCCTCTGAGAACCCGCATCCCGTTCAGTTGCAGTTCGCAGTTCCCCGTTCGCAGTCCCCCGTTCGCCGTTCGCAGCTCACAGACCCCTCGGCCCCGCTATCCGATCCAAATCTTCGAGCCCCGCGAGCACATCCCTCGGCTTCGAACCATCCGGCGGCCCTAGTATCCCCGCCGCGTGGAGCTGATCGATGATCCTCGCCGCGCGGCCGTAGCCCACCTTCAGCCTCCGCTGCAGCAGCGACGTCGAGCCCTGCTGGTGCTGGATAACGATCTCCGCCGCTTCGCGGAACAGCTTGTCGCGATCGGCATCGTCCCCTTCCTCGCCCTCGCCTGCGCCCGATGCCTCCGCTTCCTTCTTCCGCATCGTCTCGAGAATGTCGTCCTCGGTCGGCGTCTCCTCGACGATGAGTCCCTGTGCTTCGAACGCCGCCTTTCGCTGATCGCGGCGGTCGATGTACCAGCCCATCAGCTTCTCGGTGTCTTCGCTCGAGATGTATGCGCCCTGCAGCCGCGCCGGCTCCGACTTGCCCGGAGGAATGAAGAGCATATCGCCGTTTCCGAGCAGCGACTCGGCCCCCATCCCGTCCAGAATCGTGCGGCTGTCGATCTGCGACGCTACGCGGAACGCAATACGGCTCGGGAAATTCGCCTTGATTAGCCCGGTGATAACGTTCACGCTCGGCCGCTGCGTGGCGAGAATGAGATGGATTCCGATGGCGCGCGCCTTCTGCGCCAGCATCGCGAGCGGAGTCTCCACTTCGCCCTGCACCGTCATCATAAGATCGGCGAGCTCATCTATGACGACGACGATGTATGGCAGCACACCACCCACGTACGCCTCGGCTTCGAATGCGACGTCCTTGCTCTTCGGCCGCTTGAGGGGCGCGGCCTCCTGTACCTTGCGGTTAAAATCCTGAATGTTGCGCGCGCCATTCGCCGCCAGCAGCTCGTAACGGTCCTGCATCTCCAGCACCGCCCACTTGAGCACCGCCGCCGCGTCACGATTGTCAGTAACGACCTTGTGCCGCAGATGCGGCAGCACGTTGTACACCGACAGCTCGACCATCTTCGGATCAACGAGCAGGAAGCGCAGCGTCTGCGGGGTGTGGCGATAAATGAGACTGGTGATGAGCGTGTTGATGCATACGGATTTTCCGGATCCAGTCGAGCCGGCGATGAGCAGGTGCGGCATCTTCGCCAAATCGTTGATCACCGGCCGCCCCTCCAGATCCTTGCCGAGCGCGACGGGGAGAGCGGCGCGGGCGGTTTTGAATTCCGGCGACTCGATCAGCTCGCGGAACGCGACCATCTCCGATGTCGGATTCGGCACTTCCACGCCCACCGCGCCCTTGCCCGGAATGGGCGCGACGATGCGAATGCTCGGCGCGCGCATCGCGAGCGCCAGGTCGTTGGACAGAT
>JBKJHG010000124.1:0-2657 GCA_046599115.1 Gemmatimonadaceae bacterium
GGCCCAGCAGTGTGGCCGATGCGCCCGCATTTCTGCTCGAGCGCAAGATCCGGGATCTCCTAGTCGCCATCGGCTTGCTCGAGGTCCGGCCGATGCCGTTCGTGGCCGAAGGGAAGGGCGCGACGGTGCGAGTTTCGAATCCGCTTGCCGAAGACGAGCCATTCCTCAGAAGCTCGGTCCTCGACTCTCTCGCGTCGCTCGCCGAGTACAATCTTGCGCGTCTCCAGAAGAACGTCCGCCTCTTCGAGATCGGAACAGTTTTTAGCGCGCCACCAAAGGAATCCGCCGACAAACTGCCCGCCGAAGCTATGCACGCAGGTGTGCTGATTCTCGGCCAGCGCGAGCCATCTCATTTCACCGGAACCGGCTCAGTTCAGTTCGACGAGTGGGATGCGAAATGGATTGCAGAAACCATTGCGGCGGCGGCCTTTCCGTCGTCTGACATAAAGTTAATTCTCAACCCGGATTCGCTCTGGACGGTCGTTGCTGACGGGCGCCCGGTCGGGCGCGTGACGCGCGTTACGATGAACGCGCCGGTGTGGAGCGCGTCCGCATTCGGGGTCGAGATCGATCTTTCCGCGGCCATCGGGGAGAACCACGTCACGCGGTCGTACAAAGCGCTTCCGAATACCCCGCCGGTCGAGGTGGATTTGGCGCTCCTGGTTCCGCACGGCGTAATGTCGGAAAGCATCGAGGAAGTCATACGGAGGGAAGCGGGCGAGCTTCTCGAGAGCGTCGTAATCTTCGACCAGTTCAAGGGAAAAGGAATCGCGGAAGGCGCGCGCAGCCTCGGATGGCGATTGACGTTCCGCAGTCCAGAGCGCACACTAAAAGACAAGGAAGTGCAGGGCCGTACGGCGAAGATCGTTCGCTCACTCGAGGAGAAACTGGGTGTCAGACAGCGCACGTCCTGAAAAAGCATTCGCCGAGCTACAGCAGCTCGTCCGTCATCTCGGCGAAGAGCTCGCCTCATTCCGGCGCCGCGCCCAGCAGGCTGAGGCGAAGGTGAAGGAGTTCGAGACGAAGAGCTCAGTTGGCTCCGTTTCGCCGCAGCGCATTCAAAAGCTCGAGAAGGAGAACGCCGAGCTCAACAAGCGGCTCAACGCCGCCCGCACCCGCACTCGTCAGATGGTCGAGCGGGTCCGCTTCCTACGTCAGCAGCACGAGGGGGCCGCGCGATGACGACCAAGAAGGCAGTGAACGTCGTTAAAGTGTCGATACTCGGCGACGAGTACTCGATTCGCAGCGATGCCAGTCCGGAACAAACCCGCGCCGTGGCCGAGTACGTGGACAAGGTTATCCGGCAGATTCAGTCCGGCAGCCAGCTCGTGGAATCCCACAAGGCAGCCATCCTCGCCGCGATCAGCATCACAGGTGAGTTGTTTGAGGCCCGGGATGGCGGCCTCGCCCTCGCCGGCTCAATGCAGAAGCTGAGCAACGAGATCCGCCCCTGGCTCCCACCCGCGAAAAGAAAAGATTAGCTTAGCGGTGACACGCGACGACTTTTCGGCGCGATCGGGGCCGCCTGTGGCCATATGCCGCGGGCTCTACATAGATGCTAATGACCAACACGGCATTGTTCGCCGCGGCCGGCATTGCAGCGTTAGTACTTGCCAGCGCGGTGTTTTTGTTTTTCGGACTCAGGATGGGCGCCAGGCGAGAGGTTGAGCGCCAGCAGCGGAGCAAGTCCACCGCCGAAGAGACGGCCACGCGCATCACCGCCGACGCCGAGCGCGAGGCCGAGAGCCTCCGCAAGACCGCCGTCCTCACCGGAAAGGAAGAGCTGATCAAGCTCCGCGAGGACTGGGAGACGGAAGCCCGTGGCCGACGCGAGGAGGTCGAGAAGGAAGAGCGGAAAGTCGGCGACCGAGAAGGCATCCTGAATCGAAAGTACGACGTGCTGGAGCAACGGGAGCGCGAGACCACCCGCCGCACCGAGGATCTCGGCAAGCGCGATCAAGCGCTTTCAGAGCGCGAAAAGGAAGTAGACCGCCTCCTCGCCGAAGAGCGCCGCCGCCTCGAGCAGTTGGCCGGACTGTCCGCCGCCGACGCGAAGGCAGAGCTCATCCATAGAATGGAGGAGGAGGCGCACGCCGACGCCGCCAACCGCATCCGCGAGATCCGCGAGACTGCGAAGCGCAACTCCGAGCGGGAGGCGAAGAAGATCATCGCTCTCGCCATTCAGCGCATCTCCGCCGAGCAGAGCGTCGAGGCGACGGTCTCCGCGGTCGCGCTACCGAATGATGAGATGAAGGGACGCATCATCGGGCGTGAAGGGCGCAACATCCGCGCATTCGAGCTGGCGACCGGAGTGGACGTCATCATCGACGACACACCGGATACGGTGGTCGTCTCCTGTTTCGACCCGGTGCGCCGCGAAGTCGCGCGTCTCGCACTCGAGAAGCTTGTCGCCGACGGACGGATTCATCCGGGACGCATTGAAGAAGTCGTCAACAAGTCGAAGGAAGAAGTTGACAAGGGGATCATCGAGACCGGCGAGCGCGCGGCGTACGAGAGCGGCGTGCACGGATTGCATCCGGAATTGATAAAGCTCATCGGCCGGATGCGGTGGCGGTCGAGTTACGGCCAGAACATTCTCAATCACTCGAAGGAAGTCGCGTGGCTGGCAGGGATAATGGCCGCCGAGCTCGGGCTCG